>JAHDGV010000629.1 GCA_020631655.1 Chloroflexota bacterium | reverse complement strand
CGTTTGCCCGGCCGCGATTTTGATCATCCACTGGGCCAAATCATGGCCGGTTACCAGTTCGGTGATGGGATGTTCAACCTGCAAACGAGTATTCATCTCCAGCAAGTAAAAATTGCCGTCACCCGTATACATAAACTCAACGGTTCCGGCCGAAAAATATCCGGCCGATTGGGCCAACCGAACGGCCGAATTTGCAATCTCCAGCCTGATTTCATCTGAAATCGTTGGAGACGGAGTCTCTTCAATAATTTTTTGGTGACGGCGCTGGATCGAGCACTCACGCTCAAATAGATGGCGCACATTGCCGTGTTCGTCTCCCAAAATCTGAATTTCGATGTGGTGGATCTTGGTAAAATATTTTTCTAGGATGATGTGGTCATCCCCAAACGAGTTGGCCGCTTCGCTCCGCGCCGATTGCAACGCTCCGACAAATTCTCCGGCCGACTCAACCACTCGCATTCCCTTGCCCCCACCCCCTGCACTGGCTTTGATCAAAACGGGATAACCGATTTCGTCGGCCGCCTGTTGCAGTTCTGCATCGCTTTTGCCTGCTCCATCAACGCCCGGTGTGACCGGCACACCTGCGTTCTGTGCCACTTCCCGGGCACTTGCTTTGCTCCCCATCAGTCGCATCGCCGCAGGGCTGGGGCCGATAAACTTAATTCCGGCCGCGCCACACGCTTCAGCAAACTCCGCATTTTCGCTCAAAAAACCGTAGCCGGGATGAATCCCTTCAACCCCATTGGTCTTGGCAATTCCAATCACCTTTTGCATATCGAGATAGCTCTCGGCCGCTGTGGTACCTCCCAGCGGATAGGCCTCATCGGCCGCCAATACCCATTGGGAACCTGCATCCGCATCTGAATAGATGGCAACACTCGTCACACCCAGCTCACGACAGGCGGTGAAAATTCTTTTGGCAATTTCGCCTCGGTTGGCGACTAAAATCTTTTTAAACATGCTTTTGGTGAAGTATAGAGCGAGCTATCAAACTTGACAGGTTACTGACTGACAACAATAGTTACCCGTGGGTAACTATTGTTGCAGAGTTCCTTTATTTTTTCAAGTTAACGTCCCATTTAAATGTCTAAAAGCCAAACAGAACAGGACAATCGATCAGTTTTTTCTCAATTTTTGATCCATCGATCAATATGGCCGCCATCATTTTGCCCATATGTAAAAGCGGGAGACAATTCCCCAACATTTTCTCAAGTGGGGTAAGCGACAATGATCGGCTCGCTACTATCTACGTTCCGCGGCTTTAACCGAAGTATTCGCCTATTTCTTCTCGCATCACTTTTGCTGGGTCTGGGAGTTGATGGAGTTTATGCGGTCCTTTTTAACCTCTTCATGCTCCGATTGGGGTACGACGCTGACTTTATCGGCATCGTTAATTCGGCCGGACTGTTCGCCTTCGCATTTGTGGGTCTCCCGGCCGGATTGCTCGGTTCCCGCTGGGGTAGTCGGGTCATGCTTGTTGGCGGTCTCGTCTTTGTGTTAACCGGTGCGATGGTGCTCCCGTTCGCCGAATTTGCGACTGATTGGCAACGCGGCTGGCTCATTGTCAGCTATGTGTTGCTCATGGGTGGCTGGTCGGCCGTCTTTGTAAACGGCAGTCCGTTTATGATGAGTTCAGCATCTGATGGCGGCCGGAACAACCTGTTCTCAGTTCAAGTCGCAATCACTTCATTTGCCTCATTTACAGGCAGTCTGATCGGTGGCTTTTTGCCAGAGTGGATCAGCGCTTTCACCCAAATTCCCCTAACGGAACCAACCCCATATCGCTACCCGATGCAGATCATGGCCCTGCTCATGATCCCCGCCCTCTTTTTAATGATGGGTACCAGCGAACCAGACGGTGAAATCAAACAATCTGAGCAAAAAGGGGAAAGTCGAAGTTTAAATTTGTGGTTACTACCTATCGCGCTCATCCTTGTTATCGCCTTTATCCGGATGATGCAGGTTGCAGGGCTGGCGACAACCGCCACGTTTATCAATGTGTATCTTGATACGGAACTGGCTCAGCCCACCTCCCGCATCGGCCTATTAACCTCTTTTAGTCGTTTGGCCGGTGTTGCCGGTGCACTCCTTTTCCCTCTGCTCAGCAAGCGCTACAGTAATATCGTGGTTGCGATTATCGGGTCGCTGGGGGCGGCTTTGTTTATCTTCCCCATCGCATTTATTCCGGTTTGGTGGGTGGCTGGCTTAGGCTTTATCATGGCTCGTTTTTTGACCGGCATGCGATACCCAGCCTTTCAGGTCTACGTTTTGGAGCTGTTTGAAACGCGCCATCATGCGCTCATGTCTGGGGTGATGGCGTTTTCGGCCGGGTTGAGCTTTGCGCTCATGGCACTATCCGGCGGATACATTGTGACGCTGTTTAGTTTCCGCAATCTATTTCTGACCGGTGCGACGATTACTGTTATTGGCAGTCTGGCATTAATCGGATTCCATTTTTATCGCTCGGCCCAGCAAAGTAAGCTCACCTCAAACCAAGAAATCGGTGATTGAAAATTGTCTGAACAAACTCCCAGTCATTGGCCTGTAACTTGTTTTCAAATGCAGGTTTTGCCATGACCAAATGACAGGGAGGCTAGCAAGCTCCTACATGCTGAAAATGTGAATATCC
>JAHDGV010000628.1 GCA_020631655.1 Chloroflexota bacterium | reverse complement strand
TGACTGACCCATCCCGTTTGATGACCCAGCCGGGACAGCAACGCCATCACGTTCCCTTCTGTACCAGTGATACTGATCTTAAAATCTTCGGCATCTTCTAGCCGCACACCGGCCGGAACGCAGTAGCGCAGTTTCCCTTCTCCTATCGTTGTGGCATCAAATCGTTTCATGTTTTTTAGCTGTCAGCCATTAGCGATCAGCTCTCAGCTTTTGTTTGCTTATGAAATATCCTTTGTTTGTACAAAGATGTTTCATTCCAAACCAACAAGCTGATTAGCTGACAAGCGAAGCGTGCTGATTAGCTGATTAGCTGATTGATCGCTGTCTGGAATTCCAGCGCGGCCGCGGCCGGATCGTCCGCTTTGACAATAGCACGGCCGGCAATAAACACATACACCGGCACATCTTTAAACAGCGGGATGTCTTTGACTTTGACCCCGCCGGTCACCGTCACCTTCATCCCTAAATCATGAAGCTTCTGGATCGTCTCAAACGAGCTTTCTTCCCAAGTCAGAATCCCCTTCGCTTCAAGATCACGGCTCCGTTTAAAGATAACTTGTTGAATGCCCAAATCGGCCCAGCCTTTCACCTGATCCCACGTCCAGCCGTCGCTCAGCTCCACCTGCATATCTTTATTTGGGCGGGATTGGGCTTCGGCCAAAACCACTTCAAACGAACTTGGGGCCGCACCGCTCACAACGCTGACCCAATCTGCGTTGGCATCAAAACACATCTTTGAAATGATGGCACCCGCCTCAGCGATACGGACATCGGCCAGCACCGTTTTGTTTGGGAACAGGCTTTTGATCGCCCGCACCGCATGCATCCCTTCGGAAAGGCACAAAATCGTGCCCACTTCGATCACATCGATATTTTCGGCCGCTTTTTGCAACGGCCCCAGCGCAGACGGTAGATCGTAGGTGTCTAGCGCAATTTGTAATAATGGCTTATCCATAAAAATTTTAAATAATTAATAAAGAACAACTAATTCTTAACGGTTAATGCAGGCGACCTCCGTTAACCATTCACAGTTAATTATTCTTTATTAATTATTATTAGCCTTTAACCGCTCCGGCCGTCATTCCTTGAATGATCTGGCGAGCAGAGAAGAATGTTAATAATAGAGGTGGAATGAGAATCAGCGTTCCCATCGCCATCAGCATGCCCCATTGCATCCCGTCAGGGTCGATCAAGGCATTTAGTTTTACCGGCAAGGTGTAGGTTCGTCGGCCGGTCAAAATTAGCCCCAGAATCAACTCGTTCCACGCAATGCGGAAGGTAAAGATCGCCGCAACCGCATATCCACCCCGCAAAAGGGGTGAAATAATCAGTCTAAACAGTTGAAAGGCAGACGCCCCATCTACAATCGCCGCTTCTTCCAGATCAACCGGAATTTGCTGGATAAAGCCGATCAGGAGCCAGATCACAAACGGCAGATTCAGAGCGGAGTAAAAGAGCACCAAGCCTATTCGGCCGTCAGACAACCCATCTATAAAGATTTGGCACAGCGCATCCATAAAGTCGCCGTCGGCCGTGCACAGCGACGTCTGCGCAATCCATTCCAAATAGCGGTTGTGCCACGCTGATTCAAACCAGTACAGCTCCCATCCCTGCCACATGACAACCAGCGGCACAGTCAGAACAACCGGTGGAACCATGCGGACCACCAGCGTGGTGTTCGCCATTAATCCACGGCCGGGGAACTTCATGCGTGCAATCGCATAAGCGCAATAGCTAGAGACAAACAGCGTCACAATCGTTGAGAGCAATCCCACATAAACAGACGACATGAGATGGCGCACAAAGTTTTGATTGGTCAGAATCTCTTCGTAGTTTGAAAAGGTCGGGGTAAAAATCCAGACCGGCGTTTTAGACAGCGTCAAAACATTCCGCTTAAGCGATGTCATGATGATGACATAAATCGGTGCCAGAATGATGATGGTCAACAGGATGAGCAGAGCATAATGACCCACCTTGTTCCAATTGATGCGACGGCGGGTTGGAACCGCATCGTCGGCATGAGCGTGATCAAGTGATAAGTTCCGAGCCATGGTTTCTTATTTCCCCCTTTCTTCAATTGGATTGTTATAAATTAAAATGAAGACGCTTATCAGAAGCGTGATGCCGATCAAAACCATGGAGATTGCGGAGGCATATCCCAAATCTCGCGCGGCAAAGGCGGTTTTATATATTTTGATTGAAAGCACTTCCGTTGCTTGAGCCGGTCCCCCAAACGTCATCACAAAAAGTACTTCGAGCGCACGGAACACATCAACCAAGCGGAGCAACAGCGTGACGATAATCAGCGAACGAATCATCGGTAGCTTGACCCGCAAGGTCATTTGCCACCAGTTCGCCCCATCGATGTAGGCGGCGTTGATCACGTCGGCCGGTAGTGCCTGCAATCCGGCCAAAATAATAATGAAAATGAACGGTGTCCACTGCCAGATATCAACCCCAATAGCGGCCGGTAGTGCCGTATCGATATTGGCCAAATACCCCTGTTTCACAAAACCTAACGGTTGCAAAAACGGGAGTGCCTCACCGATTTGCCCCACATAGTGAGGAATAATACCGGTCCGGCCGTCTAGCAGATAGCGCCAGATCAAACCGACTACCATCGGTGAAA
>JAHDGV010000627.1 GCA_020631655.1 Chloroflexota bacterium | reverse complement strand
GCGTTGCGCGGCACCTCGATGTAGGCGATATCTTTTGTACCGGCCGCTTTCATCAGCGATTCCATTTGGGCAATCAGTTCGGCCGGGGCATCTTTATCGGTATGCACTGTCCCATCGTACATCCGGCCCGCTTTGGTCATGTTCCAAAACAGGGGGAGCGCACGGGGGAGAACTCGGAGCCGTTGACGGCCGCTTAAGTTGGCCATCGTCATCTTTTCGGCCGGTAAGCCAGAATCAAACGGAGTCCGTGGCTTAGACTCTGGCAAAGGCAAAATCAGATCTTTTGGATCATAGTTTTTGATGTGCTTGTCTGCACTTTCGAGCATTTTGTCTAGAGATGGGGCGGTTGCTTCTTTGTTTTGCCGCCTGAGTAAAACATCTGCTAACTGTTTAAACATCTTGATACCTCGGGATTGTTTTGCGACTGGTTGCAAGTGAACGCTTGCATTCTAGCGTTCTTCAAAACGCAAGTCAACACTTGCATTAAAACAACTAAGAAGATTACAATATTCACTATGGCCAAACAGATCAATGACGAAGAGGTATATGAGGCGGTTCTATTTACTCTGCTAGAAAATGGGTATGCGGGTTCAACGACAAAACGCATCGCCCAAAAAGCAGGCATGAACGAGGTGACTCTATTTAGAAAATATGGGAGTAAATCTGAACTGGTTGCAATGGCGGTGGCCCATCTGCGCTTTAAATTTGACCATTCACCCGTTGAGTACACGGGAGATGTAAAAGCTGATTTAGCCAAAATTGTGAACAGTCACAGTGGCGTTACGGCCGCACACGCCGGCCGGCTGTTCCCCCTCATCATGGCCGAAATGGTCCGGTACCCCGAACTACGCGAGACGATGCGTGTGCCGCATGAGCAGATCAAATTATTTGGCGGCATTATCGCCCGCTATCAGGCGGATGGGGTGATACGGGCGGGGGATCCTGTTTTGATGGTAACGACTCTGCTGGGTCCCGCCATCGTCAACAACATGCTGCGTTCCGCCAATCCAGAACTAGAAATGCCCCCTCTCAATGTTCCTGATTTGGTTGATCGTTTTTTGAATGGGAATTTAGCCTAACAGACACCCCTGATTTTTTCTCTACCCCTTATTGATTATCTTGGGTCCGTTTTTTGCCTTCGGCGGTTGCAGCCCTTTTGTTGCTACGTTTTAAAGATTTTATAAATTCAACCCGTCTAAAACGGAGAGCCGACCAATCTGCGTCTATAGCCACCTGCCGAACCGGCTCAAAGCCATGTTTGCCCAAAGCCCCCCAGCTGGTGTCTCGATTAAACTCCCCTTTGTATTTTTTTGAACTGGTTTTTGGGTATGCCAGCCAGACAACGGCGTCCCCCTCTGTTTTCTCGGCCAGCATTGCGGCGGCCGCCTCTAGTTGCTCTACGGTGATTGCAAATGCCAAGGCGAACGTTGTTTTGGTTATCTCGGCCGGATCAGTATTAACCACCACATCTTCCAACAACGTTATTTCTGAGTCAAAACTGTCAGGAGCATCTACAACCAGTATCGGGTTATGGTTTGGTTTAAGATTCATTTTTTTGAAAACGGGTGACATCGAAATCTCCTTGAATGGCCTTGAGGTAGGCACCAAGTTTAGCAAAAAAGCAGCCGTTTTTTAAGGTTTCCCCATTTGGGATTCATTGTTAAAATCCCGGCCACTATCTGAGTACCCCTCAGCCCTCCACGACTTTGGAGGAAGGAAAAACCCCATGGAATCTAGCGTCTTATCAGAAGTTGTACTCCCCTTAGCCATTGTTATTATCATGATCGCAATGGGAATGTCACTAACCGTTGCAGACTTCAAAAGAGTCTTGTCTCAGCCGAAAGCGGTTGGTGTTGGCCTGCTTTGTCAGCTTATTTTGCTCCCCATTATCGGTATTTTGGTGGCCCTTGTTTTCCCGCTGGAGGCGGTGTTCGCGATCAGCATTGTGCTGTTGGCCGCTTCTCCTGGCGGAAC
Source organism: Chloroflexota bacterium (assembly GCA_020631655.1). GTDB lineage: Bacteria > Chloroflexota > Anaerolineae > Promineifilales > Promineifilaceae > WTJY01. The sequence goes on along the minus strand of JAHDGV010000627.1, from coordinate 657 downwards.
CACATCGAACTTGGTGTCGCATGCGGCCGAGCTTGATCGCGCCTTGTCGGTAACACTCACCGCTATTTCAAACTTGATGTCATGGCTTTCAATTCCGCTGTTGCTCACCGTTGCCTTCCGACTCTTTTCAGAAGGTGGAGAAGCGATCGATTTTCCGGTAGGCTCTGTCATGATCCAGGTGGCCGCACTAACCCTTGTGCCGGTTCTGATCGGTATGGGGATTCGGGCTTGGCGGCCGCAGTTTGCTGAGCGGACCAAAAATGCTTCAAAAATATTCTCAGGCGTTTTCTTGCTCTTGGTTATTTTGGGATTGGTTGTTCAAAACTGGGAAACGATTTTGGTTGAAGGGCCGCGTTTCGCCCTAGCCTTTATCGCGCTTAACATCGTGGCTTTGGCTGTCGGATATTTGGTTGCCAAAGCGTTTGGCATTGGGCAAACCCAATCGACCACCATCGGGATCGAAACCGGATTGCAGAACTCAACTTTGTCGATCACTATCGCCCTGACCATTTTGGCCAATAACGAAATGGCCATTATCCCTGGCCTGTACGGAATTTGGATGCTGGCTACCGGATTTGCCTTTGCGTTCTATTTCAATCGTAGCGCGGTTGCAGACCAAATTGAGGACGTAGAAGATATTGCACCAGCGGCCGGTTA
>JAHDGV010000626.1 GCA_020631655.1 Chloroflexota bacterium | reverse complement strand
CCGCCCTGCACCAGTGTGGCTTGGCCTCGCTCACCCACACCCCTAGCCCGATGGGGTTCTTGAACGAAATTCTCAATCGGCCGAAAAACGAACGTGCTCTAATCCTGCTGATCGTGGGATATCCGGCCGAGGATTGCGAAATCCCCAGCAAGGCGAAACAAAAGAAAGCGCTCAATGAAATTGCGACGTTTATTTAATGGCTTTTAGCTATTAGCTCTTGGCTTTTAGCTCAACCCGTGCGATATGCAATGCTATTGTCTTGAGAACAAAAGCTAAAAGCCATAGGCCAAGAGCCAAAAGCCCCCCCATGACCCAAGACTTCTACACCAAACCGACCGTTGTTAATAATGTCCCTATCGGTTGCCCCGTGACCGCGCTCGGAGAATCATTTAATCCGTTTAAAGATCCCTATCTCAGCAACCCTTACGAATTTTTAGCTGAAGCTCGCCGTGAGGAACCGGTCTTTTTTAGCCCGGAGATCAACCACTTTGTGGTGACCCGCTACGAACATGTGCGAGACATGCTGGTGAATACGGAGGATTACTCGTCCCGCATGGCTCAATCCCCCATACAGCCGTGGCCCAAAGAGGCGGCCGAGCTATTTGCGGCCGAGGGCTTTCAGCTGGTGCCAACCCTTTCAAACAACGACCCACCCAATCACCTGCAGGTCCGCGCCTTTTTGAAAGACGCCTTCACCCCCAAACGGGTTAGATGGATCGAGCCACACGTGCGCCGGTTGGTCAACGACGCGATAGACAAATTTATCGACAAAGGAAAAGTAGACCTCACCAAAGAGCTGTTGTACGAGACTCCGGCCCGGGTGCTGTTTACTTTTTTGGGCATCCCAGACAACAGCATTGAGCAGGTCAAGCTCTGGTCACAGGGGCGTGCCTTACTCACATGGGGCAAATTGTCAGATGAGGAAATCGTCGCCCAAATCCCCACGTTTATCGAATATCTGCGCTTTTGCGAAAACCTGATTGCACGGCTCGAAAAGGAACCAGGGGACGACTACACCAGCGAGCTGATCCTCCGTATGCGCGATGAAAATCCTGAGGGGTTTGATAAGCCCCGGCTGTTGATCACGGTGTTTGGCCTGCTCATGGCGGGACATGAAACCACAACCAATCAATCAGGCAACGGGATACGCACCCTGCTCGAGCAACGGGAGAATTGGGAGGCGATTTGCGCTGACCCATCGCTGATTCCGGGAGCATCGGAAGAGATTGTGCGTTACGACTCGAGCGTGATCGCGTGGCGGCGGGTGGCAAAGCGAGACATCGAGCTCGAGGGAGTTACCATCCCCAAAGATGCACAGATTTTGGTGAGTTTGGCGGCCGCCAATAGGGACTCGCGCAAGTTCCCTGATGGTGAGAAATTTGATATCCGGCGCAAAAATGCGATTCAAAACTTATCATTCGGGATGGGGAATCACTATTGTTTGGGGGCTCCGTTGGCTCGACTTGAACTCGTGATTTTCCTTGAAGAGCTGACGCGTAGAATCCCATCAATGCGTTTGGTTGAAGGGCAAACGTTTACCTATTCGCCTAATACGTCCCATCGTGGGCCGCAAAGCCTGTGGGTTGAGTGGGATGTCTAAAATTCTATATAGCAGTAAAAATCATGTAATCTGAACTATGGAAAGGCGAGAATGGCCCATAGTCCCTGTCAAACGGCCGGAAATACCTGCTCAGGGCAACCACAACAAGCCGTATGACTAGGAGCATTTATTTTGATTGCTGATATATTTTGAAAAAGATTAATTTTTCGATTAGCTATAACCTAATAAACTGTGTGAATAGCTCGCCAGATGCTATCGTTGACTTATGCAAAAAATTGGCTCCGTCATTTTTTCAGAACTACCCCCAACCTATCAAGATCAATTTCTCTCTGGGAACGTAGAGAAAGACACCCAGTTTTACCCCTTCCAACCGGCCGAAGGGACAGCAGGGTCAGCCTTTGCTAGATTACTGTTTTACGGCATCCCGACTGTAGGGATTCTCTACCTCATCCCCAACTACCTGCTTCCAAACCGGGAACGGCTTAACGAGCAAGTTAGTGAACTTGTGGCCCCACAGTGGCAGGGAGCTACCTTAGCCCTGCTCTTTTCAATCGGTTTGAGCCTGCTGGTGTGGATGCTGTGGCAAACGTGGCGTGCGTGGCGCAATCTGCGGGTTCAGCAGAAAATTAAGCCGCCAAGCCCCCAAGGGGACGGGATCTTTGGCATCTTAATAGACAGCGAAAATTTTGTTGTGCGGCATGGGGATCCGTTTGCAGAATTTGAGTATGCATTTATCCCTCAAGAGTCGATTATTCAAAGTTTTACGAGCTCAATGCGTTTTCGCCATCAGGCGGAAAAGGTCTCCCGCTTTATCGATGTGGTCCGAATTCGTTTTGCCAATCACGAAAAAATTACCGAGGAGTTGGTGTTTAAAGAGGAGTTTGCATTGACGGCCGAGGAGTTGCACCAAATCATCAACGATTGGCATCAAGTTTAAGTTAAAAGATAGAGACGGGAGATAGAGTGTGTTGATCGAACAACTTTCTTAATCCCCGTCATACGGCTGAGCCAATTTGCTTAAGAGACCTGAGTTTTGCTTAAGCATTTCGGCCGCGGATATGCGCTGATTTCCGC
>JAHDGV010000625.1 GCA_020631655.1 Chloroflexota bacterium | reverse complement strand
GATGCAGGAGTTTTTGGCGAAGTCGAATCCGTGGGCGAGCCAGGCGATGGCGGAACGGTTGCTGGAGGCGGCCGATCGTGGAATGTGGGGGGATGTGAGTGATGAGATGCGGGCGAAGTTGACGGAGAGGATTTTGAGTGCTGAGGCTGATTTGGAAGGTAGGAGCTGATTTTTTCACTGATACGGATGCAAAAAATATTTTTCGACGCGGCGCCTGATGGCACTTCCGATGGTCGTAAGGAGAAACGCAGAATGAAGAAGGTTTTGAGTAAAAAGTGGAAATTGGGCTTGATTGCCCTGCTGGTTTTAGGATCGGCGCAGGTTGTGTCGGCCGCGCCGATGCAGATGCATGTGATGGAGGGGTTTTTGCCGTGGCAATGGGCGCTTTTCTGGTGGGCTGTGGCGTTGCCGTTTTGGATCATTGGTATCCGGCAGGTGGGGGCGATTTTGCGCGAACAGCCTGAGAAGCGGATTTATCTGGGCTTGGCCGGTGGCTTTATTTTTGTGCTAAGTGCGCTGAAGATCCCAAGTGTAACTGGCTCGAGTAGCCATCCTACTGGAACTGGGATTGGCACGATGCTGTTTGGCCCATTTGTGGTTGGTATTTTGGGTACGGTTGCGCTGATTTTTCAGGCGTTGTTGGTGGCTCATGGGGGGATCAGTACGCTGGGTGCGAATGCAATGAGTATGGCGATTGGTGGCCCGTTGATTGCTTATTATTTGGTGTGGCGGCCTTTGAAGAATTCCCCGTTTTATGTGCGGGTTTTCATGACGGCGTTTGTGGCTGATTTGGCGACTTATTTGATTACGACGACGCAGTTGGCTTTGGCGTTTCCTGATCCGTTTAGTGGGTTTGTGGGAAGTTGGCTGAAGTTTGCGGGTATTTTTGCAGTGACTCAGATTCCCTTGGCGATTGGTGAAGGGATTTTGAGTGTGTTGATTATGAATGCGTTGCAATCGAACACGGAGCAGGAATTGGTCCAGGCTTAAGGATTGGATACGGATTCGGTTAAAGAGTGATTTTTGCGACGCAGATAAGGTGAAACGCAAAATTGTGATTATTTAACACGGATTCAATCACATGGATTTTTGAATAGGATAAAAAATTATGGCTGTAGAGAGAAAGAGATTTAGTTTTGGGGCTTATGCGGCAGGAATTGCTTTGATTATTTTGCTAGCGGTTATTCCGTTGGTGATTGTGCAGGATAGTGAATTTGGTGGTGCTGATGGGGTTGGCTCAGAGGTCGTGGCTGAGATTGCGCCTGAGTATGACACTTCGTGGATTGGAAATATCTGGGAACCGCCCGGTGGTGAAACGGAGAGTTTGTTGTTTGCGTTGCAGGCGACGGCCGGTGGTGTTTTGATTGGGTATTGCTTTGGGTATGTGCGCGGCCGGAAGAACGCTGGTTAAGTTTTAACGCAGAGGGCCGAATAAGTTTAGATTGGCGTAGAGATTTTTTATTTTATCGACGCGGATAAGGGTCAAACGCGTTTGATAAAAAACAACAGATTATGATTTCGGTCCAATTATTTAGCTAACAGAACGCAATGAACGTCATTGATCGGTACGCATACATGAATAGGCTTGCTAAGGTGAATCCGGCCGGGAAGGCTGTGATTGCGCTGGTGACAATTGGGTTGTGCTTGGTGCTGAATCGGCCGATTGTGGGTGTGTTGGCGGTTGGTTGGATGTTTGGTCTAGCGGTTTGGCTGGCTGGGATTCCGGCAAAGGTGTTCAGGCGGGTGTTGCTGGCTGAGGCTGGGTTTTTGTTGCTGACGTCGGTTGGTGTGGCTGTGAGTATTGCCACACGCGATCATGGAGTTGGATGGCGGTTGCCGGTCGGCCGGTTTTGGCTGGTGGTGACGCCTGAATCTTTGGAACAGATGGTGCGGTTGATGACTCGTGCTCTGGGTGGTGCGAGTGCTTTGAATTTTTTGGCGTTTACGACGCCGCTGGTTGATCTGGTGGGGTTGTTGCGTCGGATGTGGTTACCGGAAGCGTTGATTGATGTGATGGTGATTATGTATCGCTTTATTTTTGTGTTGCTGGAGACGCTGAACAAGATGGTAAAGGCTCAGTCGTCGCGGTTGGGGTATGCGGCTGGTTATCGGCGTGGTATGCAGGCGGCGGGTACGGCCGGGGCTCAGCTGTTTTTTAGTGCAATGCGGCGGAGTCAGCGATTGGAGACGGCTTTGGCGAGTCGTGGGTTTGATGGGGAGTTGCGGGTGTTGAAATCGCGGCATGAGGTAATGCCGTGGTTTGGCATCATTTTGGTTGGATTGGTTGGCTCGTTGTTTGTTGGATTTGGTTTGACCGCTGAATCGCTGAGGATGCTGAGGTTTTTTGGCTAAGTTGGCGTTTGAAAATGTGAGTTTCCGGTATGCGGGTCGTGATGGGTTGGCGCTGGACGGTGTGAGTGTTGAACTGCCATCTAGTAAAAAGATTGCGCTGATCGGCCGAAACGGGTGTGGTAAATCGACGTTTTTTTTGCACTGTAATGGTGTGCTCAAGCCATCTGGCGGCCAGGTTTTGTTGGATGGTGTGGCTGTTGATTATGGTCGGGCTGGGTTGAAGAAGCTTAGGCAGACTGTTGGGATTGTGTTTCAACAGGCGGATGATCAGCTGTTTAGTGCGAGTA
>JAHDGV010000099.1:13177-16631 GCA_020631655.1 Chloroflexota bacterium | reverse complement strand
GGCAAGCTACCAAAGCGGAGTTGAAGCGCCAGATTGTTAGCTTCTTCAGGAGTAAAGTTTCCTGTGATGGTCCCTTGTCGGCTGATTACCGCATTGATTTGAGGGCTAGAGATCACTTGCTTGTCGAGCACAATGGTCAAAAACCGGCCGACGTTTGATGCGGTGTAATCCCCAAAAATCTGACCACCTTCTTCGTCGAAGGTAAATCCGACTAGGGCATTCTGCGCCAAGTCAACCTGCACTTCTGCATCGATTAAGTTTGAGCCGGTCAAAACTGTTTCGAAGATTTCGGTTCCTTCCAAACTAAACTCGGCGGTTTCGCACGGAGATGGCTTGCCTTGATTTTCAGTTGTGCGGATGCACAATCCTTCAGGCAATGATTGATTGCCCGTGTTCACAAACTCAAGCAGTGCAGTCCCTTGGACAAGGCTAATCGCTTCCTCCGGCCGGTCTAAGCCCGGAAGCTCGACCACAATCCGGCGGTCGCCGCCCGATTGCACCAGCGGCTCAGATACGCCAAGGCCGGTTACACGGCGGCTAACAATCTGCCTGGCTTGGTCCATCTGATCTTCACTAACTTCTTCATCAGGAGGAACGTCTGCTTCAAGCAGAACTTGAAGCCCTCCCTGAAGGTCTAATCCTTGTCGGATAGGATAATCTGGGTTGGTGACTAGCCATATTGCCCCCAGGACGAGGCCAACGATGACAAAGAGCCACATAATATCGCGTGTTTCCATAGGTGGATGATTATATCGGAAACGGCCGATTTAGGAGATCAATCCGGCCGAAAACCCCCTATTCGATAAATTTACTTATATAAAGCATGATTTCAGGTACAAATCTGCGAGCTAATTCGCTATAATCTGCGAATCAACTATTGGAACGTGTCAAATGATTGAACCGGAATACATCACAATTATCGAAGGGCCTACCCCCGAATTTCACCAAACTGCAGACTTTTCGATCCATTCAATTTTGGAAGGGCCTGTTGACGCAATCAACACCTTCACCGAAATGCGAACGGGTAATGGGGAAGATATTCGCCAAAGATGTTTGTCAGCTTGGAAAGAAGGGCGGCCGGTTAAACTTGATTTCCCGGACCGAATGGGGTTGAGGAAAGAGGTTGATGTTGTTGGTCTACGTCTAAAAGAAGTTGACGAGGGAACTGTGCTCCAGCTTTGGGTTCGCCAAGAAATGGATCAATTTAATCAAGAAGATGATGACCAGCATCTCGATTTTGATGACGATGATGATGGATCATTGCCATTCTAAACTTGCTTGGGAGCCTTCTTGTTTGATTTTTAGTGGTGCTTACTAATCAACAAATTGTTTTGAGAAATGTTTTTGCGGAGCCTATAATCGAGTGATCTGAGTAGATTTGCTCATTTTTTGATTCAAATTTGTCTCATACAGTAGGGACGACTAACATTTAATCCTCTTTTTTAACCACCCAAAATTAAAAGGTAAAACCAAAAAATAAAATTATGAGCGACGTTATTAACCACTATCGAACCTGTAACTTGTGCGAAGCGATGTGCGGTATTGAAATTCGTGTCCAAGGTGACGAGATTTTATCGATACGGGGCGACAATGATGATCCATTTAGCAAGGGACACATCTGCCCGAAAGCAACGGCGCTCAAAGATATCTATGAGGATGAAAATCGGCTGAAGCGGCCGGTAAAAAAGACGGCTGATGGTTGGCAAGAAATCGGGTGGGAAGAAGCGTTTGATGAAGTGGCCAGCAAAATCAAAGCGATCCAAGCCGAACATGGGCAAGAGGGGATGGGTATCTATTTGGGGAACCCAAATGTACACAATTTGGGCAGTATGCTGATTGGACCAACTCTTAATCGTGCGCTGAAAACGAAAAACCTTTTTTCAGCGACCTCTGTTGATCAACTCCCTCACCATGTTGCATCGCGCCATATGTTCGGCCATTATTTTCTTATACCCGTGCCTGATGTTGATCGCACAGACTTCTTTTTGGTAATGGGGGCAAACCCAATGGTATCAAACGGGAGCCTGATGACGGCCGGGGGGATCAGCCGCCGGATGAAAGCGATTCAAAAACGGGGAGGCAAAGTTGTCGTTGTTGATCCTCGATTTACCGAGACGGCCAAAATGGCAGATGCGCATCACTTTATCCGGCCGGGAACTGACGTTTACTTGCTGTTGGCGATGGTGAATACGATCCTAGCGGAAGGATTAACCCCGATGGGGGTGTTGGCAAATCAAATTTCAGGATTTGAAAGATTGCACGACTTGGTTGAACCATGGACGCCGCAACGTGTTGCAGAGCACACCGGCATGTCGGCCGATTCGATCATTCAGCTGGCGTGGGACTTTGCAAGTGCACCAACGGCTGTAGCGTACGGCCGCATCGGTCTCTCGGTACAAGAATACGGTGGTTTGTGCCAATGGCTCATCAACGTTCTTAACATTATCACGGGCAATCTTGATTGGGCCGGTGGGGCTATGTTCCCAACTCCGGCCGTTGAAGTGCATCAGCCATTCCGCAAAGGAAAATTCGGCCGGTATGAATCACGTGTTCGTGGTGCTGAAGAATCTTTTGGTGAACTACCCGTTTCAGTCATGGCCGAGGAAATTCTTGAGCCTGGTGAGGGGCAAATTAAAGGGATGGTCACCGTGGCTGGCAACCCGATCCTATCAACGCCAAACAGCAATCAACTTGACAAAGCGTTTGCAGGACTCGATTTTTATGTGGCGATTGACATCTACATTAACGAAACAACGCGCCACGCTGATATTATTTTGCCACCAACAACCGGTCTTGAAACCGACCATTATGATGTGGTCTTTCATGGTTTAGCGGTTCAAAATTCTACTAAATATTCTCCAGCTCTTTTTCCGGTTAGTGAGGAAGAGGATCGTAAACATGATTGGGAAATTTATAGAGCTTTGGCATCTCGTTTAACTGACAATGGCAAGGCCGGATCACCGCTTGATGATTTGTCTCCCGTCCAAATGGTTGACATGGGGCTACAAAGCGGCCCTTATGCAGATCAAGGCTTGTCTGTCGAGCATCTTCTGGAGCATCCGCACGGGATTGACCTTGGTCCGTTAAAAACGGGCGGCGAAAAGGTTTGGCAAACGGAAAGCGGACTGATCGAAATCGCACCTGAATTTATTACTACAGATTTAGCTAGGGTGGAGCAAGACTTTGGGGATGGCAATCAGGTTGGCGAAATGCTCCTGATCGGCCGGCGTGACTTACGCTCGAACAACTCGTGGATGCACAACAGCGAACGGCTGGTGAAAGGCAAAAATCGCTGTGTGGCGATCATTCATCCAGAAGATGCGGCCGAGCACGCCATTTCAGACGGTCAAATGATGACGGTAAAATCAAGAGTTGGAGAAATCACACTCCCCGCAAACATTTCTTCTGAAATGATGAGGGGTGTCATCTCAATCCCACACGGTTGGGGGCATGA
>JAHDGV010000099.1:0-13077 GCA_020631655.1 Chloroflexota bacterium | reverse complement strand
TTTCTTCTGAAATGATGAGGGGTGTCATCTCAATCCCACACGGTTGGGGGCATGATTTGGAAGGTGTTGAGCTAGGCATCGCCAAAAGCGTTCCGGGTGAAAACTTTAATGAGCTCTCAGATGACTCTAAGATGGATGAATTAACGGGCAATGCTGTTTTGAACGGGATCCCCGTTAGTGTGACTGCATTAGGATAAACACTTTAGAAACAGCCTAAATTAATAGGTTTTTTCATGACAGACGAGGGGTGAGCGATGAAAAGATCAAATACCAAAGCGGAAATTTTCCTGATTTATCCTGATTGTCATTAGATATAAATAGGATATACTTCTGATATATCACCAAATCGTCAATTAGGCCTGTTTAATGAAAACAAGTTGTACAAAGTTTTACGGGTTAAATTGTCGGTTTTGCACATCGGCAATTATCAGTATTTTCATAGAATGGTTGGAAGTTCAGCGTTCGATCGTGTAGTGGAAAAATGATGAAAAGCCACATTAAGCAATTTGGATATGGAAAAATGCCATGTTATGATTGCAAGTGGCGAGGAATAATCTTTGTAGATTGTTTTACTAATTGCTTAGTTAAATAACTTACTCAATTTGGGGAAGGGTTTTGGAAAAGAAGAATTTTTCAAAAAATGATAACGAGATAGAAGCCTGTGAACGGGGACCCCTATTACCTATTCCTAAATTATTTGTTCCAAATATCCAGTTTTTAATAAAAGAAAAAAGAGCCTTTTACCTAATTAATTCTTTTAAGCAGTCGGTTTAGGCTGTTTAAGTTTTATTTTATTACTGTTACTTCAATAATCGGAGGAGATTATTCATGACGAAAGAAGAAAAACAGATGAAAGAGCAGATGTACGAAGTACATCCTCAAATCCCAAATGCATTTTCTGCATTTAAAGAAGGGCGCATTTCACGCCGTGAGTTCATCCGCTTTGCAACCCTATTAGGAATGTCTGCTGCACTAGCTACCGCTTGTTCTACACCAGAAGTAGTTGAAGAAGCTGCAGAGACAGTACAAGAAGTTGCTGAAGAAGCTGAAGAAATGGTAGAAGAAGTCGTTGAAGACGCTGAAGAAATGGTAGAAGAAGCTATGGGTGGACCAGCCCGTGGTGGTACATTGACCATTGGTGCTCAGCTTCAGTTGATCGACCATCCTGCTCGTTTATCATGGATCGAAGGTGCAAACGTTGTTCGCCAAGTGGCTGAATACCTAACCTTTACAGATCCAGACAACATTACGACTCCTTTCTTGCTAGAGAGCTGGGAAGCTAACGAAGATGTGTCTGAATGGACATTGAACATTCGCCAAGGCATTATGTTCAACAACGGTGATGAAATGACCGCTGATGACGTAATGTTCAACTTCAGCCAATGGCTCGATCCAGAAGTTGGTTCTTCTATGCTCGGTCTTCTATCCTACCTAGATGGAATGAACAGCGTTGAGAAAACTGGCGATTATCAAATCAAGCTGACTTTGACCTCACCAAACATTGGGGTTCCAGAGCACTTGTTCCACTATCCAGCAGCGATCATGCACCGTTCATTTGAAGGTGACTTCATTCAACAACCAATCGGAACCGGCCCATTCACCCTAGAAGAGTTTTCTGACGGTGAGCGTGCTGTTCTAAAACGCCGTGAAGGCTACTGGCAAATGGGTGAAGACGGTGAATCACTTCCATATCTTGATGAAGTAATTTACGTGTCTATCGACCGTGACGCTTCTGTTGCTGGTATGCAATCGGGACAGGTTGACTCGCTTTACGCACCACGTCCAGCTGACTTCTTGGCATTGAAAGACAACCCAGACATGGTTGTAAACTCGGCATCAACTGCTCAAACGCTTATCTTGCGTGTACGCGTTGACCAAGGCGCTCCATGGGATGATGCACGCGTACGTAATGCGCTACGTAAAATCCAAAATCGTGAGAAAATCTTGGCACTTGCTTGGTTTAGCGAAGGTGACTTGGGAACTGACGCTCATGTGGCTCCAGTCCATCCAGCATACGACCCACGCGAACCAGATGCATATGATCCAGAAGGCGCACGTGCTCTGTTAGAAGAATGGGCGGCCGACACCGGCAACTCTCTTCCAATTCAAGCTACGATCGTTACCAAAAACGACGCTGGTGAGCAAGAGTATGCAGAAGCTTTGAAAGAAGACTCAGCAGACACCGGATTTGAATTCGACTTGGACATCACTGAAGCAAGTGGTTACTGGGAACGTTGGGACCAAGTGCCTCTAGGAATTACAGCTTGGACACACCGTCCGCTTGATACAATGGTTCTCCCATTGGCTTATATCGGCGACTCTGACGGCGTACCAGTTCCTTGGAACGAAACCCGTTGGGTTGACGAGGAATTCTCAGCGATCTTGAAAGATGCTGAAGCTACTCTAGACGTATCTGCTCGTCGTGAGAAAATCGGCCAATTGATGGACATCTTCTCATCACGTGGACCAATTGGTGTTGCATTCTTCAAGAAAGTTTGGGGACTCCACACCAGCCGCGTTCACAACATGCCAGCTCACCCAACCAGCTACGACCTTTTGAACGAGACTTGGGTAGATCCAGCATAAGTTGATAATTTAACTTTATTTGGTTGAATGGTTTTCCATTGAATCAATCGGCGATATATGGTTGCACAAAGTTTTGTGTAGCCATATATCGCTTTATCGTATTTAATTCTTTTTCGATAAATTGCAGGTAATTACACTTTGTTGTAATTGCTCGTTAAAAACTATTTAAAATAGGTATAGATCATGGCCAGATTTTTAATGCGAAGTGTTATTTCAACACTCGTTACCATGCTTATTGTTTCGGCTCTTGTTTTTACTCTGTTAGAGGTAAGTGGTCGGGATGTGACAGTGCAAATCTTAGGGGTATTCGCAACCCCTGAACAAAAAGAATCTCTTCGTAAGCAGCTAGGCCTTGATCAGCCTGGATTTGTTCGCTACATAGATTGGTTAGTGGGCAATGATTGGCGTCTACGTGATGAGCTTGGCAACGTTCAAACAGTATTTAATGAGATTAGTCAAGAGCCTGAATGGTATGTTCTTCTAGATGACGGCCGTTTTGTTCGGCACGAGGTATGTAGTCGTGTTGAAGATATCGATTCGGGATTCTGTCAGCCGGGGGAAATGCTCTATTTGGTCCGTAATGAAGATGCCTCTTTCTTCAGAGAAAACGCGGGTGATGTTTGGACAACCGATCCAGAGACAGGTGAGAGCGTATTTTGGGGAGTAGATATTGGGAACCGTGCGGCAAAATGGGTAGAAGGTGGTGGAGATACAGCATTTGTATCAACCCAGACCGGTGTACAAGAATTAACGGGAGCTGCGGTGCAGTGGATACCATTGCGTAAGGGCCTTCTACGAGGTGACGCTGGTGTTTCTCTAAAAACAACCCGTCCTGTGTCAAAAACTTTGCCTATTCGGATACGTAACTCGGCCATTTTGGCAGGTCTTGCGTTTATCGTTGTTATGCCGTTAGCCCTATTTTTGGGGATTTTGACCGGCATCAATGAAGGGAGCTTCTTTGATCGATTTACATCAGTTACAAGTTTGGCATTAACTGCGACGCCAGAGTTTGTGACGGGGGTTTTGCTGATATTAGTCGTCGGCATATATTGGTCCAATAATTGGCTCCCCGGCTTGGTCGAAGCCGGGTTCTTGCCAGATTGGGCCTTAGAATCGTTTAAAGTCCCCACGACCACTTTAGCAGACAGTCCAAATGCGATTTTCGAAAAACCGAAAGAGCTTATTTTACCGGTACTTACGTTAACGGCCGTTGAGCTTGGTTACATCGTGCGGATGACCCGGGCCAGTATGGTAGAAGTAATGGCGGCTCCATATATTCGCACTGCGATTATTAAAGGTATGCCCTTCCGCCGCGTTGTATTCCGCCATGCGGTTCGTAACGCACTATTGGCTCCAATCACCATTATCATGCTCCACATCAACTACTTGGTGGGTGGTCTGGTTGTAGTTGAGGTGATCTTTGGATTCCAAGGGTTGGGCAAGTTTATTTTTGACCATTCTATTTTTGGTGATCCAAACGCCGTAGAAGCGGCCGCGATGGTAACCGTATTGATTGCGATCGTGACCCGCCTGCTAGGCGACTTGGCTTATACATTTTTGAACCCGCGTATTCGTTACGCCTAGTCTGAGAGGAAATATATAAATGACTACAACTGTTCAACCTGAATCAGCTGCTAGCCGACAACCCTCTCGGTTAGCAAAAATTTGGAATAATGTTTCGATTATTTTCGATTCACCCGTAGCCATGGTGGGCTTGGCAATCGTATTGTTTTGGTTCGGTATGGCGATCCTGTCGCTGTTTTGGACACCACATGATCCGAACGAACAATATTTTAGAGATCAACGTAGATCAGCCTATATCATGACTTATCTTCCTTGGATCGACTTGGAAGATTACGATGAAGTCACCCGTCCTAAACCGGAGTTCTTGCTAGGAACTGACAAAACCGGCCGAGACTTGCTTTCTCGGGTTATGGCTGGTGGGCAAGTTGTTCTGCTTAAAACACGTATTCCACTACCAACGGATGACGTTCGACGGCAGGATGAAATTTCAGCTTTGAGTCGGTTGTTAGACCGATTTGTGCCGGAGGAATGGGATGAAGTTGTCGTTCCTGGCGGTGTGGCGATCTGGGGTGTAATTGGATCACTTGTTGTGGGTACCACGTTTGGGCTTTTAGCCGGTTACAAAGGTGGCTGGACCGAGCAAATTGTGATGCAGATTATGGACGCCCTTGTCGCATTCCCCCGGATTGTTTTGTACATCGTGGTTATCGCTTCGCTGGGGCAGGGTGACTTGGTGATCATCATTGCGATCACGGTGACAGGTGCCCCGGGTATTGCCCGCTTGTCCCGCTCGCTGGCCCTAGACATCAAAACGCGTGATTACATTCGTGCGGCCGAGACTCGGGGTGAAGGTTTGCTGTACATTATGTTCCGCGAAATTTTGCCAAATGCGCGGGGCCCACTTTTGGTGGACGCAATGTTACGGGTAGGTTATGCGATCTTTACTATTGGTACTCTGGGCTTTTTAGGGCTTGGACTTCAGCCTCCCGAGCCAGACTGGGGAAGTATGGTTAACGACGGCCGGGAATTGATTTTCTCACAACCGAACATCGTTATTTGGCCGGCGATTGCGATCTCGACATTGGTGATTGGCTTGAACCTTTTTGCTGATGGTGTTCGCGAAGAATTATCTAGGTACCAAAAATAGGGAAATTTAAAATTATGGCTGAGGATAAGAGTAAAAAGGATCAACCAGTTCTTGAGGTAAAAGACCTCGCAGTTGCCTATAAGATTCGTGGTGGTGAAGTTGAAGCGGTGCAAAACGTTTCCTTTGACCTTCATCGCGGTGAGTCAATCGGAATTGTTGGAGAATCTGGTTGTGGAAAAAGCACTGTTGCATGGGCAATTTTAAATTTCTTAGGCGACAACGGATATGTAAAAAAGGGGTCGGTCCTTTTCCAGGGTGAAGAACTTGTTGGAAAAGAAGGTGAAGAACTGCGCAAAATTCGAGGTAACTCGATTGCAATGGTTTACCAAGATCCGATGCAGGCGCTCAACCCATCACTGACGCTGGGGACCCAAATGAAAGAGGTTCTCACCGTTCACCGTGGGATGTCTGATGAAGAAGCAGCAGAACGATGCATTAAGATGCTTGAGCGGGTTTATATGCCTGACCCTGCAAATGTATTGTTACGCTACCCGCATCAGATTTCGGGTGGTCAGCAACAGCGCGTGGTTATCGCGATGGCGTTGCTGACTAATCCGGCCTTATTGGTGATGGATGAACCGACGACCGCGCTGGACGTAACGGTTGAAGCGGCCGTTCTTGACCTAATCGCTGAATTGCGCCGTGAGTTTGACACGGCGATTATGTATATCTCGCATAACCTTGGCGTTGTGGCTCGCGTATGTAACTTCGTAAACGTCATGTACGCTGGCGAGATGGTTGAACGTGCGCCGGTGGAAGACATTTTTGCTCGGCCGCAACACCCATATACGCAGGGATTAATTCGTTGCGTGCCGAAGCTAGGCGCGGATAAGGCAAGTGCACAACTCTACCCGATTCGCGGGCGCGTTCCGCCACCAAATGATCGGCCGAGCGGCTGTGTTTATGGCCCTCGCTGTGATTATGTACAAGATCGCTGTATTCAAGAGCGACCACAGGTTCGTATTTTGCCAAACGGCAACGCAGTTCGGTGCCATTTTGCTGAGGAAATCGATCCAGCTGAATGGGTCCCATCCGAGGACATTCAGCTAAAAGCACCCGTTGGTGACGTTTCTAAAAACGAATCGATCATGACGGTTAAAGCACTGAAAAAATACTACGACGTTCCCGGTAATTCTATTCGGGCCGTCTTTGGACTAGAAGCACCAAAACAAGTCAAAGCGGTTGAAGACGCAACATTTTCAGTCCCACGTGGAAGCACACTCGGTATTGTTGGTGAATCTGGCTGTGGAAAGAGTACGCTGATCAAAACGTTGATTGGTCTTGAAGAGACGACAGATGGTGAAGCAGAGTTTATTGGACACGACATCACCACGGCTTTAAGCGACCGGAGTAATGAATTAATTCAGGAACTCCAGATGGTATTCCAGAATCCAGATTCAACGATGAATCCATCGTATACGGTTGTTCAACAGATCGGCCGGCCGATGAAGCGCTTCAACACGGTGCCAAATGATCAGATTCGTGGGGAAGTCATCAAGCTTCTTGAGTCGATGCGTTTGGGTGAGAATTACCTGGACCGTTTGCCACGCCAGCTATCTGGTGGTGAAAAGCAACGTGTGGGTATTGCACGCGCATTGGCTAGCCGACCAGACTTGGTTCTGTGCGATGAGCCGGTTTCTGCGCTGGACGTTTCGGTACAAGCGGCGATTTTGAACCTGCTAATCGATATCCAGCGTGAGTTTGGAACCACGATGGTTTTCATTGCACACGACTTGAGTGTTGTGCGGTTCTTCTCTGACAATATTGCGGTGATGTATTTGGGGCAGATTATGGAGATTGGACCGGCCGAAGCGATTTACAGCCCGGCTTACCATCCATATACGGAGGCATTGCTTTCTGCGGTTCCTATCCCTGATCCAACTGTTGAGCAAAAACGAATTCGTCTGGAAGGAACAGTGCCTAGTGCTCTGAATCCACCAAGTGGCTGTCGGTTCCACACCCGCTGCCCCCGCAGAGCATTGATGCCCGATGGTGGAAAAGCGTGTGAGACAGAGATTCCGCCTTGGCGTGAATTTGAGAATGGCCATCGCATTTTCTGCCACTTGCCGAAGGAAACTTTAGAAAGCTTCGAGCCAGTTATCACACTGGCTTCAGACAAAGAGGCCGTTGCGGCAGACTAAGCTGAAATTTAGACATTATTGGTTATTGATTGTTAATATTGACCCCGAATATCATATTCGGGGTTTTTTATTTGGAACCGTATCGACTTTTTAGCGTATAATATGTCGTAACAACTGTAATAAGTAGCAATTATAAATTGAGGTAAATGTGATATGGAAGGTCTTGAATTAGCTCCCCCAGAAAGTTTAAAAGCGCCGGAACCAGTAAAACCGGTTAAAGCTGAGCAGGCTGATGGCTTAATGAAACTAGATTCTGATACGATGAAGAATTTAGATTCTAGAGCTGACCAATTTGTAAATGAGGTGATGACGGCTAAAGTGAATAGCGATCCATTTATGGATAAAGTGAACGCGATTCACAGTTTGGGGAGTAACGAAATTCGAGAATCGTCGAATGTTTCAAATCGTTTGCTGAACAGACCAACCAATGCGATGAACAATGGGGTTTACGATGAATCATCGCTAATTTCAAAAGGTTTAGTTAACTTGCGCATGACGGTTGAGGATTTGGACCCGACAAAACAGGGGAATCTATTTTCTAAGAAGAAATTGTTTGGTGTCATCCCAATGGGAGACAAAGTTCGCAATTACTTCATGAAATATCAGTCTTCTCAAAAACATATCAACGCGATTTTAAACTCTCTACAAAGCGGGCAAGAGGAGCTACAGCGTGATAATGCGGCTATCGAAGAAGAGAAAGTAAACCTTTGGCACATGATGGAAAAGCTCCATCAGTACATTTATATGGCGCGCCAAATTGACGGTGCTCTAGAGTCTCGCGTGGCAGAGCTGCAGCAAACTGATCCTGAAAAGGCACGGATTGTTCAAGAAGAAATGCTGTTTTATGTGCGGCAAAAGGTTCAAGATTTGCTGACTCAGTTGGCGGTAAGTATCCAAGGATATTTGGCTTTGGATATGGTGCGTAAAAATAACCTTGAGCTGATCAAAGGTGTTGATCGTGCAACGACCACAACGATTTCAGCCCTACGCACGGCCGTGATTACTGCTCAGGCATTAACCAACCAAAAACTGGTTTTGGATCAAATTAATGCGCTCAATACAACAACAAGTAACTTGATTGAAGCGACGGCTAAAATGTTGCGCGATCAAACAGGCACGGTGCATGAACAAGCGGTTAGCTCGACCATTGATATGGACAAGCTCTCAGCCGCATTTGATAACATCTACGCCTCAATGGATATGATTTCGAATTACAAAATCGAAGCTTTGGACACGATGCAACAGACCATTGATGGATTGGCGGCCGAAGTTACCAAGTCACAATCATACGTTGACCGTGTTCGCGGTAAAGCGTTGGACGAGGCGACAAAAGATTTGGAGTTTGGCCCTCCTCCATCGGATATTGATAATAGCTTAGAGCTATAATCAAACAAAAACCTCAGAAAGGTGATGATGTCTAAACAGACTCATCACCTTTTTTTATTTGGGAGACTAGTCGATTCGTATATTCCTGATTTTGTGGAAATTAGCCCTTTACCTCTGGGAAATAGGGTGAATATTAAGTTAAGTTGGAGCCTCTTTTACGGCAAAACCGCTCGGTTTTTGGGACACTCATAAACTATGACCGAAAAGCTATTTACCCTATTGTCTATATTTACGTTTGGCCTGCTCCTATTCGCCAAATTTCCCGCAACGGTTCAATCCCAGGACGGAAACACTGTTCCGATATTGACGCCAACCGCATCTTTTACCCCAGTAGTAACGCCAACAATGACGATTACGGCAACGGTAACGCCGACAGTGACGGTTACCCCAACGGCCACGGTGACACCTACACCAACGGTTTCGGTAAGCACAACGCTCTTCCTTCCTGTCGTGCTAAATGAGGCAAGCATTATCGTCATTCCACCTTTGCCAGATCCGTTGCCGATACCACTTGTGTTTACCAGCACCACACAGGTTGATTTTGAGGCGGCCGCGGCCGGTCTTGAAGACGACGGGTTAGTTTTAGGCTACAACAAAATCGGTTTTCACACGGGAATTGGGGGAAATAGAGAAGGGATCAGCGATTACTTTAAAAAGTTAGATGCGGCCGGTGTCCCGATTTTCATTAAATCGGTAGATGATGCAGGTCCCATCTTTGAAGTTCAGGAGCTAGGTGAAGCCAGTGGCATTGAACATATCATGGTTTATCGCAAACACGGTGGGGGATTTGAACTGCCTAACTATGACAACGATCCGATTGCTGAGGCTCGTATCCACTACGAGCGTCATGTTTCTGCTTGGCCCCCTGAGCTTGATTACACCAAAGTTTGGATGGAAACGATTAACGAGCCAGACAAAAATCGGAGTGAATGGCTAGCCATCTACAGTCTGGAAGTGGCTAAATTGGCCGTTGCGGACGGCCGGAAAGTCGCCGCATTCTCTTGGTCGGCCGGTGAGCCTGAGGTTGAGCATTGGGAAAGCCAAGAGATGCTTGAGTATTTCAGGTACGCGGCTCAACATCCTGACAATGTGGCCGTGGCTCTGCATGAATATAGCTTGGTCGATAGCTCGATCTCGCGCAGTTATCCGTATTTGGTCGGCCGGTTCCAATTTTTATACGACTTGCTTGATAAAAGAGGCATTGACCGCCCAACCACGATTATTACAGAGTGGGGATGGGCCGCCACCAGCGTGCCCGATGTAGATAACTCGATAGAAGATATCGCATGGGCCAATACGCTGTACAATGCGCACCCTGAGATTATTGGTGCTGGTTTGTGGTACTTAGGCGGAAACTTCGAAAATATTGCTAACAAGGCGCAGAAACTGATCGCCCCTGTTGGTGATTATTCAGTGACATCTTACTGGGGCATTACGCCGGGTAAAGGGCAAATCGACCCTAGCCTGTTTTATGATCCGGAAGATTCAACCCGCTACATGTCGCCGTAACAGGTTCGCCCATTAATCCTCGCCTAGGTATTAGCTGGGTGAGGATTGCTCCCATGGGTGAATAAACGTCTCTTTTTCGACATCGAGGGCGTCTGCAATGCGGTTGATGTAGTTAAAATATGAAATAACCTGAGTCGCATCGTGAACAGCTTGGTCATTAAGGCCAAGCTGTTTTAGTTCAGCGACATCATTTTCAGCCATTTCTGTGGGGGTTGATGTGAGCTTTTCGGCATAGTTGCATAGCGCTTCATCTACGGCCGTTAGATCTGCTTTGCGCCAATCTGATGCGATTGCATGGACAAATTGGTCTGCCTCTAGATCATTGGTCAGTCCCATGTCGTTTGCGACCTCAGCACGGAGGTCGTGAGCGTGTGCCCGGATTCAGTAAACGCAGTGGTTCACGGCCGAAACAACAACGGCCAGCATTTCTCTTTGGCTACGGCTCAAGGGGGATGGCCCAAACATAATCGAGCCATACAAATCCATAGATGTTTTCATCGTTCGTGGATTTTGACTCATGATCGAGACTATGTTCCAAATCCTCCCCGCACGTTTCATTGCGGAGGTGTATTCTTTTTTTAGAAGCCCTTCAGCCTCATCCAGCGTTTTAACATGAATCCACGGCATTAATTTTGTCCTATATTGCTATAAATGGTCGGTAAGAAAACGGCTTACCCGAATCACTTACCTGTCATAATCTGAAGATGTCGAATAGGTCTGTACTCAAACCCATCCTTTGGTCATTTTCAATTTTATTGATTTTATGCGTAATTGGGGCAACCGGCTACTTGGTGGTCACAACTTTGCCTGCATTTTACCAGGCTCCGCCTACGCAAAATCAGGTTGCATGGGATACGCTTCCGCAGCCGCTGGTTGTTCGTAGCGAGTGGCAAACGTGGACAACGACCCAAGATGTAAACGATGCGATTTGGACCAAGAATTTAATTTGGCTGGCAACGGAAGGGGGTGTTTCAGTAACAGATATGACGACGGGGGAGCAAATAAAATTTTTGCCCGAACATGGGATCCCATCAGTAAACATCACCACAATTGAGGCGGATCGAAATCAAAATATTTGGGTAGGGACCAGCGATTCTGGCATTGCTCGCTATGATGGGGGGGCGTGGCAGATTTTCACGGCCGAAGACGGGTTGCCATCAGGAATAATCCGCGACATTTATGCTGCGCCTGACGGGGTTGTCTGGGCCGCGACTGCGGCCGGAGCCGCCCGATTTGACGGCGAATCTTGGTCGGCCGTTCGGTTTTCGTTGCTAGACCTTACCCGAATTGACATTACGGCTATAACGGGGCAGGGGCAGGCGGTTTGGATCGGCAGTCGCAACGGGATTTATCATTTTAATGGGGAGCAATGGGCCTATTTCGGATTAAACGAAGGGTTAATCAATGCGGACGTCCGGGCGTTAACCATCACCCCAGATCGCAACGTGTGGGCGGCCACGCCGTCCGGTATTGGTCGCTATGATGGGACGAAGTGGGACCGATTTACCGTGTTAGACGGTCTGCCTGATCTGCCGGCCGAGGATATTCTGGCGGCACCAGATAATTCAGTTTGGATCTATTTTGGCGAAGATCCTCAGTCAGTGTCTGGGGAACTGGCGCAAACCGTTCGATTTGATGGGACCGCCGTAAGTTCGATTTACACTTCAGCAATCAATGGATTGGTACCACAAGGGGGGAAATTGTGGTTGGCAACTGAAAATGGATTAGCAGATGCGACGAATCCGTTAGATGAGCGAATTTCTGGTTTGGATGATTTCCCTCATCAAACATTGACTGAATTTATAAAAACTGAAGATGGGGTCGCCGTAGTGGGCTCGGCCGGGATTTCCTATTTTTCAAATCAGGCTGAGTCTGGGAATTGGGACACTGCATCGATTGTAGGATTGGGTGCGGTCAAGCAATCAGATAGCGGTCAATTGGCAATGGCTGGCCAATTTCCGGCCGATGGGGTTCGATTACTGAGCGGCACCGGCGAAGAAGAGGTTCTGGCCTGTAGCAACGCCGGCATTTTGGCAGGGAATCTGTATGCGATTACAGAAGATTTGGTTGGTGGTATTTGGATTCTGGGGACAGAATCTGTTGGATACTATTTGAATGGTACATGGACCTATTATGACGATGGTTTGCCCGCTGATTTTACACCTAGAAAAATCGTGGCAGACACCAACGGAGACGTCTGGCTAGGGTTAGATGAAGGGCTTTTTAAATTTAATCAGGACGCTCGACTTTGGGAGCTTTTCGATAGTCGAACGGTTCAAAGACTAACGGCCGGTGTCAACGGATCACTTTGGATGGTAGCTGAAAATCAACTGCTTCATTTTGTAAACGGCGAGTTCATTCGCTTTATTTTGCCCGAAATCGAAGATGTTAGTCGTGGATTTGTTGCAAACGCAGATGGTCTATGGGTGTCAAGCCGAACGGGTGTGGCGCAGCTAGGCTTGGATGGGAATTGGTCTGTTTACACAATCGCAGACGGGCTTTCTACCGACGATGTCACAACACTGACCTTGGATCGTGAAGGGAATGTTTGGGCCGGTTATGCAGACTCACGCTTTGGGGTATCTAAATTTAGCGACGGCCGCTGGGAAATTGTTCATAACATCTTAGACCCGAACGAGCCAAACAACGGTCATCAGGCGATCAATGCCCCACGTCGTGACGAGGTTGTGTCGTTGGCAGTCATCGAAAATGAACGAATTTGGCTTGGTAGCTATTTTGGGCAAATCGGCCGCATCGCCCCAGATGAGCTTTTGTACGAGCCAA
>JAHDGV010000624.1 GCA_020631655.1 Chloroflexota bacterium | reverse complement strand
AGAGATTAGTTTGGTAGATTGAAGGGGCAGATCAATGATTTACTGATCTGCCCCTATGTGATTGCAGTCATAAATCATATACGGGCAGATCGTTGTAAAAAGTGAGACCTGCCTGTCAGAACTGTTTTGTGTGACACAGCCTGCTGTGATACCATGCTTGCAGGGAAGGGGACCTATCTGCAAAGTCTAAACTAAGGGAAAAAGGTAAATCATGCTCTTTCAACGCACTCATTTTTTCAAGCTACTTTTTGGTTTGCTAGCTGTTTCGTTTTTTGTTTCTGTTTCGGCACAAGATGTTAACGATGGGCTCTGGGACGATCGTTTTGGATCGCCCGGAATTACCTGCTGCGTTGGGTTTAGCTTTGATGTGCTTACGGCCGAAACCGGCCCCGATGGGATCTATGTCGGCGGTACGTTCCAACAGTTGGGGGAACAATACGGTACGCGCGGTATTGCCCGCTGGGACGGACAGCGCTGGCATTCGCTGGATGGGGGTCTTTTTGAAACCGATTCACTGGGTGGGGATGTTTATGATATTGCGATAGATGGAGACAATGTCTATGTGGTGGGTACGTTTCATTTTGCAAGTGACAAAGAGATGAATGGTGTCGCCCGCTGGCATATCCCTTCCCAAGAATGGTTCCCTGTTGGTAGCGGTAGAGGGCCCGAAGTCCCTTTTGGGTTTGGTGACTTTGACCTTTCTGCACCAAGTGCCGTAGCTGTGGTTGATGGTGATGTCTATATTGGCGGCAAATTTGAGTATATCGATGGTCTGTACGTACGCCGTGCTGCTCGCTGGAACGGGACTAGCTGGTCATCTTTGGCAAATGGTCTTTATCACGAGGGTATTTCGGAAAACGATGCCAATGTACGCTCTATTGTAGGGTTGAACGGGTTGGTTTATGTGGGGGGCGAAATTGAGGAGGCGTGGAACCGAGATCATCTGGCAACAGATGTAACGGTGAATCATTTGGCCGTTTATGATCCGGCAACCGATATTTGGTCTGATGTTGGGGGTGGCACTTCTTTCAGAGTCAGCACGCTAGCGGCCGATGAGGATGCACTGTACGTAGGAGGCGGGTTTTTTAATGCCGGGGGAAAAACGGTTAACGGTATTGCTAAATGGGAAAACGGGGAATGGTCAGCGTTTGATTCAGGGGTAGATGGCTGGATCGGTGAGATACAAATCGTCGGGGATGATATCTATGTTGCCGGTGGGTTTACCGATGCAAGCGGTGTGGCCGATACGGATAGTTTGGCCCGCTGGGATGGAACCGAATGGCACGGTATGGGGACGAGCGACTTCTTTTTGAATCCGTCTGAAAATTACATCAGTGCTTTAGGGGTTTTCCCCGACGGCCGGGTGTTTGTGGGTGGTGAGTTTGGCGAATCTGCCCCACGTCTTTTTGAAAACATGGCATTTTGGACCGGCGAGCAGTGGCAAGGAACCGGTTTTGGATTTGAAGATGACTCGACAGCGTTTGTTGGAGCCGATGGTTTTGCAACGGCCGTAGCACCGAACGGCAATGTTTTTGTGGGTGGAGATTTCGAGCACATCGGTGGTCTGCCATACAACCGCATCGCCATGTGGGACGGTAACCGGTGGGATGATCTGAACGGTGGGGCTAGTGGAGATGTTTCAAGCCTTGTCCTGCACGGAGATTATCTCTACGTTGGCGGTGGTTTTGCTACCGTTGGAGACGATCTTTTGTCTCCACGTGTGGCACGATGGCATATCCCATCCCAAACATGGGAAGCGGTTGGTACCGGTTTTCCCGGTGGTTATGTGAGCACGATGACCTTTGTGGGAGATACTCTTTTTGTGGGAGGAGGTGGTTTTGCCTTTGACAATGAATGCTGCCTCTTAAAATGGAACCCCAATGAAAATGGAGGGAGTTGGCAAGCGTTTAGCGACACGTTTAAAACGGATCGGTATGTTTCTGGAATTTGCTGCCGAGAGACGTGGGTGCGAGCGATGGCATCTGATACCGATGTGCTAATGGTGGGTGGCATTTGGCTAGATATGGAAAGGCGATCTAATGGAGAAGAAGTAACAGAAGGGGACCTTTTCCTGTACCATCCCGCCTCTGATTCTATTGCTTCCTTTGGCACCGGTATTGATGGGGATTCATTGGTTTCGATAGATGAAATCACATTTACCCATAGTGGCGTCTATATCGGTGGCGAGTTTGGCACAGTTGATGGGTTGCAGGCTTCAAATATTGCTAGATTAACGGCCGATGGCTGGTCTTCGCTCAACATAAAAGTTGAAGGGGATGATCCGATTGTTAGGTCGATTGTGCAGAATGGAGATGAACTGTTTATTGCTGGAGCATTTTCAGAGGTTGGGGGGATCCCAGCCTATAATGTGGCCCGCCTTGATCTAAACACAAATCGCTGGTCTGCTCTTGGTTGTGGCATTATCCGAACGAACGAGTCAGTACGAACAAACTCAGTAAGAGCCTTGGCGGTCCAACCGAGTGGTCTACCTAATTCAGGGCTTTTTGCTACCGGTGGCATCTTTCGGGCCGGCTGTACTTCTTCAACCGGGTTTGCGGCTTGGTATGGGGTTGGTGAAGCAGATGAAAACGACCAGGTTCAACCCAGATTCCCGATTAATGTCTTTGGGAACAATCCAGTTGT
>JAHDGV010000623.1 GCA_020631655.1 Chloroflexota bacterium | reverse complement strand
ATGAACGTGTTCAAAGAAATCGGCTACAGCGAGCTTGAGTTCCAACTAAACAGCACCGGATGCAAAGAGTGCAAGCCCCGCTACGTCAAAGCCCTAACAGACTACTTGGGCGAACACCTAGACGAACTGGCAGAGATAGATAAAACTCGACTAAAACTTAACCCCTTGCGGATCTTAGATTCTAAAGAAAAAGGGATGGATGAACTCCTAGCAAACGCTCCTCACATCGTCGATTACCTGTGTGACGATTGCAAAACTCACTTCAATGATCTGCTTGCGATGCTTGAGAAAATCGGTGTTAAGTACAAAATCAATTTCCGGCTGGTGAGGGGTATTGATTACTACACCAAAACAGTGTTTGAAGTTTGGGACAGCCGGATTGGTGCTCAAGGCTCACTGTGCGGCGGCGGCCGGTATGATGGTTTGGCTGAAGCGATTGGTGGCAATTCAACCCCCGGTGTTGGCTTCGGTCTAGGGATCGAACGTGCTGTGTTGGGAATGAAGGCTGAAGAAATTACACCACCCAGCCCGCCACAACCAACTATTTTTGTGGCTCACTTTGGTGGTGACACCAAATTGGCGGCGGTTGATATTACATTTCAATTGCGGGATGCAGGGATTGGTACGCGACTGGCCTTTGCCCGCGATCGGCGCAGTATGAAAAGCCAAATGCGTGAAGCTAATAAATATCCGATCACCCATGCGATTATTGTGGGTGATGGTGAGCTTGCTGAAGGCAAAGTAACGATCCGGCCGATGTTTGAAGGCAG
This sequence comes from Chloroflexota bacterium, assembly GCA_020631655.1. Classification (GTDB taxonomy): domain Bacteria; phylum Chloroflexota; class Anaerolineae; order Promineifilales; family Promineifilaceae; genus WTJY01. The sequence continues at coordinate 1,890 of JAHDGV010000623.1, read as the reverse complement.
TGGGGATCAATATCAACATCCAATTGATGACGTGCTGGCCGAAATTCAAAAAGCATCGAGCGAAAGCTAATCTGACGAGCTGTTAATCAGCCAACCCGGCGAATATGCATTTTAGTATTCTGTTTCACCCCAACAAACCAGAATCGCCTAAAATCGCGCAAGAAGTTGCAGATTGGTTGCAGGCCAAAAATCACACCTCATGGATCGGAAATACATTCAATGAATCAGAAGTTCATGAGGAATCGCAAAAAAGTGACTTAATGATCGTATTGGGTGGTGACGGCTCAATTTTGCGAGCGGCACGATTCGCAACCCCATACGACACGCCGATTCTCGGCATCAACATGGGGCGCATCGGTTTTTTAAGTGAAACTGATCCGCAAAATTGGCCCACTGTATTGGATAAATTCCTGAACAACCAACAGTGGATCGAAACTCGTTTGATGCTTAGCGCAACTCATGTGCGCGACGGCATCGAAACGGCCAGCTTCATCGCCCTAAACGATTTTGTGATCGGCGGAACCCGTGCCCGGGTTGTCCGGCTCGATCTTTCGGTAGATGGGGATGAGATCACAACCTATACGGCCGATAGCTTAATTGTTGCCACCCCCACCGGCTCTACCGCATACTCGATGGCGGCCGGTGGCCCACTGCTCCCTCCTTTGCTAAACAATTTTGTACTTATGCCGGTTGCACCGTATTTAAGTTTGGACCGTGCGCTAGTCCTCCATCAAGAGGCGGTTGCCACGATCCGCATTAGGACTGATCACGGCGCAATTTTGACCGTTGATGGTCAAGAAACGCTGGAACTGATAGACGGAGATGAGATAAAAATCACCCGTCATCACCACGTTGCACGATTTGCTAGGGTTGGTGAAAAAGGATACTTTTACCGCAGGCTTTTTAAAAGACTGGGGTTTGAAAGATAGCGGCCCAGCATAGCTGGGCATGACGGAACGAAGTTCCGTACGTAAGCGAAGCGACAATGACACCAAAAGTACGAAGTCAATTACGAACAGCTGCAAGTGTGGCTGAAAGTGGAAAAATTCCGGCCGCGATTCAACTGTATCGCGAGCTATTGGAAGCCGAAGACGATCTGGTCCCAGCTTGGATCGGCTTGGGCAACATCCTAAAAGATGAGGATGAGCGGCGCGAGGCGTACCAAAAAGCCTTGGAAATTGAGCCAAAAAATAGCGAGGCGATTGAAAAATTAGCCCAGCTAGATGGCAAAGCTCCGCCTGAAATCACCCTTTTAAAAGAGGCGGAAAAAGCGATAACGGAAGAAGTTCCGGCCGAGGTTGAACCAATCCCAGAAAAAGTTGCAGAGGTGACTGAGATCACTGAAGCCCCAGCACCCGCAGGAAAGGTTGAACCAAACATCGGCGGGGTATTCTCTCATCCGGTAGATATTTCTGAATGGGTGATGGCCGATGGCTCGATGGTTGATTACAAAACGGGTCAACCAACCAATCTGCGCTGCAATCGTTGCGGCCGCCCCATCTCGCTAAAAAGCTCAAAATCAACCTCGGTTGGTTACCGGTGCTTTGAATGTATATACGAGATTGAAGAAAGTTATTACGAAGCAACATCATCCGATTTTATTGTTTCTTCTCTGGTCACAGGTGCTCTGTCGTTTGTGACCGGCTTCTTAGTTTCTCTGATCGGCGGATTTGGCGGGATTTTCATCTTCTTTATCGCGTTTGCGGTTGGGGGTGGGATTGGCGCTGCCATTGCCCGGGTTGCGCAGCAGGCTGTTGGCCGCAGACGTGGCCGAAATATGCCCAACATTTTGGCCGGTATCATGGCCATTTGCATCTTTTTACCCGCACTCCTTTTTGGAGGCGGCTGGCTTATCTCAGCCATCGTTGCGTTTTCGGCCGCATCAGGTGC
>JAHDGV010000622.1 GCA_020631655.1 Chloroflexota bacterium | reverse complement strand
CCCAACAGCGCATTGCCATCAAAATCATTGACCGCGTACAGCCCGCCCCAGCCGTTCAACACTTTAAGCCGATCAAACGTCGGAGCATAGTGGATGATGCTTTCCCAATACTCTTCTTCAAATTTAGCCTTTGACCAGCTAAAGTCGGTTGTGGTTTCAGGATCATGCGAGCTTGCACCACCAATCACAAAGTGGTTCCCCCCTTCATGGTGGATGTAGTGGCGACTTGGAAGCACAACAAAGGTCAACACCTCATCAAAAGATGCATCGATTGCGACTGAGTACACCTCACGTTTAATCGAGCGGATGGGAAGATCAACCCCGGCCGTGGCCGCGAGTGGCGTCATCCAAGCCCCAGTTGTGTTTACCACGTTTGAGCTGTGGATCACATCCCCATTCGCCAGCCGCACACCGGTCATCTGACCATCTTGTTTGATCAGTTCTACAACTTCCGCCTCTAAAAACTCAACACCCAAATGCTCCGCTTTCCGTTTGTACCCCTGCAATGTGTCATTAGGCGACATCGTCCCATCTTTGGGTCCAATCGTGGCCGCTAAACAGACATCTCCGTTGATTAGCGGATGGTATTTGCCAAAATCTTCCGGCTCAACCCACTCAACATCAGCGCCGTAATCTAACTGAGTCTGAAACCCTTGTTTGGCATAGCCCAAGCTCGTCTCATCATCAATCACAAACATGTTCCCCTGCTGGCGAAAGTTGAGCTGAACGTTCGGCTGGCCAGGGATTGCCATATCTTCTTCAAACGTTTTTAGAGCCTCTAACGCATACAGCGAGATTTTAATGTTCTCGGGCAGGTTAAACTGCACGCGGGTGTTCCCGTCAGAAATCGCCGTTGAAGAATACTGATACGAAGCATCTTTTTCGATCATCAGCACGTTTAGCGTAGGATCGTCTTTAATTAAGTTGTATGCGGTTGCGGCACCCATGATGCCTGCACCAACAATGATCACGTCGTAGTTTTTCATTTTGGATGGATGTAGGGGTCGAAGGGAGCGGGTTCAACTATGGACGGAACAAACAAAGTTGGTTCCGCCCCCTTCGACCCCTACGGGCTAATCAATCTTTGGAAAATCTTTTGGCGGCATAATGTCAACCGTGGCTGAACGCTGTTGGGCCAACATACCACCATCAATGACAACACTCGTGCCAGACACGTAAGTAGAATCATCTGATGCCAAGAAAACAGCGGCGCCGGTCAAATCGTTTGGTTCACCAACCCGGCCGAGCGGGACATTGGCCCCACGCAGTTTACGCCCTTCTTCATCGATGCCGGTCGTATCAATCGCACCGGGAACCATATAGTTCACCCGAATCCCATAAGGGCCAAGATCAAGCGCTAGCGCACGGCTCATCGCTTCGATACCACCTTTAGTTGCGTCATACGCCACAAAGGCACGATGCGCTCGGGTTGCCCCACCAGATGACATGTTGATGATTGAACCACTACCTTGTTTGGCCATGATGTGAGCGGCCGCTTTACAGCACAAAAATGTGCCGGTTAGGTTCACATCAATGATCATGTCCCACCAGGCTTTGTCGGCCACTAGAAAGTGTTTCATCGGTGAGATAAGCCCAGCGTTGTTGACCAACACATCTACTTGGCCGTACTCAGCCATCGTTTTGTCAAACAGCGCATTCACAGCTTCCTCGTTCGAGATGTCTGTCTCAGACCCCATCGCAGTGCCGCCTGCGCTGTTGATCGCATCAGCCACGGCCGCAACCGCATCACCATTGATGTCAACCGCCACGACCTTGGCTCCTTCTCGGCCGTAGCGTAGCGCAATCGCCTCACCGATGCCTTTTGCGGCACCGGTCACAATTGCTACTTTTCCTTCGAGTGCTTTACTCATTTCTTCGTTCTCCATTTTGCAAAAAAGTTTGTAATTTTCTTGAGCCATGCTCCAAATGTTGGTTCAAGATTGCGCAGGCTCTCTCGCCATCTTTGGCCTTACACGCCTCTAAAATTTGACGATGTTCAGCATCACTTTCCGTTCTAAAACTCATCCCATACGATTTATAGATCGCAAAATAACGGGCCAAATTATCGTGCAACAGTTTCACCGTCCGCTTCATACGTTCGTGAGGTGACCCTTGATACAAGGTCGTATGAAACTCGTGGTCCAGCATGTGCCACTGCTCTTGGGTGATGTCATCCAGCGACTGAATCGTGTGCAATATCGATTCAGCTCGCGCCAAACCGATAACAGAGAGATTAGGGAGCGAATGACGCAAAACCAGCGGCTCCAGCCCAATCCGCATCAGATAAATTTCTTCAGCCTCGGCCGCTGAAAGGCCGTTGACCGTTGCCCCTTTACCGGCCGTCAGCGTCACAAACCCGTCTGCCTCTAGCATCGTCAGCGCCTCGCGCACCGGGATTTTGCTGACCCCAAACTGCTCACCAATCGCCGCCTGTTTCAGCTGTTCACCTTCACGCAGTTCACCTTTAGCAATCGCTTGCCGTAGCTCATCATAAATGTTTGAAACTGTGCTTTGTCCTCGTTTTTGCATATTTGTCGCTGTGCTTAAAAGCTAAGTTAGTATGATGGTATACCATCATACCTAAAAATGTAGGCGAGATTCTAGCACTCGGTACAAATGGGGCAAATAACATGCAGGATTCCTTGTTTTTGATTAATCGATGG
>JAHDGV010000621.1 GCA_020631655.1 Chloroflexota bacterium | reverse complement strand
TCAGCTGGGGCGCAATCTGTAAGCAAAGCGACGATTGCGCGGTAAGCGAAGGGCCAACCTAGCGGTTGGCTGATGCTGAACGAAGTTCAGCTGGGGGCCAGTCGGAGATTTGTCGGTAAGCGCCGTGAAGCATTCACAGGTTGTGCAGGATAATGAAGCGGCATAGCTCGCAATTGGAACAAAAAAAGGTGCTGGGTACGCATTAGCTTAACCAGCACCCAAAAGAAAAGGAGATAAACCTCTTTTAGCTTTCTACGCGATTGACCAAATACCAAAGGGCGATACCGGTGGGCATGAATAATCCTAAAATGCCTACAACCACTTTGCCGGCTGCACTGAGATTCCCAACGGCCGGGATTAACCCCACAATTGGAATGTTGTAGTCATAAATGTACAGCCACAGAATGTCTAGGCCAGACATGATCAGAAAGATGCTGAACATGGTGATTAAAACTGTCCGATTCCGGGTTACCAATCCATAAAGTAGCGGGAAGGCAAAAGCGACATGTCGAATTGCGAAAAACTGGATCGGGAACACAGCCCCATCACCAGCATTTGGAAAGGCGGTGAATGGGCTAAAAAGAGCCGTCCCACCAAAAATAAATAGGTTCGAGATAAAAAAGAACGCGGTTAAAACCAAGAGCCACACTGGAATTTTTGTTGATTTGTTCATAAGGTTGAAATTTATAAAAAAAGGCCTGATTCGCATCAGACCTTTTGGTAAGTTAAAGAACGATTGGATGTTAAGCCTCGGCCGTTTTGCTTCGTGCAAACATCACGACTGACCCGATGCTGACAACAAGGAGCACAATGCCTGGGATCATGCTCCGAATGGTTGTTTCTCCAACGCCGTCCGCCACAATGCCAACCACTCGGCCGACGGTGTAGAGCAACCAGAAGAGCACCATGAAGCGGATCATTTCATCTTCACCATCACGGACGGTGTGTACGCCCACGATGATTGCAAACGCGATAAACGCTCCACCGACAACTGCGCGAAGGGTTGACAGCCCACCTGCACTAAGATCAGTTGGGAATCCGGCTCCTTCCAAAATCCCGGCCGGGGCAAACATGTACCTCGCACCAATTAATAAACAAGCCAAGGCTACTAATCCTGCTAAAACCCGAGCGATTGTTTTTGTATTCATAACGATTTTTCTCCTTTCATCTGTTTGAATTTCTGTTGCGTAATTTGCAACTGATAGAACTATAAAGTCTCTAGCGACTAGAGAGTCAAGGGCCCAACTTCGTTGGGCTGGGAACCAATCTTTGATTGGTTGTGTAAGCGAAGCGTCGGCTGGGGCGCAATCGAAGATTGCGCGGGTAAGCGGCCAACCTGCGGTTGGCTAGGAACCAATCGAAGATTGGTCGTGTAAGCAACGCGTCATCCTACAGACCAAATTGGCAAAAAGGCAATTTGAAAATTGAAATAAATGAGTGTAGACATTTCCCCTAAATCGTTGAAAAAGTAGCTGACAGCTGACGGCTAAAAGCCAATAGCTGATCGAAACTTCTGCGGGTCGGCCGGTTGGATTGGAACTTGAATCTCGCACACAAGTTCATCGATGCGATCCATGGGAACTTGCTTGATAAATATTTCTCGAATGTTGCCAGCAATGGCGTAATTGTTGGTTTCGAGCCAGCGGCCGAAATTCCCATAACAGTCAAAGTTGCTTTCAAATCCGCCGATGCGCGCCACACAGGCCGCCATTTCGACTCGGGGCAACGTGCGCATCGTCATCGTCCGGCCGTTGCTTAGCTCAAAAGGCTCCTCAATCGTGTCATTGAGCAAAAACCCCATCTCAACTTTGGCATTCTCAAACGAAAAACTGTCTTCATGATTAATCGCCAAGAAATAACCTAGCTTTTTCTTGCCAACTTTCTGGGGCAAAAGCTTCGTCATTGCCATGCGATCTTGAACCGCGGCCCGCACATCCGCATACCTATGCACATAGCTATAAATCGGTTGGATGGGGAGTTCTTTGATGATAATGTCATCGTTTTCCATCACTCCCTCTTTCTCAACCTGTTTCAGGCGGGCTTCGATGTGATGTAGCTGTTCAATTTGGCTCCGTAGCTCTTGCTCAACTTGCGCTTTTTTTAAGGCCAACATCCCTCGAATTTCATCGGCCGAGATTTGATCAACCACCAGCTTTTGGATCTGTTCCAGAGTTAACCCTAGAGATTTCATTGCCAAGATACGATTTAGGTCGGGCAACTGGGTCGCACTGTAATACCGATAGCCGGTAAATTTGTCGATCTGCTCTGGCTGAAAAAGCCCAATCTCATCGTAATAACGAAGCTGAGTGATAGGCGTTTGGGATATCTTGCTAAATTCTCCAATTCGAAACATGTCTTAACCTCACTGTGGCATGAGTATAAAGTCTCTAGCAACTAGAGAGTCAAGGGCCAACCTGCGGTTGGCTGGGGCGCAATCGGAGATTGCGCGGGTAAGCGAAGCGACAAGGGCCCAACTTTGTTGGGCTGGAGCTGAACGAAGTTCAGCCGGGGACCAATCCCTAAGCAAAGCAACGATTGGTCGTGAAGCGAAGTGACAAATTCTTTCTGTGTAGTGAGAGTCATTTAGCTAAAAAGTTGATATTAAGTGGGGGAGCTCTTTTAGGCTTTCAATAACGCCATCTGCAAAGTCCGGCCGATCATAATGGGGATTTGAAACCCA
>JAHDGV010000620.1 GCA_020631655.1 Chloroflexota bacterium | reverse complement strand
CTCCGCCGGAAGAGGAGCCGCCGGGTATGCGGCCGCTTTCCCGATCATACACGCTAAGCGGTGTGCCGAAATGGGGATTGATCCCCAGCCCAGAAAAGGCGAACTCAGTCATGTTGACTTTGCCCATCAAGATAAATCCGGCTCGCTTTAGATTTTGCACAAGAGGGGCGTCCACAGTTGCGGGTGGGGCGCTGGCTAGTGCTTTTGATCCGGCCGTGGTTGTTTCTCCAGCTACGTCTAGCAAATCTTTGATCGAGATGGGGATGCCTGCAAATGGAGGCAAATGTGCACCGTTTTTTCGGGCCACGTCAACCGCATCGGCTTGTGCCCGTGCTTGGTCTGCATAGCTGGTGATGTAGACTCGCGCACCTTCCCCGGCCGGATCTTCGATTTTTGCGATCATTTCTTCAACCACGGCGCGAGAGGTGGTTTGTTGTGTTTCTAGTGCTTTTTTTAGCTGTTTTATTGTGGTCATTTTTACCTGTTTAACGATTTGTTGTAGGGGCATCTTTTGTGGCATTGCAACAGATAGAATTGCTAGTTTTGACCCAAATCCACCATTCCGGGGTGAGACATTCGCTGAAACTAGCCTTCAATTTAAATTATTGCGGTGCGAATGCCTAACCCCTACGTGCAATCGACACGTAGGGGCCAGGCATTCCCATGGAAAAAGGTCTATTGCGCTCAATCAACTGGGAATGTCTTGCCCCGACATAAGAATACATTAGTTGGAACAAATGCCACAGACACCCCTACGAATTCTTTTGCCAATCAGAGCGCAGGATGCCGTACCAAACGTCATCGATCCATTCCCCATCTACAAATTCATGCTCACGATAGTGGGCTTCGCGGCGCATGCCAACTTTTTCCATCACGCGCCAAGAACCCACGTTGCGCAGGTCGGCCCCGGCTCGCAGTTTGTGCATGTCTGGCAGATGGGTAAATGTCGCATCGACGAGAGCCTGCACCCCTTCGGTTACGATCCCTTTTCCCCACTGCTCTTCAGCGATGCTCCAGCCCAGTTCAGCCACATTGTGGTCTTTGTTGAATCGCAGGCTGAGGCCGCCAATCGGCTCGTCTACCGGCCGAAGCGTGACGGCCCACGTTTTTGATTTATCTGCATCTTCTAAAATGCGCCGTGCAATAAACTCATCTGCGTCTTTTTGAGAGTAGGGGAAAGGGACGGGTGGCAAAAATCGGCTGAAGTTTTTGTTGTTGGCGTATCCTAAAACGGCCGAGGCATCGGTCATTCTGAACGGCCGTAAAATGAGCCGCTCTGTTTCGATGGTGTCGGGTAAACTCATGATTCTTCTCCTGCTTCTGACATCAAACTCTCCCACTCAGAGCGTAAAATGGCATACCAATAAGCATCGGCCCAGTTATCTTGAATAAAGAGAGATTGCCTCTTCATTCCTTCCCGGCTCATACCGATTTTTTCCATCACCCGCCACGAACCGATATTGGCCACATCACAAAAAGATTGGATGCGGTGCAAATTTCCAATTGATCGGAAACCCAAATCTCGAATCGCGCGGCCGGCTTCAGACATAATACCTTTGCCCCAGTGGGGTTGCCCCACGCTCCAGTGAAACTCTGCGACTTCTTGATTGTTAGAAACCAAATTAAAATCGAGCCCCCCAATCACCTGTCCTTCAAACTCAATCGCCCAAGACATCTTGACGCTTCTATCTTTTAAAATCGACATGGCGATAAACTCTTCAGCATGGTGGGGGAGATATGGGATGGGGACGGGCAAAAATTGGTTCCAGCCGGGGGTGGATGCGTAGGCAAACACATCATCCGCATCGCTAAATGCATAGGGGCGTAACACAAGTCGTTCCGTTTCTATTCTTTCTGGCAGGGTCATTTTTCCTCCTGGTCCTTAATTTTGGCACAGTTTGGTGTGAAACCAAGTCTTTTTCCGGCTTGTTTCAGAGCTTTTCAAATGCGCGCTAATTTATCCATAGATGGCGCAGATTACACAGATTAAAAAACAATTCTGTGTAATCCAAACAATCTATTTTTCCTGATGGATAAAAATGGCAGTAGATTCGTTTTTGTGCCTGAGAGATTGGGCTAGAATATTAAATCTAAATTTTTAAGAAGCGAGTTCCTTGAAGAGGAACCTTTATGTTAGGAGACATGTATGAGCATAAAAGTATTAGCTTTGGTTGGGAGTTTGCGAAACGGGTCAATGAACAAAGTGTTGGTTGAAGCGGCCGCAGAGGTAGCTCCGGCCGGGATGGAAATAACCATCTTTCCCCTCCATGATTTACCGTTGTACAACACCGATATCGAGACAGACGGACTGCCAGATTCAGTTGTCGCTTTGCATGATGCGATTAAAGCCAGTGATGCGATGATCTTAGCCACCCCAGAATACAATGGATCATTTTCAGGCGTGCTAAAGAACGGGATCGACTGGGCTTCTCGCGGCGGTGGAATTTTGGCAAAGATGCCGGTTGTAACTCTTGGTGGGTCTCCTGGTGCACTGGGCGGAACCAAGGCTCAAGAGCATCTGCGGGCCGTTTGCTTGCACTTGGGCATGTATTTGATGCCTAAACCAACTGTTGCTGTACCGCACTTTGGCAAAAAGATTGAGGACGGCAAATTAGTAGATGAGCAGACGCGCGAATTTATCGGTGGCCAAATGACTGCGTTTGAAGAATGGATCAAGCGTTTTTA
>JAHDGV010000619.1 GCA_020631655.1 Chloroflexota bacterium | reverse complement strand
TCAAGGTTCGCATCCTTGAAGAAGAAGAGGAGCGGATTTTGGTTGAGGTTGATCTCGACTGGATTTCGAGCCTAAACGAATACAACTCAACCCATCAGCTTGAACTGGTGAAACGAGAAGGGAACAACTGGTACATCGTGCCGCTTCCGCTCGATATTAAGCAACAGCCAGATAAGTTTTATCGACAAGGGACGGTTGCTTGGCAGGTTAATTCAGGCGCACGGGCAGAGAAGACAATCACAAGCTTTAAGCCGCTCGAAGACCGGCCGGAACTGCAAATTTTATCGTCCCGATTGGTGCTGGAAGACGGCCGCTATTACGTGGTTGGTGAGCTGATCAACCTAGACGTTGATCCGGCCGACTTGACCGTCTCTGGCCATCTGTTTGACAGCGAAGGGGAGACGATTTCGTGGTACAACGCCCAAAAAGTGATCAGTCACAAAATCTTCCCGAAAGAGATAACTCCGTTCCGCGTCGACTTTGAAGGGGTGGCCGGAATGCGGGTCACCGACCGAGACAAAGTTGGCACCTTCCATCCTGACGACTACTCCCCCATCGACCTTGAGAAACCGATCGACAGCTTTGTGGTGTACGCCAAAGCCGTTGTCACCCCGCATGACTTAAACCGAGATGTTGGTGTGCAGAATCTGCGGGTCACAACCGAAGAAATTCCAGACGCAGTGTTTGACTATGTGAATTTTGACGAAGAGGTCGATGACACCCTCGAAGGGCGCATCCCTGTATTTTTTGATGTGGACAGCCGGGACGATGGCAAACTGCGCGGGGTTATCAACGGAACCTTGATCAATCACGGCACCATCGAAGCGATTATTCCTCAGCTTTTAGTTACCTATTACAACGACGTTGATGAAGTGATGTGGGTTGATTCGTTCTACCTGACCGAAAGTGTGAAACCACAAAAAGAGCTTGATTTTGAAGTCAAACTCAAGCCGATTGAAAACGTGCGCCTGATCGATAACAACGGCAGTGATTTTTCGAATGTATTGGATGAAGGCATTTACGAAGATTTTGATCTTGGCTTCCCGTGGATGGAGCGGATCGAGGTGCCGGAAGAACTCGGCTATTCCTCGATTCGGGTCAGCGTGAACTACTTCATCGCAAGTCCGTAAGTGCATGACCTTGAAGAACATCAACGATTTTTATGAAAGGCCTCATTCCTGCGAAGGCAGGAATCCAGCGCTAAGTCTGGCACTGGATACCGTCCCTGTATTCACAGGGATTAAGCGGGTATTACGCTCTCTCAAGAAAACAAGTTTTCAGACTTCACAAAGTAGTAAATTGATGATTGAACACACAAAGACAATTTTCTCAGCTTTTAGACCTACGAGGTTCTCAAAACCTCGTAGGTCTTTTTGGCGTTTGATAGCTTTGTTTAGCCTGTTTCTATCCGCCTGCACCGTTAGCAATTCAAGCATTGACATTGAACGAGAGTTAATTCTAGAAACACCGAAAGGCCACCCAGTGGGCCAACCCCTTACCATCACGGGTGAGCTGGATGGGGTCGAGGATGGGACCATCGGCCGCCTGTCTCTGCTGGGCAGTTACGGCGTGTGGCTGTACGAAGGTGAGTTTGAAAACGAGCAGATTTTGTTTGACATTCCGGCCAAGGAGACGGAACAGGCCGGATTTGTAACGGCCGTCATCAAAGCAGATGGGATGACCCAGCGGGCACGCTTTGAGTTGATCCCCGGAGAAGCGGTTGAACCGCTCACCCCGCTTGTGGGGCCACGCACCATCACGGCCAACGGAGAAACGTGGTCGATTGCGACCATCATCCCCTTTGATAAATATGCCAATCCGATTGGAGATGGAACAACGGCAACGTTTACCATCTACCACCCTGGCAACGTGCTCGAAGAATTTAAGTCAACCACCCGAAATCTTGTCTCTTGGATGCGTGTGAACAGCAAAACAAAAGCGGGAAAAACGTTTATTACGGCCCAGATCGGCGACGCATACGGCAATGAAACTGAGCTAATCGAAACGGCCGACTGGCCCGTCTCCTTTACGATGACCAACGAGCCGAAGGAAGTTGTAGCAGATGGAAAACAGCTGACCCAAGTGCGAACCAGCCGGATCGTTGATCAGTACGGCAATGTGATGCCAGACGGCACGCTGGTGCAGTTTGTGGTTGAAGATGAAGACGGATATCGCCGTGTGCTCCCATCTAAAACGGTGGATGGCTTTGCCCACCTGCCGTTGCAAGCACCGCTCCGGCCGACCCGCTTTACGGTAATCGGCACCGTGTTTGCGGTTGAAAGCGAACCGCTAATTATCAACTTCAAGCCTGGCCCAGCCATTGGTGCCTTCCCGGTTGAAATGGCTGAAGGAAGCGCCCAATACGACGGCTACATGACGTTTACGGCCGGGCCGCTTTTGGGTGAGCGGGAACAGTATATTCCCGATGGGACACCCGTCCTGTTCAGGCTGATGCATGAAACGGGGAAAGTCATCGAGGAAGAAGTTGTGTCAGATGATGGGTATGCGCTGTTCGCCCACCGGCAGGCGCAACTGCTTACCGGTGCGTACACGGTTCAGGTGTATGTCGGTACTGGCGAAGGGCGACTAACCTTTGAGTACGGACGATAGTAAGTAAAAACAGGTCACTGAGAGCGTGTTAAAAAATTGATCAGATTATGTACCTCGACCCTCCCCTAGCCCCTCCCGGGGGGAGG
>JAHDGV010000618.1 GCA_020631655.1 Chloroflexota bacterium | reverse complement strand
TTATGAGGAATCTGCCTGCATCAGAAAGGAGAACCACCGATGATTTCAAGCCAACCCCTATGGAAGAGGGCCTATGCTAGCGCAAATTATGCAATAGCTGAATTTAAAAAAATCGATTCACTCAGGAAAACAAGGTCACCATTGACCCAACGTATATTCTTGTTCAGTCTCGCCATTCTTGGCGTCACTTTAGGTTCGGCACAGCTTAATCACGCCGCCAATGCCTCATACAACAGCCAGCAAAACGTGACTGCCATTTGCTTTGCACCATCCCCCCAAAATTACCATGACGTGTGCACAACGGTCACCAGTTCCTACACCGAATTCATCGACACGCACACAAATTACGACGTGGCGGTTGTTGGGTTAGGGACAACCCTTTTCGGCTCAATTACGACAGAATTACAAGCATTTGTAAACGCAGGTGGTGGGCTTGTTGCCACTGCCCCTTACTCAGAGCCGGGAGCCCAGCCTTTACCAGCGGGTTTTGAGATGACCATCGATGAGCCTCTATGGCCTGGCTCAGATGAGAACTTGCAGCCACCCCGAGTCGAACCCACGGAATCGGGGGCAACACATCCAATCCTTGCAGGGGCGTCTTTTGACATCGATGTATTCACCATTGGCGTTGTGCCTATTGAATCGCTAGGGTCTCAGTGGACCCTGCTGGCAAAATCTCAAGGACACCCCCACGCATCACTAGCTGTAGGTAGCTTAGGCTCCGGCCGCATCGTTATGACAGCAATCAGCACCCCGTCCGATACCAATGGTCTCTTACTGATGCAACAAATGGTTGATTGGGCGGCAAAGAAAGATTCAACACCGCCGGTAGCAACCCCAACACCAGTACCAGCAACCGGACCTGACATGCAAATCGATGCGATTGAAGTGACCCAAACGATTCAAGACTTGAAAAACAGCGTTGATTTAATTTCTGGCAAACGGACGTTTGTGCGGGTGCATGTATCCGCTCCTGAAAATGTAGATGGGGTATCGGCCGAATTGACAGCCATAAAAAATGGGCAGACTCTGCCTCAAACACTTACCCCCATCAACACAGGTGGGACAATTTCCGTCATCTCAAATCCAGACCGCGGCCAGCTCAACGACAGCTTCTTGTTCGAGCTACCCATCGAATGGGCCGAAGATGGCCAAATCTTGCTTAAAGCTGAAATCGACCCCACAAATGCAAAGCTTGATTCGGATCGGTTAAATAATACGGCAGGGGTTCAAGTTGAGTTTATTTCATCTGAACCGGTCAAATTAATCCTCATCAACGTTGGATATAACGCAACAGATGGTTATCTAATAGCTGATGACTTTCATTTGGACATGATTGAAGCGTGGCTCAAAAAAGCGTATCCGATTTCAAGCCTAGATTCTGAGCGTAAATCAACAAGTACATTCTTAAGCGGTGCGCCCGATATCAAGATTATGATTGCACGGCTCGCTCTTTTAAGGCAAATCGTAGAGACCTATGAAGACATTCCGGCCGAAACCGTTTTTTATGCAGTCGCGGAAGAAGATCCAAAAGACCTTCAAAATGTTCTAGGAGCGGCTCGCTCAATTGCTCATTCAGCCACTGGACTTACGGGTGATCCCAGCAGAACTGCAAACACTGCATGGGATACAGATGGTTCATATGGTGATTGGCTGGCAGGTCATGAAATTGGCCACCTGTTTGGGCGCGAACATGCAGATTGCTATCGAGCGATGCCCTTTGATTCAGAGCCGTATCCCTATGAAGGTGGGTTGATCAGCGGAGAGACAACAGGGGATTCAGCCTTTTATGGATTTGATGCTGAAACCCAAGCAATTTATCCCCCCACATGGCATGATGTGATGACATACTGTGAAAACGTTTGGATATCAGACTATACCTACGAGGCACTTTATGAAAACATAAATGGGTTAGATGGGTTGAGGAACACAGATCGTGCAAGCGTAGATGCCGATAAATTCTTGATATTCTCCGGCTTTATCGATCTCGATGATTTGACCGTTGACTCATTTGATGTCCAACAAATCGATCATTCAGCCACCCGGCCGCTACCCGAACCAGGAGAATGGACGGTGGCCTTATTAGATTCTGGAGGGACGGAATTGGCCAGCTATCCGTTTTCGGCCGAAGCGCTTGAAGATGACTTAGATCCAGATAGCAACAGCGCGTTTTTCGCTGAGCGAATCCCGTGGACTGATGGAACTGCAACGATTGAAATCCGCAAAGGTTCAGCCGTCTTAATCTCAAAAACCGCTAGCAATAACCGACCCGTTATCACCATTACTACCCCAACCGTTGGGGAAACCTTCGGTGGGGAAACAATTGATTTTGCATGGACTGGGTCAGACGCTGATGATGATCCACTCACCTACACCGTGCTTTACAGCCACTTGGGCGAGGGATCGTGGGAAGTTCTGACCACCGATCTGATCACCCCTTCAATTTCTGTAGATTCTGCGCTGTTAGCGGGCGGCACCAATAGCTATTTGCGCATTATCGGCTCAGATGGGTTTAACAGTGCTGAGGCAACAGTTGGCCCGTTCATCGTCCCAGCGGCCGCACCTCGAGCCGTGATCAGCGTTCCGGCGGCAGACAATGAAACCTATTCGGCCGGTCAGCTGATTTCACTAGCTGGTAGCGCATACGATTTAGAAAATGGGGCCATAACCGGCATCGCTTTGAGCTGGTCATCGAACATTGATGGTGA
>JAHDGV010000617.1 GCA_020631655.1 Chloroflexota bacterium | reverse complement strand
GTTCCCCTCCCCTCGGGAGGGGCTAAACAAGTTTTAGCTTAAACCCAACAAAGTTGGGTCGGGCTAGGGGAGGGTCGATTTACTTCAGCGTGTAACATCAGTTATTAAATTGGATTAGCGAAGGGTATCACGATTTTATGAGCTTGAAAATTATTGGCGCTGGATTCGGCCGCACAGGAACCACATCCCTAAAAGCCGCGTTAGAACAGCTGGGCTTTGATAAATGCCACCATATGACGGAGGTGTTTAAAAACCCGTCTACGGCCGGGCCGTTTTTACACGCATGGCGGGGAGAGGAAGTTGATTGGGATGAAATTTATGACGGTTTCCAGTCCACAACCGATTGGCCCAGTTGCACCCATTACAAAGAGCTGATGGAGAAATACCCGGATGCAAAGGTGATTTTATCAGTTCGCGATCCAGAAAAGTGGCATGCTAGCTGTATGAACACGATTTATCGGGCAAATACCGATGTGCCAGAATGGTTTAAGATTGTTCTAAAACGATATGGCCAAATGCAAGAGATGGCTACCGAACAGATTTGGAAGGGGACGTTTGGCGGTAAATTTACCAACAAGGCTCACGCCATTTCTGTTTTTGAGCAACACAATCAAGAGGTGATCGACACAGTTCCACCCGAAAAGCTACTCGTTTTTGAGGTCAAACAAGGTTGGGAGCCGCTGTGCGAATTTCTTGACGTTCCCGTGCCCAACACCCCGTTCCCCCATTTAAACGACGGGAAGCTGATGTCTCGATTTTTCGATACACTGCCCTACATCCCGTGGATTGTGGGTGGATTTATTGTTGTGCTGATTCGATATACCCTTATTTGGCTTCAAAATTAAAGCGTTCTGATTAATTCAACCATTTCAGATGGGGCGGGGATGTCGCGCATATCGTGCCCATAGTGGCCAAAACGCACCGTGCCTGCTTTGTCGATCAGGACTTGAGCCGGCATCCGGCCGAGCTTGAACAGTTTTATCTGCTGGCCGTATAGCTTTAATACAGAATGTTTGGGGTCTGGGAGCCCGGTAAAGGGCAAATTGTGCTCTGCAAAATAGGCTTTGAATTTGTCCGCATTTTCTGGGCCAACGACCAACACTTCAGTGTCAGTCTCTTTAAATTGATCGATGGATTGACGCAACTGCGCCATATGCTTTTTGCAATATGGTCAGAAAAATCCACGATTAAACACTAGCAAGACGTTTTTGCTAGCTTCAAAACTAGAAAGTGTGACACTGTTCCCTTGATAGTCATCTAATGTGAAGTCAGGGGCCTGAGCGTCGATTACAACTTTTGCCATTTTATTTCCTCATCTAAATTTTGTAGGGGTGGACGGGGGCGGGAAGCAAGTCTGTTCTTGGAAAGCAAATTGGTTCCGACCCCGTCCACCCCTACCGGAATATATTTGCCACCGTGCTAAATAATTTTGTCAGCTTTTAAGGCTGAAATTTCGGCCGAACTATACCCCAACTCTATTAATATCTCGTCGGTGTGTTCACTTATTTTAGGCGGCCGTTGTGGCCCCATCTGCCCCAATGCTGAAAGCGTAAACGGAGCACTCGCAACGGGGACGTTTAAATCGCCCACCGGCCGCAGATGGGCTAACGCCTGCACCGCCTCATGATCTAATGATTCTTGAAAACTGAGTACAGGTCCAGCGGGAACTGTATTTTGCTCAAGCTCGGCCAAAGCCTCGGCCGTGGTGCGCTCTGCACACCAATCTGCCATGATGGGGCACAATATGTCCCGATGATCACCGCGACCCAAATCATCTTTAAAACGCTCGTCTGTCAGCCACTCCGGCCGATTCATCAGCCCCGCAAAGCGCTTAAAAATGTATGGCCCCACAACTTGCACGATGATGTGACCGTCGGATGTGGCAAAAATATCGGCCGGACCAGCCACCTGCGCCTGATTGCCAGACGGCTGACGGTTCACACCTAAAATCGCTTGCTCAGACAAATTTGTGGCATTGAGCGTGAGAGCCGTTCCCAAGAGGGTTGTTTCCACCACTTGTCCCTCACCCGTTTGCTGTTTGTGCATGATGGCGGCCAGCGTGCCAACGGTTGCTGAAAGAGCGGTTGAATAGTCGATGTAGGTGACGGCCGCTTTGGACGGCTTGCCGTTTGAGCCGCTAAACCAAGCGGCCCCGCTCATTGTTTGGCCGATGCCGTCAAAGCCCGGTTTGTTGCCCCACGGACCCTGACTACCAAATGCGCTGTTTGCCACCAAAATAATGTCTGGTTTTATTGCTTTCAGACTGGCGTAATCCAACCCCAGTTTTTCTAAAACTGACCCTGGCAGATTAGCTACAACCACGTCGGCCGTTTTAACTAATTTCTGGATGATTGTGTTGGCCTCTGGCTTCCCCAACCTCAGTGTGAGCCCTTTTTTGCCCCCGTTGTTTTGCATAAACATCGCCCCATCTGCGTTTGGCTCGTCAGACAGTGGCACCATAAATCGGTCTTCGCCGCCGCCCGGCCGTTCGATGCGGATCACCTCGGCCCCAAGTTGGGCCAACAGCATGGCGCAGTAGGGGCCAGCGATATACCGGCCGAAATCGAGCACACGAATGTTTTTGAGTACGGTCATGGCTCCGTTTATAGCTTAAACGGACCATTCGGAAAAACACAATCTAACCAACCTCGGTTTCGGATAATGAAAAAGCTTGCAGACTCCCTGTCATTTGGCCCATAATCAACCGGCTC
>JAHDGV010000616.1:1387-2716 GCA_020631655.1 Chloroflexota bacterium | reverse complement strand
AGCTCGGGTGAAACCCAATATCTAGATTGGTACAACACCCGCAACGATGAAAAAGTTTGGCACTTTGGCACCCCTGTCCGAGTACCGTTTGCACCGATCGCACCTAAAACCGTTGTCTCTCGCTTTAACACAACCCCGGTTGTGGCTGATCTTGACCGTGACGGCTCACCTGAAGTGATTTTGGGTGACGCGATGGGTGAGAAGATTCGAGTATACGACCGCTTCTTGGATCACAAGTGGACCTTTAGCACCGACACCGGATCAGAGAATGCGGACAATGTTTTAGCCGATGTAAAAGTGGCCAACATTGACGCTGACCCAGAGTTAGAGGTTCTGTTTGGCTCTGAAAGCGGCTGGCTGTACGCGATTAATCACGACGCATCGCTGGTCACAGGCTTCCCGCAACAGCTTTCTATCGAACCAATTTTATCGACACCGGAAGTTGTTGATCTGGACGGCGATGGGACTAATGAGATTTTGATCGGGTCGGGCAACGGCCGGATTTATGTCCGCAACCTTGACGGATCTTTCAAATGGAACACCAGCTTGGGTGACTTTGGAGATCAGTTTGGGTCACAGGCGCAGAACTCAGGCGCAGTTGCGGCCGATCTTGACGGAGACGGCGATCGTGAAATCATCATCGGCTCGTGGGACAAATCGCTTTACGTGATCGACCATGAAGAAAACTTGTTGTGGACTTATCCAACTGACGACGTGATTGTGGGCAGTGCCCTAGTCGCTGAGCTTGATGACGAACATGACGGTCTCGAAATCGCCTTCGGGTCTGGAGACGGCAACTTCTATCTGCTTAATTCGGCCGGAAGCCTGATCTGGAAACGACAAATCAACGGCATCATCATGTCAGCACCAGCGTTGCACGACATGGACCAAGATGGTGAGCTTGATCTGCTGATCGGTGGCACAAATGGCAACTTGTACGCTTGGAACACCGCAGGCGATCTGCTAGACGGCTATCCGCTCAACGTGGGTGGTGAGATCAACGGCACACCGCTGGTCATGGACGTCGACACCGATGGCACCAGCGAATTGGTCGTCGGTTCTCAGGACGGAAAAGTGTATGCATGGGAGCTAAACGGATCTCACGTTGCTGGCTGGCCGAAAGACACCGGCTATGCGATCAACGGATCGCTGACGGCCGCAAATTTGGATGACAATGCGGACATAGAGCTGATTGCGGCCAACTTTGGTGGCGAGCTCCATCTGTTTGAAACTGTCTCAGAATTACGAACGGTGTTTATGCCTATTGTGAATCGATAACAAAAAATAAAGGGAGAGGAAAATTTAAGATTGCAGTTTAATCATGAAATA
>JAHDGV010000616.1:0-1287 GCA_020631655.1 Chloroflexota bacterium | reverse complement strand
GATGCCAACTCTGAAATTGTTTTTGGCACCATCAAAGGCTGGCTACACGCGGTCAATCATGACGGTACCGATTTGCCCGGTTTTCCGATTTTAGTTGCCACCGAAGGGATCTTATCTACCCCAGTTATCGCAGACATCGACGACGACGATGAAATCGACATCACATTTGTGGCCGCCAACGGCCGGGTTTATGTGTACGGCGCAGATGGGGTCCCCAAATGGACTCAGCCCTTGGGCGATTTCTCTGGCATCAGCGGGCAAGTACGGAACGGAAATGCCGTTGTTGCGGATATCGATGTGGATAATGATTTAGAAATTATCGCAGGTTCTTATGCTAATGATTTGTACGTCTTTAACCACAACGGCACCGAGCTGTGGACCTACTCAACCGGCGGGCCAATTGTTTCCACACCGCTGGTTCTTGACCTAGATGAAAATCCTTTTGATCCGGGACTAGAAATCATTTTTGGGTCAACTGACGATAATTTGTACGTCATTTCCAAGACCGGTAGCCTCGTGTGGCAACGTGACACAGGAGCAACGATTGAGACATCAGCGGCCACGCTGTTGTTAGATGGGGATGAATATCAAGATATTGTGATTGGAAATAATTTAGGTGATTTGCGGGCTTATACCGATCAAGGAGATCCGATCACTACAGGTGGATGGCCGGTAGAGGCCGCAGACTCGATCAGCGCACCACCGGTTGCGGCCGATGCTGATCAGGACAATATCACAGACCTCATTGTGCCCAGTGAAGACGGAGTTGTGCACGCATGGCAAACAAACGGGGTGGTGGTTAGCGGCTGGCCCATTACCACCACCAACGCTGTGGTAGATGCGGTTGCAATCGGCAATATTGATGGCGACGCGCAAACTGAAATCGTAGCGGCCGATGTAGGCGGCAACATCCATATTTGGGGGGTTGAAATTGCACCTACGGCCACCCCATCCAACACACCGCCACCCACAAATACGCCAGAACCCACAAGCACCCCTACGGCTACAAACACCCCCACACCAACCCCGCCACCCGGTTCAACAGACACACCAACGCCAAATCCCACATTGTCACAAACGCCCACAAGCACTCCTAACCCAGCTAGTGCGACACAGACTCCCCCTGTTGTTGAAGATGCAACCCCGGACTTACGGCTTTTGCCGAATAAAATTTACTTACCCGCTGTTCGATAGGATGTTACTCTGTAAAGTAAATACACTTCACTTGCGACCTCAGCTTCGACAAGCTCAGCTTACCCTATTATGGTGTAGACTGAGCTTGTCGAA
>JAHDGV010000615.1 GCA_020631655.1 Chloroflexota bacterium | reverse complement strand
GGTTTGGGCTGTGGCACTCTTGCTCATCATTTTTGGATTAGGCTGTGCGTCTGACACTGTTGAAGTTTCTCAACTTCCAGAAGCTGATGAATCTGCCAAGGTTGCTGAGAACGAATCAGCCGATGTAGTTGTTGAAGTGGTTGAGCCTGTAGAAGAGGTTGAGGTCGTTGTTGCCCCGGTCGAAGATGTGGCGGCCGAAGCTGTCGTTGAATCTGAAACTGAAGCGGAGACAGAGGTTGTACAGACTGAAGAGATTGAAGCTGTTGCCGTTGAAGTTGAAGAAGCTCAACCGGAAGAAGTGGCTGAGACGGTCGAAATGGCAACAATCGAGGTTCGTTTTATCGAAAGCGCCCCAAAAGACAAATTTTTGTTTAGCAATACAGGGGGCTGTGAGCTGGCCGAAGCGTTTGCCACAATCGATCTAACAAACACGGCCGGTAAACTGATCTTTGATACAACGGGTGAAGGGGCTGGTGTCGAAGTTTTCCAACCATTTGAGGTTTCCGAAGGGGAGCTTGAACTTGTTTCGAGCGAACGTGTGATCGATGGAGATACCGGCTTGACCGTACGCATTTCATCCTTCGCACCCGGTGCGCAGGTTGGATTTACGATTGATGTCGATGATACGTTGACAGACAGCGATTTAGGAATGATTCGAGTGACTGACTCCGAGATGAGCGGTGCCGAGGTTTCGTTTGAGGCTGGTGGAAGCGAGGCGGTTTCGGCCGCGTTTGGCGAAGACAATGTGATTGTGCTTTCAGCAAGCTGTGCGTAGATAAGGTATGGGCTTTTATCAATACGAATTCACCGGCCGTATTGAACAACATTCGATGGGGCACAACAGTCGGGGCGAGCTTTTTTATACTGTTGTGTTTGTTCCTAACGATGTGATTCAGACGCTACCGATGGCCGAATATCCTCGTTTACGAATTGAAGGCGAGGTGAATGAAATGCCGTTCGAAGGAGCGATGCAACCGGCCAAAGGAAAACGGTGGTATTTGCTTCTATCTCAGAAATTCCTGAAGCAGAACGGCCTGACATTTGGTGATGAAATTGAGGCTCGTTTTAATATCGGGGATCAGGATTTTGTAGACGTTCCGGCCGAGCTTGAAGCGGCGATTGGGGCCAACGAAAAAGCGGCTGAACTATGGCGCAACTTTACCCCCGGCAAAAAACGGGGCTTTGCTTCGATGGTTTCATCTGCGAAACAAACAGCGACCCGAGAAAAGCGAGCGTTAAAAATGATTGGCTATATGCTTGAAGGCAAAAATCCCGGCGGCCGATAAAAAAAGCCGATCCCACGTAAATGGGATCGGCTTTTTTTATTTATACAGCTTTCGTATCTACTATGTTCAGCAACTGCGAGAGCGCACTTCGACAAGCTCAGTGCTCCCTTTAAACGAGAGTACTGTGATTAATAGTTAACCGCATCCAGCCCTTTTAGATTCAAAATCTCGCGCATTTCGGCCGGAGTTGCAATCTCACGCTCTAGCTCGTTGGCGAGCCGCACAACTTTCTGCACCAATTGCGGATTGGTGGCGAGTTCCCGTTTACGCACAAAAATGTTGTCTTCTAGCCCTACACGGACATGGCCGCCCATGATGATGCCCATCGAGGCCATGTGGAATTCATTCGGATACCCTACACCAATAACTGACCATTTGTAATTTTCAGCGCCAAATAGCCTGTCGGCCGTTTCAACCATCTGAATCAAAGACTGCGGCTCGGCTGTGAGTCCGCCTAGAACGCCAAGCACAAATTGAATCCAAAATGGCCCTTTGATCAACCCTTGCTTAACTAAAAAATGTAGGTTGTGCAGATGCCCAACATCATACGCCTCAAACTCTGGGGTTACATTTTTCTCCGCCATGGTTTCGGCAAAAATTTCCATGCTGCCAAAGGTGTTTGAAAAGATGAAGTTTTTCGTCCCCTCAACATATTCTTTTTCCCAATCTTTTTCCCAGCCCAATTTGTTGAACCGTTTGGCGACCGGGTGCATCGAGAAATTCATAGAGCCGAGATTAAACGATGCCAATTCTGGCTCACACATCGAAGCTCCCTGCAACCGTTCCTGAGGCGTCATCCCCATCCCACCGCCGGTGGTGATACAAACAACTGCGTCACATCCTTCTTTGATGCCGGTCGCAATTTCTTTTACGATTTCTGGATCAGACGAGGGGGCACCATTCTCTGGGTTGCGAGCATGGATGTGGATCGATGAAGCACCGGCCTCAGCGCAAGCAACGCCATCTGCAATGATGTCCTCGGTTCGGAAAGGGAGGTGTTCCGATTGGGACGGAACTGTGATGGCCCCTGTTAAAGCGGCCGTTATGATTAATTTATCCATATCTTTTTACTTACTACTCTGCTCAAGCAAATAGGTGCTCAAGCGCTTGCGTGATTCAGCCATTTCTTCATCTGACCATTCGCCCAAAAAGCCTTTTCCGCTTTTGAAACCAAGATTGCCGTCTTTGACCAAATCGAGCAGGGTTGATGATGGGGTTGGGGCGGCGTTGATGTGCGGCAAAATGTAGTCATGAATCGCTTTGGTCAGATCAAGTCCCACCATGTCCGCATTTTCCACCGGGCCGAGAATGGGCCAGCGGAGGCCGGGGCCAAAGCGGACACACTCGTCAACAGTCTCAGCATCAGCAATGCCTTCGTCGATGATGGCAAATGCCTCGCGCCACAGCGCATGCTGGAGCCGATTGGCGACAA
>JAHDGV010000614.1 GCA_020631655.1 Chloroflexota bacterium | reverse complement strand
ATGCATTTCCTTCCTGTCTCAAGCCGCTGGCGGCCGTGGCTCATGCTGGCTCCAGCGTTGCTCATTCTGACCGTGCTGTTTTTTGGCGGGCTGTTGGTTGGATTAGGGCAGAGCTTGGGGTACTTTCCGATTATCGGGCTAAACGAGCTCACGTTGGCCTACTACGCCGATGTGTTGCGTGATGATAACTTTTTGCAGTCGCTGTGGCTCACATTCCGCATCGCCTTTGTGAGCACTTTTTTGTCGGCCGTATTGGCCGTTGGGGCCGCACTGGTCTTGCGCCACACGTTTAAAGGGAGCCAGCTCGCAACCTTTGTCTTTCAAATCCCACTGCCTGTCCCCCATTTGGTGGCCGCAACCGGCATTGTGATCCTCATCACCCAAAGTGGCCTGTTGGCCCGTTTTGGTGTCGCCTTTGGCTGGATCGAGGCCCCGCGTGATTTCCCAGTTTTGGTGTTTGATCGGGCCGGAATCGGCATTATTTTGAGCTACTTGTGGAAAGAGATTCCGTTTATCGGCCTGGTTGTCTTGGCCGTGTTGCAAAGCGTGGGGCCGCAGTATGAAGAAATCGCCCAAACGCTGGGGGCCAGCCGGTGGCAGCGATTTTGGTATGTGCTGATGCCGCTGATTTTGCCGGGCGTGTTGTCAACGTCGATCATCGTGTTTGCGTTTACCTTTGCCAACTACGAAATCCCGCTCCTGCTCGGCGTGCGCCATCCCACCACCTTGCCGGTCTGGGCGTTCCAGGCGTATCAGGACCCAGATTTGGCCCAACGGCCGCAGGCGATGGCGGTCAGCATCATCTTGGCTGTGATTGCAGTTGTGTTGCTGGTGGCCTATCGCCGTTTGGCCCGATATGCGGTCACCGGTGAGGGGGATGCCCGATGAGACGATTTTGGCGCGTTTTCACCGTCACCCTGATTTTTGTGTTTGTGTGGGCCCCGATCATTCCACAAATTATTTGGTCGTTTGCGTTCCGCTGGTTTTTCCCGGCCCTGCTCCCGACTGAGTGGAGTTTACGGCCGTGGAGCTATGTGTTTTCCGCCTCGTCAAAAGTGGGGGAGGGGTTGTTCAACAGCCTTGTCATTGCGCTACTCGTTTCGGCCCTCTCGATTTTAGTCGGACTCCCGGCCGCGCGAGCCTTGGCCTTTAATCAATTTCGCTTCAAATCGCTGATTGAATGGTTGCTGATGGTTCCCATCATCGTGCCCGGCATTGTTTCGGTGATGGGCATCCACATCATTTTTATTTTGCTGGGGCTGACCGACACAATAATCGGGGTAGCACTGGTGCATTTGATCCCCAGTGTCCCCTATTTGATTTTGGTGATGACCAGTGTGTTCGCCAATTATGGCACTGATCTTGAAGACACCGCCCGCACCCTAGGGGCCAGCCCGGCCCGTGTGTGGTGGTTTGTGACGTTGCCCGCCATCCTGCCCGGCCTATTGGTCGCCACGATGTTTACCTTTTTAATTTCTTGGGGACAATACATCACGACCGTTTTGATCGGCGGAGGTACAATTATTACCCTGCCGATGGTGCTGTTCCCGTTTATTAGCGGGGGGAATCAGGCAAACGCAAGCGCGATTAGCCTTGTGTTTGTGGCACCGGCCGTATTGCTCCTTGTTCTCACCTCGCGCCAGCTCGGCCGAGAATCAGCCGTGATGGGGGGCTTTGGACGATTATGACCCAAGTTGTTTTAGACAATTTAACCCAGCGTTTTGGCGCTGTAACGGCCGTAGATGGCTTAAATTTGCAGATTAACAGCGGCGAGATGGTCGCGTTTTTGGGGCCGTCTGGTTGTGGCAAAACGACGACCTTGCGCATGATCACCGGCCTGATCGAACCAACGGCCGGTGATGTGTTGTTTGACGGCACATCTGTGCGTGACGTGCCCACCGAAAAGCGGGGGGCGGTGATGGTGTTCCAAAAGCATCTGCTGTTCCCAACGATGAATGTGGGGCAAAACGTCGGGTTTGGCTTAAAAATGCAGGGGATGCCGAAAAGCCAGATCGAGCAAAAAGTGAGCGAAATGTTGGGCCTCGTCCAGCTACCAGGGTATGAAAATCGTCGGCCGCACGAACTGTCGGGCGGGCAACAACAGCGGATTGCGCTGGCTAGGGCGCTGGTTGTACGGCCGAAGGTGCTGTTGCTCGACGAGCCGCTGGCAAACTTGGATGCAAACCTGCGTCTTGAAATGCGCGAACTAATCCGTTCGATTCAGCAGGAGATGGGGATTACGTCTATTTTTGTGACCCATGATCAGGAAGAGGCGGTGATGCTGGCCGACCGTGTGGCGCTGATGTTTGACGGCCGGTTAGAGCAGTTTGATCTGCCGCAGGCGTTTTACGAACGGCCCAAAACGGCCGCGGTGGCCCGCTTTTTCCGCAATGATAATTTCTTGCCTGCCCAAGTTTCAGGTGATAGTGTGATTGTTGCCGGGACCGAGCTAAAAGTTAGTGGGCCGGCACAAACCATCCTTGAAAAACAGACGGGAGGCGTGCGAATCACAGTCCGGCCGGAAAATGTTGAGTTGAACCCGGCCGGTGACGAAAATCTGATCGGTGCGAAATTGGTTTCAAGCCTGTACATGGGGACTCACACGCAGGTGACGCTGGAGATCGCTGGACACAAGTGGCAGGCGCAGGGGCCGGCCAATTTTGTGGGGACTGTTGGGGAGACGATGCGGGTCGGGTTGCCGAAGGAACATATTTGGGT
>JAHDGV010000098.1:13267-17157 GCA_020631655.1 Chloroflexota bacterium | reverse complement strand
CTGAACCCAACGGCCTGAGTGCATATGCCATCGACCCGGCCGATGGCTCGTTAAGCCACTTGAACAGCGTTGATGCCAACGGTTCGTCACCCTGCTATGTGGCGGTAGATCAAACCGGCCGCTTTGCGCTCATCGCCAACTACAGCTCTGGCAACGTTGGCATGTTTCCCATCCGGCCGGACGGGAGTTTGGGCGAAGGGGTAGATTTTGTGCAACACAGCGGCACCGGCCCCAATTTGGACCGGCAGGAAGGACCACACGCCCACTGCATCGTAATCGACCCGACCAATCGCTATGCGTTTGCGGCCGACCTTGGGGCCGACAAAATCTTCGGCTACCGGCTCAATTTAAGCGATGGGAAGCTCGTCCCTCACAATGCGCTCGATTTGGCCCCCGGCTCTGGGCCGCGCCATTTGGTTTTTCATCCCAACGGCCGCTTGGCATTTGTTATTCAGGAGCTCACTTCGGTTATCACCGCGCTGGCCTATGAGGCTGAAACAGGCACATTCACAATCATCGAGACTGTAAGCACGCTACCACCAGATTTTGATGGGGACAGCACCTGCGCCGATATCCACGTGTCACCCGACGGCCGCTTTTTGTACGGATCCAATCGGGGGCACGACTCGATTGTGATGTTTAGAATCGATCAAGACAGCGGCCGGTTGAGCCTCATTGGATTCGAGTCAACACAAGGCAAAGTGCCGCGCAATTTCGCCATCGATCCAACCGGCACCTTTCTGCTCGCCGCCAATCAAGACAGCGACACCGTAGTAACTTTCCGCATCGATCAAACGAGCGGCAAACTACTCGATATTGGGCAGACGGCCAATGTCCCCACGCCGGTTTGTCTCAAATTTGGGCCACGCTAACCGGCCATAAGCTCCCCGTCTTTTGCCACCACACGCCCCCGCTTAATCACGTAGCTTCGCGGCTTTAACTCCACAACCGCTTGGGTAGGTGCTTCACCCGGCACAATCACAAAGTCGGCCGCTTTACCGACCTCAAGCCCGTATGAGCCATCTTTCATGACGGCCGCGCCCCCGTAGGTGGCCACGTTGAGCAACATCTCCACGTCCTCATCTCGGCGAAAACCGCTCCGATATCCCATCAGCTTTACTCGTTCTAAAATGTCCACATAGTTGTACGGCCCCCACGTATCTCGCACCCCATCGGTGCCGGTACACAACCGTATGCCCGCATCAGCTAATTTTTTGAGTGGCGGGAACTCACCACGGCCGGAGCCCAACGACATGATTGAAATATCATTCTCTAAAAGTTGTTCTATCAACCGATCTAGATAAGCCTCATCGATCATGCCCAAACAGAAGACATGACTGATTGTAACCAAACCCTGCATCCCCAATGCTTTGGTTCGCTCAATAATCAGTTCAACAGAAAATGCACCAAGCATGCCCGGTTCATGTAAATGGATGTCTACCTCAACCCCATGTTTTACAGCCATATCAAAAACCACATTGATGTGCTGAGCGGGGTCCCGATCTACCGTTGAAGGATCTAAACCACCGATTGCGTCTGCCCCCATTTTCAAGGCCTCTTCTAAAAGCTCAATAGTGCCCGGATAGATCAGCATCCCTCGTTGAGGAAAAGCGACCGTCTGCATCGTTAAACGATCTTCAAAGGCCGCTTTGGTTCCCAAAACTCCTTCAAAGCCGGTCAACCCAATCTCTGGATCAATATCGATGTGGGTGCGAATGTGAGTTGTTCCGGCCGCGATTGAGGCTTCAACATCTTTTTGAGATTGGACACGTGTTGATAATCCTTTTTCTAGCTGGATTTTACGCTCGTAGTCGACCAAATCGCGAATTGTAGCGCCGGGTAGTTCATTCCGATGCCACGGTTGGCCGATCAAATTTTTATCGATATGGGCATGGGCATTAACGAGGCCGGGAAATATCAACTGATTTTCCGCATCTATAATTTGCCCAGCATTGACAGCTGTTGAACCGGCCGGTGTGATGCTGTTGATCAAACCATCTTTCACCAAAATATCTTGTGAGGCTTTTCCCCACGGACGACAATTTTTCACAAGGAGTGTTTGAGACATGAGCAAAAGGGTAGCCCAGCCGGCCCGTTTCTCAAACTTCGATTTCAGGGTGTACCGTATCAAAAAAAACCCATGCTTGACATGTGACCAAAAAGTCACATATAATACTTCAAACAAGTGACCATTTAGTCACGTTTTAATTTTATGGATCAAGACACAGTT
The DNA here is from genome assembly GCA_020631655.1 of Chloroflexota bacterium. GTDB lineage: Bacteria > Chloroflexota > Anaerolineae > Promineifilales > Promineifilaceae > WTJY01. The sequence goes on along the minus strand of JAHDGV010000098.1, from coordinate 14,927 downwards.
TTCAAAGCACTTGCAGACTCAACCCGCCGGGAAATTCTCGACCTGTTGCAACAACAGGACGGCCGGACTCTTTCAGATTTAGATGCGCATCTACCAATGACCCGTTTTGGAGTCATGAAACATCTGAAAATCCTAGAAGAGGCTGGCCTAATCACCACCCAAAAAGTCGGCCGAGAAAAGCACCACTTTTTAAACCCTGTCCCGATCCAGCTGGTTTATGATCGTTGGGTTAGCCGGTACGCCCAACCGTTCACAAACAAACTTGCAGAGTTGAAATATCAAACGGAAAAAACGATGAGCAATACGATTAAACACAAATATCAGATACTGATTCAGGCTTCGGCCGAGAAAATTTGGGAAGCTTTAACCAGTGAAGAGATGTCCCCCCACTACTACTTTGGCACAGTTATTCAAACAGATTGGAACGTAGGAAGCCCCTATTCGTACGAAGGGGAACGCGGCACACTGCTGAACGGGAAAATCTTAGAGATTGAACCGCCCCACAAGCTGGTGCAGACATTTAACGCCCAATGGGAAGATGACGCCAAGGCGGTTGGCGAATCAAAGGTAACGTGGCTGATTGAAGAAGAAGGGGCCGCCAGCATGGTGACTCTCATCCATGAAGATTTAAAGGATGACCCGTATGTACAAGGCTTCTTTGAAGGCTGGGCCCGTATTTTGTCTAGCTTAAAGACGCTTTTAGAGACAGGGAAAACACTGACGCACGAAGCATAGAATTTGAATGTTGCAGACCAGTCAGATGTTCAAAACCTGACTGGTCTAATACGCTTATTCTGGGTGAACTTCAACAATCGCTTCGATTTCAACCGTCACATGGTTGGGCAAAGTCGCCATCCCCACGGCCGAGCGTGCATGACGCCCCATGTCCCCAAACACCTCGATCATGAGATCAGAAAAGCCGTTAATCACGGCCGGGGTTTTGGCAAAATCTGGAGCCGTATTGACCATACCCAGAGCCTTAACCACCCGCTTCACACGATCCAATGAGCCAAGCTCTTGCTTGATGACGGCCAATTGGTACAGGCCAATCAAACGGGCCGCTTGATACGCTTCTTCTAAGGTGACATCGTCACCCACTTTGCCAACTGTACCCCGATCAACTTTGCCCGATAGATACAGATGATTGCCGGATAACACGGCGTGCAGGTAGTTGCCGCCGGCCGTTGGAATTTCTGGCAGTTCGATGCCGAGTTCTTTTAGTTTTGCTTCTGCTGACATGGTTTTCCTCACTTTTTAGCTGGGTTAATCTATTGTTTAAAGATTAGATCACATTATGGGTCTAAAAGTTGATTATTTTAAGCACAAAGATTCCGTTTATTCAGGTCGGTATTGGTTCCCCTCCTATGAGGAGGGGCTAGGGGAGGTGGATTCACCCTTCACCCCCATTCTGCACCATCCACTCAACGGCCGAAGCCACCATCGCGGCCGTCCCAATCGGCAACGCTGACTCATCTACACGGAACGTAGGTGTGTGCACCATGTGCGTACGATCCCAATCCGCCCCTTTAACACCCAAGGTCAGATAACAGCCCGGAACCTGCTGGAGCATGTAGCTAAAATCTTCGCCACCCATGCGCGGTTTTGTCTCGGTGACCTTATCCTCACCCAGCAACTTTTTAGTTGCATCAAAAACAGCTTG
>JAHDGV010000098.1:3636-13167 GCA_020631655.1 Chloroflexota bacterium | reverse complement strand
ATGTTTTGCACCGCCAGCATAAAATGGGCCTGCAACACAAGCGGGTCGTTGGCCATGTGAGGCGCGGCCCCGTGCCCCCCTTTCCCCCGAATCGTGACTTCAACCATGTCACCGGCCGCCATGATCGGCCCCGGCCGGGTAGTGATCTCCCCCGCCAGCGCGGTTGGGTTCACATGCATCCCAAACACCGCATCCACATCATCTAGCGCACCTTCATTCACCATCCGCTCCCCGCCGGATAGATTTTCATCATCCCGATTTTCTTCACTCGGCTGGAACAGCAATTTGATCGAGCCGGGCAAACGTCCTTCATCCGCAAAGCTCTTGAGCACGGTGGCCGCCCCCATCAGCATCGCCGTGTGGCAGTCATGGCCGCAAGCATGCATCAGGCCGGGGATTTGGCTATCAAATTCAGTTCCATTTTCTTCTTGGATGGGGAGTGCATCCATATCGGCCCTTAGACCCACGGTGGGGCCGCTATTTTGCCCCACAATCCGGCCGATAACGCCGGTTTTGGCTACGCCCGTTTCCGCTTCAATCCCTAAATCATTTAAAACAGATTGGACCAAGCGGGCCGTTTTGACCTCGGTGAAACTCAGTTCTGGTTGCATATGGATGGTGCGCCGCCAGTCAACAATTTCGGTTTCGATGCCCTTTGCGCGGGCCATAATTTCTTCAGGTGTGATTGGGTTTTGATTTGTCATGGTTTTTTTAGGGTGTGATATTGTGCAATGCCGGGGCGAGACATTCGCAGCTGGTTGTGTGCAATTTAAACATTTTGCATTGCGAATGTCGTAGCCCCTACGAATATTCTGTAGGGGCTACGACAATTTGATGGCGGATCTATCGGGTATATTCAATTTTCACAAATTGTCTCGCCCCGGAATGAAAAAATTAATTTCTAAATCCGTAAACCGACACATGCATCACGCTGTTCGAATCAAACGCTGAGCGTTTCCAATCTCCATAGCGATCAACCAGCCGCAAGCCAGCAATCCGAGCCATCAGGTCCATCTCCCCCGGCGTGATCAGACGACACACAATCGGAACCATCCTGATTCCGCTTTCGGTCAAGGTCACATGATTTTCTTCAAAAAGCTGGGTCACAGGATCATAGCGAGCAACATCAAGTGTGATTTCCATCCCACTGACATGTTCCGCCTTAACGTAGTCAGATTTGCCCGGCTCGATCCACGCATGTGGCACGGCCGTTTCAACGATAAAAACACCGTCTTTTGTCATGTGCTTGGCCGCGTTTTCAAAGCATCTGATCTGATCGTCAGCCGTCAATAAATTAAAAATCGTGTTGTAAACCAGATACACCACGTCGTATTTTTTGCCCGTTGTTGCTTGGCTCATGTCCCCCACCACGGCCGGTATATCTTTTCCGGTTGGATGGGCGTGTAGCTGGGCCACCATCTCCGGCGAGCCCTCAATCCCTGAAACAGCCACCCCTTTTTCTTTTAATGGAATACCGATCCGGCCGGTGCCGATGGCAAATTCAAGCGCACCGCTTTCTTTGGCATAGCTGGCCAAAAACTCGGCCGCATCCGCCTCATCCCCCCGTAGATGTGTCACATATCGTTTGGCTCGCTCCGCATCCCAGCTTTTTATCGGATCAAAATCTTTCATCAAACATCTCCTGTCTTAATGCGGCCGTTCCGTTTGCAATCCCGGCCTAACACCCAGCCCCATCGAGGCATCGATGACCGCACCGTGCATGGGTGTTGAATAGCTCGATGCCAAAAAGGTGATGATACTCGCGATTTCGTGCGGCTCAATCAGCCGCTGTTTGGGCAACGAAGCGATAAACGCTTCTCGCTCTGCGGCCGACATCGGGTTCAGCGTGCTGGCTTGAAACATGCCGGTGTTGGTCGCACCAGGGCAAATGGCGAATACATCAACCAGCGAATCGGTCAGTTCGGCCGCCAACTGTTTGGTTAACAAAGCAACGGCCGCTTTGCTCATCCCATCTGATAAACGGAAGCCGGGGAACGCCTGCACACCACCCCCAACCGAGCTGAGATTGATGATTTTTAACGGCCGTGTTTTGAGCTGATCCGCCATCAGACCCAGAAACGTTTGGCAGACTTTTAGCGTCCCATCTGCGTTGATCGTCAACATCACAGAATCTTGCTCGGCCGGGTTATCCGCATAAGCCGCAACCGTGGCAGAGCCAACGGCCGCATTGTTGATCACAATATCGATTTGCCCCCATTTGCTGATTGCCGCCTTCATACAAGCCTCAATTGAGTCGAGATAGCGCAGATCGAGCGGATGAGCGGAAAGTTGCTCGGGATGTTGCGCCACAAGCTCCTGCGCAACTTCGGCAGACTCTTGCCCTTCAGCATAAGAAAATGCCACATTGGCCCCGTGTGCCACAAACGAATCGATGCACGCGCGGCCGATGCCGCCCAATCCGCCGGTTAAAAAGACAATTTTTCCGCTTAACCCAAGGCTTAAATCAAGTGTTGGAGATTGACTCATACATTAAATTTCGAACACATCAAGGTCTCGACCAAAAACAATTTCCCCATCATAAATATCCGCGATTTCTTGCACCAGCTCATCATCACTGACCGGCCCCAAATGCATCTGATGCTGAAGAATCAGCCTGCCCGGCCGGGTTTGATTAGCAATGTCGCCTAATTCCAGCGTTGATGTGTGCATCCGGCGGAAATAATTGGGTGGCGTGTGAAATATACCGGGTAAGTGGAGACCTCGCTCGCTGTAAACTTCGTGCACCATGACGTCAACACCGGCCCCGTGCTCGATGACGGCCGGGTGCGGCTGTGTGTCAGACGACCAGAAGAGCGATTTGTCTGCGGTAACAAATTTCAGCGCGTAGGTTTCCATCCGGCCGTGTGACACTCGGTGAGCTGTGACCGAAATATCAGAATTTGAGAACACCTCCCCATCAGTGTACTCAATCACTTCATATTTAAGCGGATGCGGGGTGGGAGACTCTGTTTCCCAATGTTCTGCGATGCCGATTTTGTAGGCCTGAATCAGATGCTCAACCATCTCTTCGGTTCCGGCCGGGCCATAAATCACCAGTGGCTCTTTCCGCCCCTTGATCCAAGTTGAAATGATAAAGTCGGCCAATCCGGCCGAGTGATCCGGATGCAAATGGGTCAGGATGAGCGTGTTTAAGTTTTTTAAATCTAGGGCAGGTTGACCGGCCGCGCATGCCATGGCCAGCCGTTGGGTTGCGCCACCGCCACAGTCGATGATGATCGAGGTTTCACCAGCCACAACAGCGGCCGCAGATTGGTAAACATTTGGGTAACAGCCGGGGCTACCGGTGCCAAGTAATGTGAGTTTCATAAAAGGATAAAGGAGTAAGGATGAAGGATAAAAACCATCCGCGCGTATCCGCTACATCAGCGGCTAAAAAAAGGAACTACGGCGAATGTGCCGAATTGCTAGATAATCAACACGTCTCCACAGCTTTTGCAGGTGCGCAATTCTTCACTAGCATGGACCCGCTCAAGAACCGGACTAAGCTCAGTCCCGATTTGATCAAACTGGTAAGTCGTTGTGTACAGTTCATCGCCACAGCTGTTGCAGTACCAAAAGACGGCATCTCTCGTCCCCGGCCGTTTAACCTCAACCACCAAACCAACCGTATTCGCCTTGCGCTGTGGCGAGTGGAGCTTCTTGGCCGGGAGCAAGAATATCTCACCCTCGTTGATCGGTACATCAACCAAAGTGCCATCATCCTCACGAATTTGGAGGATCATGTTTCCCTCAAGCTGATAGAAAAACTCTTCTGTCTCGTTGTAGTGAAAGTCCCGCCGTTTGTTGGGGCCACCCACCACAAAAATCATAAAACTGCCCGATTCATCAAACAGGGTTTTGGCCCCGACTGGCGGTTTTAAAAGATGGCGATTGTTGTCAATCCATTTTTGAAAATTGAAAGGGGAATATTTGCTCATGACCGGTAATTTTCCTCTATAGGTATAGGCCAAAAAGTTTTCCAAATAAACAGTTGAAGCTCCCTTTGTTCTTGCCCCACGCAAAAATATCTTAAAAAACTAATCGACTTCTACAGATTTTAGCCCCATTGCGGCCATCATCCACAAAGTTACTGCATAAGGGACAGCGTACAAGCAATTTTAGCTTGGCATCAATTGGAAAAATACCGGATTGTAGACCCCCGGCCGAATCGATTGAAAACAGATCTAACCGTCTCCAATTTGATATTGAACGCAGCTAGATTACGTGTAGAAGAATAAAATCGTTTGCAAGATAAAAAGAACGGCCGTTGCGATAATTCCGATCAAAAAGCAACGATAGCTCAATGACAAATAACGATATTTATGCCCCTGCAAATTTTTACCCAGATTGTAAATATCAATAACCTGAGCCTCATAAGTCTGCTGTGTAGAACCCATAAGCTCTTCCATTTTGTCTTGGTATTCGTCCAAAGATAGTTCGGTAAAATCCCCAAAGAACAGCGGGTTAAACACCCGATCTTCTTCTCTCGTAAACCGAGGGCTTACGGCCAGAACCGCCAAAATCAAAGAAATAAACGAGAATACAAACAGTGCCAAAAAGCCCCAGAACAGATTCTGCTGTTTAAAATTGGCAAAAGCAAACGTCAACAAAATGCTTGTGGCCGCAATCATAATATTGGCTTTTTGGTCTGCCATCACACTCAAACGCACATGGTGCTGTTGCGTTGTCCGCAATAAGTAATTTAAAGCGTTGTCTTGTTTTATATTTTCAAATCTCACAATCAGTCCTAATTTGTTAAATAGTTCAGTCTGTAAACGCTGGCCGAGTTGAGGAAATGTGATACAGTCCCGAAATTAATGGCGTTAACAATTTGTTAATATATGGAATATACAGAGGATTTTTAATGGGGTCAAGTAAAAGAATTTTGGGGATTTTGCTGTTACTCGCCTGCACATTTATGATTGCTTGTACCAATGGCGATGATGAGGTTCAAATAGCCTATGAAAGTCCGGCCGATGTGTCGATTTATCTGGCTGGCACTGCAGGGCCAGCCGAAGCAACACTTTGGGTAGACGGTGTTCCACATGATTATGGGTTAGCATCATTCACCGGCTTGTTCGTAGAAGATGACGTTATTTATGCCATCGGTGAGGCCGGGATGCTCAATCGCTCCATTTTGTGGCGCAATCATGTGCGAGAACGCGTCAGCGGAAGCGGCGCTGAAGTCAATGGGATTTGGGTTGAAGATGGCGTTCCCTACATGACCGGTGCATCAGAATTCTTTGAACTAGGGACTTATTGGGAGGGGAAAGAACGCACGTTTATCTCTGGGCTAAACAATTCACGATCTAGAGTAATTACCGTTGAAGATGGCACCGTTTACTTAGCGGGTACAACAGGGGCCATTGGCCTAGCTGGATATTGGATCGACAATGTTTTTACACCCCTCAACGAAAGTGAAGCGTTTGTCTCAGATTCGTTTGTTGAAGACGGCACAGTCTATATTGCGGGCAATTATGGACTTTCTGGCTTAGCAGGAGTTTGGATTGACGGAGAGTTACAACCCTTGTCAGATCCCGCGGCCGAGTTAACCCACATCTTTGTAGAAAATGGCAACATCTACCTAGCGGGAGAATATGGGCCGCAGAGTGTTGCCTCGTATTGGATCAATGGCGAGCGCTTTGATCTGCCGGAAGATTCAGCGGTGATCGCAGACCTGTTTGTCAAAGATGGCAATGTGTACTTAGTTGGTTCACATGGTGTAACCCATTCGCCAGCGTACTGGATCGATGGGGAACGAATCGATGTTAATAATCCAAGAGCTGAGGTGCACCTCATCTTTGTGACAGATGCGTAGAGCGACCGCAATCTAAGTTCTTTTTGCTCTCGTCTCTTTGCGAGCTTCACTTAAAAACGGAACAAAACTCGTACCGCCAGTGCCTAACCCGTCCTCCCCATTTTTACCCTGATTTAGCACATAGCGCACCGCAATTTCCATATGAGCCTTGCGGAACTCGTCTAACTGATCAATACACTGATTAAAAACCACAACGAGCTCTGGTTCGCTACCTTTGTTAGACTGCACAAAATCGTAAATCGAGAGCCCTTCAGCCAAATCTTCAACAAACTTGCGATGTTTGGGCGGCATGTACTCGCGCATCAGCATCAGAAACGGCCGGGTTTCTGCATGCAAATGTTCAATGCCAAGTGCCGCATCATACGCCTGAATCAGACTGCTCTGGGCCGCACTGCCCCCGTGCATTTTGAACGGCGTCCGGCTGACCCCTTCAAACACGATCCCGGTCTGATCCCATCCGGCCAAAAATATGCGGATACGGTTGTAAAAAATAAACGGCTCACACCGTTCATAAATGCGCAAAAGGGCGGCGTTAACCTCTTTAAATACGTCTCGCACCATGGTCAACAGCTCGGCAACTTTGGCAGGATTATTTTGCTCGGCCGCATCTTTCGCCTCGTTCAGAGATATCAGAGCAGGGGCACCAATCGCTTCAAGAGCGGCCGTGGCTGTAAAAAACCACTGCTCGTCCATGCCCCCCATAAAATGCTGAGTGCAGGCCAAGTTGTCCGCATGAATCCCGTCGTTGGGGTCCAGCCTGCGCCAATTATTGAGCACCACCGAACTGTGGGTGATCATCGGCGGCCGGCCGAGCTTGTTAGCCAGCGTCGCCCACGGCACAGCCAGGTTGGCGGGCAACAGCTCGATTTCCGGCTGTTCGGTCCAGATGTAGGCCATGCCCAAGGCGCTCATGATTAGCATGGCCCGTTCCAGCTCGGCCGTGGTTGTGAGCAAGTCTAAATTGGGCGAGGTAAAGCTAGCCAGCGTACTGCGCACCCGGCCGGTCAGCACCAAATACGGCAGTTCGGCCGAGAGCCGGTCCCACTCGGCAAACGGCTTTGGGAGCGACAAAAGCGGATCTTCGGCCGGTAAAAATCCCCGTTCGGGACTCACATCATAATCTGCAAAATTTAGCATCAGGTTACCCCGGTTGCAGAAGATTGGGTGGTGTATTTCTCATACAGCTTGTCATCCATAATCTTCTTCATCCGCATCACCGCCTCATGAATATCGCTGTACGTCGTGTAAAGGGGCGCAATCCCCAATCGAATATTGTCTGGCGCCCGAAAATCTGGAATTATGTTCATATCGTTAATCATGCTCTGGTTAATGCGCCACCCTTCCGGATGCCCCACAGAGACATGGGAGCCGCGCCATTTTGCATCCCGAGGCGAGTTCAGCGTAAAGCCATACGGTTGTAGCACCGCTTCCCAAAGTTCGATCAAATATTCGGTCTGGGCAACAGATTTTGCCCGCACGTTGTCCATCCCCGCCTCCAACAGCATATCAACACCGGGGCCGATGGGGGCCATCGAGAAGGCGTCAGGTGTGCCGCTGAAAAAGCGCTCAATTCCATCTTTGGGATGGTAATCAAGCCCAAAGTCGAACTGGTTTTTCCGGCCGTGCCAGCCCGCAATCGGATTGCGCAGTTTCTCCTGTAAATCTTTGCGCACGTACAAAAAGGCGGGCGCACCCGGACCGCCGTTCAGATATTTGTACGAACAGCCGATTGCCATGTCGGCCCCTGATCCGTTTAGGTCGATGGGAACCGATCCAACCGAATGGCTCAGGTCCCAAACAACTAGCGCACCAGCCTCACGGGCGGCCGCGTTAATGTCAGCCATATCGTAGTTGTACGAGCTTTTAAACACGGTTCCTGACAAGGTGAGCAGAGCGGCATCTTCGTCTAAAAGTGCTTTGATTTGATCAACCGGGCCGGTCTGGCTATCAGGGGATTTTACGATCTCAATCTCATGCTTGTTCCCCATCATCCGATTGATCTCATCCAAAATATAGATGTCTGACGGAAAGTTCAGGTCATCGGTGATGATTCGTTTGCGCCCTTTTTGAATCTCAAGAGCGGCCACAAACAGCTTGTACATGTTGACCGAAGTTGACTCACCGATGATCACTTCCCCTTCGCTGGCACCGATCAGCTTAGCCATTTTATCGCCCAAATCTTTGGCGATATTGAAATGGTCTTGACTCCAAAAACGGATGAGACGGTCTCCCCATTGATCGATGAGGTCAGCCATCATTGCTTTGGTTTCTTTGGGCAGTCGGCCGAGTGAGTTCCCATCCAGATAAATTAGATCGGGATCGGTAATCACGAAACGGTCTCTAAATTTAGCAAGGGGGTCTTGAGCATCTAGTTCTTGTGCGTGTGAAACGGTTGTTTTCATAATTTCTCCAAAATATTAGGAGACGCGCCGACGGCACGTCTCTACAAATGGTTTTAACACGTAGAGACGGCCCGCTGGGGCGTCTAAGCCTGCGGTTCTATTTCGCCAGAATCAGCCCAGCGCATAACAAAAATCGTGATAAAACACATGACGGCAAAGCCACCCACAAGGGGCAAAATAGTGCCGTCAAACATCCGGCCGATGAGCGCCCCAATCGGGATCGACATGAGGCTACCAACAGAACCTACAACGGCTGATCCAACCCCAGCAATATGCCCCAACGGCTCCATCGCCATCGAGTTAAGGTTGCCAAACATGATGCCAACCACAAACATAGTCAGCGAAAAGTAAACCATCAATGTCCAAAGAGGGGGATCCCCTTGAGCCGTTAAGGCATAGGCAAAATATCCGGCCGATAACAGCATGAGGAAGCCGTTGGCAACAGAGGTTAACCGGCGCATGCCAAACCGCAGAACAAGCTGTGCGTTCGTAAACGATGCTATGCCACTGGCAATCGACAGCAGAGCAAACACCAGCGGGAAGGATGTTCCAAGTCCGTACTGATCTTGAAAAATCGGTTGGGCAGAGTTGAGGTACCCTAAAAATGCACCGGTGAACAAACCCGTCGCCAGCGTAAACCCTAACGCCACGCGATTAGAAAACACCTCTTTAAATGCATTGAAAATCCGCTGAAAAGTGAACGGGATTTTGTTTTCTTCTGTCAATGTTTCTGGCTGACGAATACCAAACCAAGCGAGAATAATTAGCGCCAGAACGAGGAAAAGGCCAAAAATCGCCCGCCATCCGGCAAACAATAAAATCCCCTGCCCCAAGGCTGGAGCCAGAATCGGCACCATGATAAAAACGGTCATGACAAACGACATGACACGGGCCATCATCCGGCCGGCAAAACGGTCCCGCACAATAGCCACAGAAACTGCACGAGGGCCAGCCACACCCAGCCCCTGAACCAAGCGAGACGCCAGCATCATCGGGAAACTGGTTGCCACCATCGACAAAATTGAGCCACCCATAAAGATGACTAGGCCGATGTAAATCATCGGTTTTCGGCCGACGCTGTCTGCAAGTGGCCCATAAATCAGCTGGCCCAAAGCAGCCCCCAAGAAAAAGTAAGACAGAATCAGCTGACTGTCATTTGCTTGGCGAGCCCCCAGTTCTGAACCGATATCGGGCAGAGCGGGCAACATGGCGTCGGTTGAAAGCGCCATTAATGCGATCATTGAAGCCATCATGGCGACAAATTCGACAAATGAAAGTTCGTTTGGTTTGGTTTTTATAGTTTGTTCCATA
>JAHDGV010000098.1:1187-3536 GCA_020631655.1 Chloroflexota bacterium | reverse complement strand
CCGGCCGGGTGATCGGGCATCACAATTTCAAAGTGACCAATATCTGGGATAGGGATCAGCGAGGCATCGTCACCCAGCTTTTCGGCCGTTTCGACAAACGGCGTTACGTACTCAAGCGGCACGATGTGGTCAAGCGCACCGTTCAAGGTGATGTGTCGCACGCCTATGGGCAACATGGCGCTGGGAGAGCCTTGGTAGTAATTGGCCCAGGCTTCTTTGGGATGGCCACCCCCCATCACATCGGTAGCGCCAGAGCAAATGTCCCACGCCAGCGCCCGTTCAAGATCACACACAGGTGCGATAGCAACCACGCTTTTGAACTTGATTGGATCAGCCGTGTAAATGGGTGAACTTGCTGGGAGCGATGAGCGACCAGCCGACCACAGGGCCAAGTGGCCACCGGCCGAGTGACCTGACACAACCACATTATCTACATCGAGATTGTATTTTGGCGCCAGCTCGCGCAACAGATCCGCCCCGCGGGCCACATCCAAATAGGTGTTGGGCCAACCGCCTCCATTGCCCACCCGCCGGTATTCCAGGCTCCAAACGGCCACCCCATGGTCCGCTAGGGCGCGCGCCATTTTACCCATCGGCTCTAGACCGTATTGAGCTCGCCAACAGCCTCCGTGCAAGAGCAACACAACGCCTGCGGCTTTTGTGTTGCTTGAGGGCAAAAACAAATCCCCAAATTGGGAGGGATCATCACCGTATGTGATGCGATGATCGGCTTGGGGAGCTTCCATCTGGCCGTAGTCTGCGGCCGTCATTAATTCAGGGGCTGACATATGTTTCCTCGCGTTTGTGAGTAGGGGTCGAAGGGGGCTGAACCACAGTTGATTAAGCGGCTCACGGTTGAACCAGCCCCCTTCGATCCCTACATGGGTTTTGAAAGACGTTTAGTTGGTCTAAGTATCCTGTTTCAAAGCAGACTGCATAGGGCATATTCCGAAATAGCCGGATAAAATCGAAATTATCTCAATCGGTTTTGACAATTATCCGATATAAACGGAAAATCTAGCTATGTTAGGCACCTTTGAACGGGCAAATCAAATGCTCACCCTTTTTACGCTTGAAACCCCCGATTGGGGAATCACTGAACTGGCCGAAGCATTAGGCTGGAGCACCTCGACCACCTACGACATCGCCTCATCGCTGGTCCAAACGGGACTCCTGCGGAAAAGCGGCAAACGGCGCTACAAAGTGGGTTGGCGCGTATTAGAGCTGAGCCATGTTTTGCTTGGGTCAAGTTCGTTGCAAACAGAGGCCCGCAAACAAATGGAGGAGTTTGCATCCAAGTATGATGAGACGATGCTTTTAGCCGTTTTGGCCGGAGGTAAGATTTTGTTTGCCGACAAAATTGTTTCTCAGCAAATCTCACCCAATACATTTTCAACCCCTGACGGCCGGTTCAAGGCCCACTGCACGGCGGCCGGAAAAGTGATCATGGCCAACCTGTCGGCCGAGGCACGGCAAGCGGTCACCGACGAACACGGGCTCGGGCCGATGACGCCCAAATCAATCCAATCTATAGAGACGTTGAACGAGGAATTGGAGCGAGTGAAGGCTCAAGGTCATGCTTACGATTTTGAAGAGGCGGTTGTCGGTTTGGGAAGCGTTGCCGCCCCGATTTTTGATTATTTGGGGATTGAAGTTGCCGCCCTCAGCATTGCGGCACCCATCCAACAGTTTGAGCGACGATTGGACAGCTATCGCAGCGAGGTGGTTAGGGCCGCCCGACAAGTCTCGCAGAGGCTTGGGCATATGGGATTCTCAGCCCCATCCAATTAAATCAGCTACCAAGAGGAGATATCGTTTATGTCACAAATACCAGCGTGGGTTTTTAACCTACATGACCAATCACAGGGGATTCAACGCCAGTTGGCTGATGGGTTGAGCGCCCGTATTTTTGTTGGGGAACAGGCGATGTTGTCTGTCGTCAAAATCGAGCCTCATTCGGCCGGGAAGATGCACAGCCACCCTCAAGAGCAGTGGGGCGTGTTACTCGAAGGTGAGTGCATTCGTATTCAGGATGGAGAGGAAGTGACAGTCACGGCCGGAGACTTTTGGCACACGCCGGGCAACGTCATGCACGGCATCCGTACCGGAGAAAAAGGGGCGTTGGTGCTGGATGTTTTTAGTCCACCAAGAGACGAATACAAACAGGCTGGTTCAGGCTTTGGAAACTAACCTGTAGGGGTCGAAGGGGGCAGGCACAACAACGTTCAGCTCACGCGACTTTGGTTCTGCCCCCATCGACCCCATATGTATCGACTTAAGGTGGATATATACGTTTCGATGCCGTTTGAGTTGCGCTCATGCCCTTGATCGGGCGAGTTAATCGCATTG
>JAHDGV010000098.1:0-1087 GCA_020631655.1 Chloroflexota bacterium | reverse complement strand
GCGATTAACTCGCCCGATTTTCAATCCGAGCCATCTTAATTGGCAACTAAACACATTAAATAAGGTTGATTTCTATTTAAGTTGATACCAATGATTCTACCCCCTTCGCCCCCTACGGCAGAAATGCCTCGATGGCACGCCACATGGCCGGTGGATTTGAGTACATCGGAAAATGGCCGCACTCTGGAATCTCAGCCAACTGCACCCCGTTTTCTTCGATGTGGCTCAGGTACGATAGGTTGTTATTCTGCACCCCATACATGAACATCTTGGGGCAAGGTAATCCCAAAAACTTCGTCATCAAATCCCCGTTGTCAGACAAATCAACCATCGATGTAAAAATCCCTTTAACCGCTCCCGGCCGAACCTTGTGGCGCAAACTGGCCGAGTAAAGCGGGCTCGAATAAGCTGGGGAATGCAGGGTGCGTTCTACAAAAAGATCAAAAAACTCGTTGGGATCCTCGGCCGGATACTGAATAATTTGCCTGCTTAAAAAGCAATCCTCTGGGGCGATGTTCCCCTCAATGTCGATGAAGCTCAGCACGCGGCCGGGGTGTGCATGAGCCAGCATGAGCGCAGTTAATCCTCCCATCGAATGGCCCGCTAGATGGAATTGATCAATCCCAAACTTTGCTAGAACGGCCAGTGCAGTTTTAACTAAAAACGGGATCGAAATCTCGTTTAGGTCAGAGCAGGTTGTGGCACCACAGCCGGGAGCATCATACGCCACAAACGGATAGTCGTTTAAGCCAGCCTGCCACACGATGTCTGCGTAATCTTCTTTGGTGGAGCCAAATCCGTGTAAAAACAGGATGGGCGGCTGGTTCCCGGTCGGCCGTGACATCGCCGAGATTGTTAGCTCAACTGAATCAATTTCAATCGAGATGGTTTGTGTTTCAAATTCACGCATATTCTAAATCAACTCCAATTGCCACAATTTTACCGTCAAAAATTGATCAGGGAACAATTTAGGGTAGCCGCATACTAGATCCCATTCCCCATTATTCCCCCTCTTCCGTCCCTAAAGGGACGACTTTTCTCTCATAGAAGTCATGAAATTAAATCGGTAATAGCAAAATTGGTTCTC
>JAHDGV010000097.1:13521-17158 GCA_020631655.1 Chloroflexota bacterium | reverse complement strand
TTTTCTAATCACCCTGCTGTGCAATTGCGCGAAACGCGCTGGGAGTCTGGCTGAATTTTTTCATAAACAATCTGTCAAAGTAAGATAGATCATTAAAACCAACCTCAAGGGCAACTTCCGAGATGCTTTTATGCATTTTGGTAAGATCTGAAAGAATCTCACTCGCCCGAGCCAGCCGAAGCTCCCTCAAATAAGTTCCAAAGGTTACGCTCCCTTTTGCAAATAGCTTGTGCAAGTAATTGACGGAAATATTGAACTCTTTGGCTACTAGCCTAGGTGAAAGCTCACTATTGGAGTAGTTTCGATGCAAAAATCGCTTTATTTTTGAAAGATGCCCTATTCCAGCTGGTTGTAAGCCTGCAAGCGACTCATCTTTCTGGTTTGAATTATGCGATGAGATCAGTCCAAGAAAAGCATTGGTTGCTCCTTTGTTTGCAACCGCATTTCTTTGGCCCACATCATTCATCAAATAGTGGGTGTAATGGTAGATCGCTTTCCCCAAATCAGAATTTGAGCGGGCAACTTTTGTGCATAACCGTTGGGGGTGGCTAAGAAATGGCCTCAAAAGGCTCCGTGGAATCCTAACCGAAATACACTCGAACCTCTCCGGAAAATCAAGCTGAAAGGGATGCAGACTATCAACAAATAGAGAATCGCCCGGCCTTAAAAAATTCTCAACTCCATGTTGATGACCAATTAACATCCCTGATTTCTGAACGAGAAGGTAAAAATAATGGTTATCTAGACGACTGATTCCTGCACCATTCAACCTTGCAACATGTTCGTCTGACAGAACGTGATTGAAGTGAATGTCACCAAATTGAAGCAGTCGCAATTCAGCATTGAAGTTGCCTGATTGCCGTCGATCCAGATCCATTTTCATCAATGACGAGCAAAGGGCGTCATTCCAGTACGAAAATTTTTCCTTTGATGCAATTGCATCCGTATTCCAAACTTGAGAATGGGGAGATTTAATCATCTTCAACCTGCTTGCTGATTTTAACTAAATACAAAAATTAAATCAGGGGGATGTGTTTATACAGTCAACTATTGTCCAAACACTGTCAACTCGTGTCCAAGACTACAAACTTTTGGTTGGATATCTTGTACTCAGTTCTAGATCACCCTAAGAAAGAAAAGGAGTAAAAAAATGAGTAACCCCAACAATCCCGCTTTTGTATTTATTCATGGTGCTTGGCATGATTCTCACACATGGGCCAAAGTAACGCCAAAATTGGAAGATCGCGGCTATGCATCAGTCGCCATCGATCTTCCCGGAGCAGGCAAAAATGCGAAGGTGCCAGAATCGTTTTCCACGCGGCCGCTAGACCCTGCTCAATATGGAATGGAAGTGTCTCCAAACGCAGGTGTATCTCAAGAGGCAAGAAATGAAGCGACTTTAGCAGCTATTGAGACTGCCGCAACTTTGGGCAACGGTGAGGTTGTGCTTGTCGGGCACTCTTTGGGCGGCATCACCTTGTCCCCCGTATGTCAGCTGGCGCATGACAAAATAAAAGCGGCCGTTTACTTAACTGCGTTTCTTCTCCCTAAAGGAATGCCGGCCGTGGCTATGATCACTGATGAAATTATGGCTGCAGCATTAGTGCCGCAGCTGTTCATGGCAGACCCGGAAGCCGTTGGAGCTCTTCGCCTAGACCCAAATTCACAAGATGAAACGTACTTGCAAACGTTTTATGAAGCCTTCTATGGAGACTTGAACGAGTCAGACTTTGAGCTAGCAAAATCCCATTTACACCCAGATGAACCCGCGCAGGTTGTAGGCATCCCATCCCCTATTACGTCTGCCAAATTTGGTCTGGTTCCGCGCCACTATATTCGTTGCACACAAGACCGAGCTATTGTTATTGAAGGTCAGGATAAAATGATTGCAATGGTTGATGACCAAATGGGCAATGAGACTACTGTCCACACGCTCGAGTCCAGCCACTCACCGTTCTATTCGCAACCAGAACAATTAGTCGATATCTTAGTTGGCATTGCCGGATAAATAAAAAACAGCGACAGGTCTCGTATTCAAAAGACCTGACGCTGTGAAATTAATTTTTCAGTTCCCAAATAATGGGCTGGACAAACCTGTTTTAGCGTGTCCGCTTCATCCACCACTCCATCCAGCCTTTGATGCGTGGGGTTAAGCGGGTTTTGTTATATTCAACGGCTACTTTGCTGATGATCTCAGCCTCTGTTGGGTACGGATGAATGACTGAGGCCAATGCACCCAAGGAGAGCTTGTGTTTGATCGCGATGGTAATTTCATTGATCAACTCACCCGCGTGGGTCCCTACAATCGTTGCACCCAGAATCTTGCCACTGCCCTTTTCGGTGTGAACCTTGATAAATCCGGCCGTGTCTGCTTCCGCAATCGCCCGATCAACCGATTTGCGCTGAGCCGTATAGGTATCGATCTCGATCCCTTTTTCAGCCGCATCGGCCGCATACATGCCTACATGTGCAATCTCAGGATAGGTGTACGTCACCCATGGAATAATCAGATCACTAAATTTCCGCTTTGGAAAAGGAAAGAGTGCATTCTGCACCACAATCGCCCCAGAGTGACCGGCAACGTGGGTAAACTGATATTTTGATGCGACATCCCCGGCCGCAAAAATATTTGGGTTCGAGGTTTGTAGCTGATCATTCACTTCGATTCCCCGGTTGGAATATTCAACCCCTGCAATCTCAAGATCAAGCCCGTTTACGTTAGGGCGACGGCCGACAGCCAGCAAAATCTCATCAACATCTAGCGTCTGCTCAGAGCCATTTTGCTCATAAGCAATGCGTTTTTTGCCGTCAGAATTGCTTATGTTGCTGGTTTTTGCACCCAGCACAAGCGTTACACCATCATCAATTAACTGGTTCTGTACAATTTCGGCCGCATCTGCATCTTCTCTAGGCAAAATGTGCTCTGCCATATCGATGAGTGTCACATCAGTACCCAAACGCTGGAATGATTGAGCCAACTCTGCCCCGATGGGTCCTGCACCGATGATGGCCATGCTTTTAGGCTGCTCAGTCAAGTTAAAGACCGTTTCGTTGGTTAAATAACCGGTTTCAGCCAACCCCGGGATTGGGATGTGAGCTGGATGAGATCCGGTAGAAATCAAGGCTTTGCTAAACTCTAGTATCTGACCATCGATCTCAATTTTGTCTTTGCCAACAAAACGTCCTTCACCTAAATAGACATCTACGCCCATATCTGTATAGCGCTTTGCTGAATCATGTGGGGCGATAGCGGCCCGCGCTTGGCGAGCGTTGTCGACGGCCGTGTTAAAGTCAATCTGCACTCCGTCTGGGACGTTTACACCGAATTTGCCGGCCGTTTTGACGCTGTGTGCTGCTTTAGCTGACCGAATAATCCCCTTTGAAGGAACACAACCGTAGTTTAGACAGTCGCCACCCATCAACCCTTTTTCGATAAGGGCAACTTTGGCACCGATTTGGCTGGCACCGCTGGCGGCAACCAATCCGGCCGAGCCTGCCCCGATAACGATCAAATTGTATTTTCCATCTGGAGTTGGGTTGACCCAGTCTGCTGGCTTAACGTTTTCAAGCAACGTTTGATTAAACCGGTTGTCCGCCGGCAAGATCTCTATACTCATTTTTCCACCTAATTGGCTAA
>JAHDGV010000097.1:0-13421 GCA_020631655.1 Chloroflexota bacterium | reverse complement strand
AGGAAACCGCTCATGTAATTTACAAGGTCGTATGGCAAAAAGATTAAGCGCATGATGAAGACGGTGTTGAAGCTAGATTCACGCATCCGAGCACCATATTTTTGCAACATAGATGTTTCATGCTCTTCGTCGATAATGTCATCGCCAAAATAGCGGCCGATCATGTACGCGATCATCGCACCCGCATTAGCTGATATGACAGTGAGAAAAACACCAAGCACAGGGCCAAAAATCGCCCCCGACAAAATGGTTAAAACCGTTGCGGAGAAGAAAATCAGCGGCCGGATAAGATATGCCAAAATAAAGATAGCAATCCCCCACTGTGATGTGAGTAACTCGGCTAATTGCAACGCCATTTCTTCTACAGTTAAATCATTTGATTGTTGATACCAAATGTAGAAGCCGATTAGCGAGAGCCACAGGGTTGCTCCAATAATCTTTTGCCAATTCCTTTCTAGAAACGATTTTTCTAGGTTGTTTACTTCTTTGTTTTTTAGCTGTTTTTTCTGCTGAATATCGATTGTTGTCATTTTTGATCTCCAATAGTCTGAGATTTGATTTTTTTAGAAAGTACGCGAGTGTTTTTGGAACCAATCGAACAGACAACATATTGAGGGGCGAGCTTACGAATCTCGTTAGTGTTAATTAATTTGTAATTATTTAATTGGAACAATTCTCCTATAACTGGGTGGTGATAATCGGCCGATACCGTATCAAGATTAGAATCACCCCAACTGTGTGAAACATTCCGCCCATCATCGGCGTAAAGCCTGCCATATTGCACAATTCAAAAGATGATGATTAGAATGGTGTAACTCAGAATGTTAATTTGGGTTTTCCCCAATAACAGATACATTCACTGACGACAGATTGTTTATGGAGCAGATTCTTGCAATTGCAGATCTGATGAAATGAAATGAGATTTATTCTTTATTTGGGCAAAGGGGGCGTAGGTAAGACGACCACCGCCGCAGCCACCGCCCTCCGTAGTGCGGAAATGGGCTACAAAACACTGGTAGCCAGCACAGACATTGCACACAGTTTGGCCGATTCGTTAGACACTGAGTTGGGACCAAATCCGGTTCAGGTGACCGAAAACTTGTGGGCACAAGAGATTAGTGCAGTTGCTGATATTCACAACAATTGGGACAAACTCCAAGAGTTTTCATCCAGCGTGATTGCCGGCCGGGGGATAAACAAAGTTGTTGCTGACGAACTTTCATCTTTCCCCGGCATGGACGAGATTGTGTGTCTACTACACATCAACAAGCAGGCAAAAGAGAAAAACTTTGACCGGATTATTATCGATGCGGCCCCAACAGGTGAGACAATTCGCCTGTTAACCATGCCAGATACATTTTCTTGGTATGCATCGCACCTTTCTCGCTTCGAGCAGGGGGCAATCCGAGCGATTAAGCCATTTGCCGGCCGCTTACTCAAAGGACCAACACAGATCATGGATGCGATCTATTCGCTCCAAAAGGGGACCGAAGAACTTCGAGAGATTTTGAGCGACCCGACTGTTAGCAGTTATCGCGTCGTTTTGACTCCTGAAAAGATGGTGATGCGTGAGGCTGAACGCGCTTTGGGCTATTTAGGCTTGTTTAACTATCCTGTTGATCTTGCTGTTGTGAATCGTGTTATGGCGGCCGATGAGGCTCAAGGTGAGTTTTATCAAACCAAATACGAAACCCAGCAAAAGTATATGCAACAGATCCATGACAACTTTACCCCGTTGCCGATCAAGTTTGCTCCGTATTATGCAGATGAGGTTGTTGGGCTCGAACGTCTCTCCCAAATGGCAAAAGATACCTTTGGGGATGATGATCCCTGCGAAATCTTCTACAAGGGCAAAGTTCAAGAGATTATCGAACAAGATGATGGGTCGATCTTATTGCGCATCCCCATCCCGTTTGTAACAGGTGGCGATGTAAAACTGCGCAAGCGGGGTGACGAGCTATTTGTCACCATCGGCAACTTCAAGCGAGAGATGATTCTTCCGGCCGTATTGGCCAAACGGAAGACGGGTGGTGGCGCATTGAGCGATGGAATACTTGAAATCACCTTCTTGCCAAACGAAGAGCCAGAAGAAGCGGCCGAGCCCGCCTAGCTAGCTTCGATTTAAACTTAGTATTTGAACGCCCGACTTATTTGAGTCGGGCGTTTTTGTTTTCTGGCTGTAAAATCACGGCACCTGCCTAAATGCCAAGGACAAAAACATGAATTTTCCCACGATAAAAGATATTCCGTTTGTAGATACCAGTCAGATGATTGAAGTGGATCGAGCTATGATCGAAGATTTCAATATTGAGCTGATACAGATGATGGAAAACGCCGGCCGGAATCTGGCTCATTTAGCTCGTGCTCGATTTTTGGGTGGGAATCCACAGAGCAAACGGGTAGTTGTGATGGCTGGCACTGGGGGCAATGGGGGTGGAGGCATGGTAGCCGCGAGGCGGTTGGTCAATTATGGCGCACACGTCTCTGTTTATTTAACGGCCGAGGATCAGCGATTTACGCCGATTCCGGCCCATCAGCTCAATATTTTACGCAAGATGGGGGTCGAAATCTTTCCGGCCGCCGAGATCCAATCACTCAAAGCAACAGAGGTTGATTTAATCATAGATGCGATTATCGGCTACAGCCTGAAAGGCGCTCCGCGAGGGAATGCTAAATTAATGATCGATTGGGCCACAGAATCTCTGAGGCCAATTTTATCGCTCGATGCTCCATCTGGGATTGACACCGCATCTGGCCAAATATTTGACCCAGCCATCAAAGCAGATGCAACTTTGACACTGGCGTTGCCCAAAAAGGGCTTTTTACGGCCGGGGATGGCACTACAGCTTGGTGAGCTTTATGTGGCCGATATCAGCGTCCCGCCTCACCTGTACGCAAATCAAGCGCTTCAAATTGAGTTGGGGCCAATTTTTGCTGAAAGTGATATCTTGCGCGTTGAATTAGAATCGGCATAACAAAAACTGAGGGAGAAACTTTCTGCAGATCACCTCGTAGAGCTTTGTGTGATTAAGAATTAGGGCTATGTGTGAAATAAATTGGCAATTCGCGCGCCAAGAATCTTTTACGAGGTGATGAATGACCAGCGAAACAGTTTATAAAACACAAAAGCAACCCTTAACCACTCCGGTATCAAAAGTAGCCAGACGGCTCATTGTGACGGGTGGTGTTTTGTTAGCCCTTACCCTTTCAGGCGTTAACATTTTTTCATTGATAGCTCCACTGCTTTTTATTAGTGGTGTCGGATTCCTTCTGATGTGGCCTGCCAACCAAATGGAAGCTGATGATGAGTATAGCAAATGGGCACTTTTAGCCGCCCCGGGCGCAGTTCTTGTGGCGCTGGGCAGCATCGTGTTTGTGCTTGACCTGATCAATCATTTCGAGGCATTCAGCTATCTTTGGACCCTTTTCCCCATAACATTTGCGGCCGGGCTCATGCATGCGCATCGGTATAACCCGAGCCATTCTGTGCATGAGAATGGGAGAAGAGTTATTAAAATATTTTCAATTGTTGGGCTAGCAATGGCCGCAATTTTTGAATTGTTTGTGTTTAACACATTCGGCCCTTGGTGGCCTTTAGCATTAGTTGGATATGGACTTTATTTGCTGTTTAATCGCAGGAACAAACAGTTGGATGAAGATAGTTAATCGGAGTAGATAATTAATATGGCAAAGAAAAAAGAAGCCAAAAAAGCAGAACCTGAAGTAATCGAAATTACTGAAGAAGAAATCGTAGCAGATGATGGTGGCCGTAACTGGTCAGAAGATATCGAAATGGCAGGCGATGAAGTCAAAGGATTTTTGAAAAATCTGTGGACTGAAGGCAACGTGCGCCGCGTTGTTGTACGCAACGAAGCTGGTGAGACGGTTATGAACCTGCCGGTTGCGGTTGGTGCACTCGGACTCTTTCCCCCATTGACCACGGCTGTGATCGGTGTGGCGGCCGTTGGCACCGCTGTGGCGCTACTTTCAAAGTGCAAAATCACCATTGAACGGCACGCGCCAGAAGAAAACGGCGAAGTCGCATAATACATTAGGCAAATCGGTAGGTCGTAGTCTCTCCTTTCTTTTCTACACTACCTAATAAAAACGGCCGGTCCTGAAAATGGATCGGCCGTTTTTTTGTTTTATAACTAAGTTGTACTTTGCGGGCTTAATTGATCGTATCTCTGAAATTGATATTGGGATACTTTTCAGAATAATAAGCCAGTTCATGAGCAGAGCTAAACAGAGCTACAAGCCTATCTTCCGCATCTTTCGTCTTGAGCATGCCATATCGCCAAGGGAGCGCTTCAATCTCTTCTTCAGGGCCGTCTAGCCAGCGCGCTAACTGATGTGGCAAGTTTTCAAGACGGGTTTTTACGCCGTATTCGTCTTCTAGGCGGGCAATCACAACTTCGAACTGCAATACACCCACAACGGCCAAAATCGGATCCCGACGGAACGCATCAGCCTCGTAAAAGACCTGCATCGCCCCTTCGGTCTCTAATTGAGTGATCCCCTTGGTGAAGTTCTTTTGTTTTGAAATATCAACACTCACCAACCGGCCGAAATGCTCCGGAGCAAAGCGTGGGATCGAACTAAATTTGAGATCATTATGCAGCGAGAGCGTATCGCCGATTGTGTATAGCTTGTTGCCCGGCAAACCGATGATGTCTCCGGCCCATGCTTCATCTACCACTTCACGAGAGTCTGCAAAAAAGGCATACGGCCGTGATAACTTGATCACTTTGCCGGACCGGCTGTGATTGACCTGCATGTTGCGGGTAAACCGGCCGCTACAAATGCGCATGTAAGCCACACTATCCCGATGTTTTGGGTTCATGTTGGCTTGGATTTTGAAGACAAAGCCGGAGAACGGCTCTTCTATTGGCTCAATTTCCCCTTTATTGCTGTCGTAAGCGTCAGGTGCGGGTGCGATATCAACAAAATCGTCTAGAAATAACTGAACTCCAAAATTTGTAAGCGCAGAGCCAAAATAAACGGCCGTCTGTTTACCCGCCATGAGTGCATCGTAATCATAGGTAGCCAGCTCATCTAGCAAACCGATGTTGGTATGCAGGTCATCAAATTGATAAACGGTAAGTTTTTCCTCGATGCGGGGGTCATCGATGGTCGTAATCGTTTCAGGGGAAATCGATTGGTTATGATTGGTTCTGTCGTACAGATAAACGTTTTCAGTTTTGCGGTCAAACACCCCCATGAAGCTGTCCCCATCCCCGATGGGCCAATTCATCGGCACGGGCTGCATTCCGAGCACGTTTTCTACTTCGTCTAACAGGCCAATCGCATCTAAGGCAGGACGGTCCATTTTGTTGATGAAGGTAAAAACAGGGATTCCACGTTGTTTACAGACCTCGAACAGCTTAACCGTCTGCGGCTCTACACCTTTTGCCGCGTCTAAAACCATCACGGCCGCATCGGCCGCCATCAGCGTCCGGTAGGTATCTTCAGAGAAATCTTGATGGCCCGGCGTATCAAGCAGATTGACGATGTGTTCGCCATAAGGGAACTGCATAACGGTTGAGGTGATCGAAATTCCCCGCTCGCGCTCCATTTTCATCCAGTCAGATGTGGTGTTTTTTTGGTTGCGGCGCGCACGTACGCTTCCGGCCATGTGAATGGCGTTCCCATAAAGGAGCAGTTTTTCAGTGAGGGTTGTCTTGCCAGCGTCAGGATGAGAAATAATGGCAAATGTGCGCCGACTCGTTATTTCTTTTTTGATGCGATCGGCTGAAACTTCTTCTGACATAAATAAAAGTCTACTTTAGAAATCAGGTTCTCTTTCTGAGAAGCTAACTATTGTTTGACACAAAAAAGCGGCCACGAACTTCGTGACCGCCCTTAAATTATATGCAATTTGGGTTAGTTTGGCTAACCGTGTGGTTAGATAGACTAACCGTTAGAACTATCGTCGTCACCTGTTCCAGCGCCATCTGATGGAATGACACCAAATTGGTAAGCGCCAGATTGATCGTCATCAAAGCCACGAATCTCGACAATGATTACGATGTCTTCTGGGGCTTCAATTCCAAGGAAACCAGGGTTGAAGTTCTTGACATCCAGATCGTCGTTTGAGTCGAGCTCTTCACCGGCCGTGTTGTAGATAATCATCTGCAGATCCAAGGCTAGCATATCAGCCGCTACGGCCGCGATATCCACAATATCACCTTCAGCCAACGATACTTCGTAGAAGTGTGATTCACCTTCGGTCAGTTCGCTTTCAACGATATCGCCAGCAACTAAGCTACCTTGTAACTCAATCGCATCTCC
Source organism: Chloroflexota bacterium (assembly GCA_020631655.1). GTDB lineage: Bacteria > Chloroflexota > Anaerolineae > Promineifilales > Promineifilaceae > WTJY01. Next base: position 7,130 of record JAHDGV010000097.1, on the reverse strand, counting down.
TGACGAGTCTTCACCTTCGCTATCTTCTGCGTTTTCGTCTTCAGATTCACCCTCGCCTTCTTCACCTTCAGCTGAATCTTCATCCTCTTCTGCTGGCTCAGGCTCAGGGAATTCGAATTCGATGTCACCTTGCAAATAGTCGATGGCTGTTTGTAGAACGACATCCTCGTCAGTGAAGAGCGTCTCTTCAGTTACAGGAACAACGATGTTCGGTTGAACACCGATCCCTTCGATGTGGATGTTGCCATCTGGACCAATTGCACGGCCAACGGTGTAACGGACCGATTCACCCTCAGGCATACGCAGGTCGTTGACACCACCGCCGAGTCCGGCCGATGGGTATTGACCGACGATGACGGCGCGATTTTGCAAGGTTAGGTCAAAACTGAAGAACTCACACGCACTGGCACATGCCGGTCCAACCAGAACCGTGATTTGCCCATCGTAATAGAGATCACGATTTGGTGGCAGAATAAATCCGCGTGCGTTTTCTGGCTTGGTAATAAATTCACCCAAGTCTTCATCAAACTGTTCAGAGTTACCGGTGATTAGCGCCTCATCAAAGAAATAAGCCGCCATCATGTCGGCTAGGAAGCCAAAGCCACCGCCATTCTGACGCATATCAATAACCAAAGAGTCGATGTTGTTTTCATTCAAATTTTGAATCATCCGCTCCCACAATTGGATTGTGAGCAACTGATTGTCCAAGAATCCGGTGATTTCAACGTAGCCAATCCCTTCGTCTAGAATCTCAAATTCAACAGGAAGCTCTAGACCGGTCCGGCCGGTGAAGAATGAGGATTGCGAGAAGCTGTCAAACTCTTGAACCGTTGACAGGGTAGCTGTCATCACTTCAGTTTCTTCAGGATTGATGTATGCAATTTCGATGTCTGAGTTGGCTTCAAAGCGGGTTGCGTAACGCAATTTTTGCAAACGCTCAACGTGATCGGTGCTGAATGGGGCTGACCATGCTACAGAATCATCCACATGGTTTGTAGCGGTCAAACCGTTGATCGCTACGATCTCAGCACCTAGCAAGATGTCTGCATCGGCCGCTGGGCCGCCATCTAGCAAGTAATTGACGATAATACGGCCGTCATCTACATCACGGATACCCATCCCGATACCCCCGCTGATCGCCTCAACAAAGTCACCTTGAACAAACCCGCCGCTTACGTGCCCGTCTGGGATTTCCCACAAGAACGCACGAAGCGCACGACGATAATCAGTTGCAGATCCATCTTCTTCGGCCTCTTCAAACAGTGGCATGTACTCTTCTTTCAACGCATCCCAGTCTAGCCCTTTGATGTCTGTAAAGGCATAGCTTTCGCGGAATTCTTCTACCAGTGCGTCAAACGCTTCGGTGTAAGACAGGTCTGAAAAATCGATAAGGGCTGCACCTTCTGGCTCTAGCAGAGGGATGTTTTGATTACGTGAGCGGTCAAAAGTGAACGGTACCGTATCTAGGTTAACCGTTGTCCAGCCGGCCGGAAGGTCAACTACCTCTTGTTCGTCACCGGTGAACAGCAATCCATCTTCACCAAAATTGATTGGGAAGCTTTGCTGGTCGTCTGGTGCATAAACCACAAACTTGCCGCCGATAATTTCTCGTTCTTGGCCAAGCTCTGTGCTGGTTACGGTTGAGGCATAAGCCGTTGACCAACCGCCACCAGACATGTCACGTTCTTCTAGGAAAGGACCACCATACGTGTTGTCCCAATAAGCTGGAGCATAAATTTGAACACCAAGCTCATCTACGCCGTCGTTATCAACATCACGTTCGCCGCCGCGTGGCTCAATTGGTAGCACCATGCTGTACGAAAATGGAGATGATTTGAAGTCGCTGGTAATTTGACCTAGAACCTGTGATTCAAGTGGAAAAATGTAAACCCGATTTCGGTCTACAAACCCTGTTTGATCTTCTAAAATCACAAGTGGCTGTACTGTCCCTGCTCCAAAAAATGGATTTGTGTAGGTCACGAAGCCGGTCATGCTGACCAAGCCGCCTTCTTCTGCATTCAGGATGAGATCTTGATTTTGTCTTTCAGACTCCTCTTCTCCGCCCTCATCTGCTTGTTCAGAATCAGATTCGCTTTCTTCCTCGCTGGTCTCGCCTTCTTCTTCCGTTGCAGTTTCTTCCTCACCTTCTCCTTCTCCCTCATCGTCATCTTGGTTTGGCAAAATGACCGTGTCCGATTGAATGAACGAGAGGTTGGACGCAAATGAGACGGCCGTAAACGACGCGAGTAAGAGCGTGATAACAAGTATGAGTATCGATTTTTTCATTTCTCTTTCCTGTGAATGTGTTGATTGCAGAATTGATATTATCAGTGACCCGTGGGCCGTAGGCAACTTATTCCCGCTTGATTTTAATATAAACCCTTTTCGATCTATAAAAATAAAACAGGGTACAAACAAAAATTTGTACCCTGTTGGTTAAATTAGATTAAATTGTCGGTTGGATTTGACTAACGACGACGTCCAAATAAGATGAATGCCCAGTATAGAACCTGAGAAATCGCCTGAATCGCGGCCGCTACATAGGTTAGTGCTGCTGCATTCAAAACTGCGTCAACCCCTTCCATTTCATCTTTGTACAAGATACCGTGTTCGGTCAACAAGGCTTTAGCCCGACGCGATGCATCGAACTCAACTGGCAATGTGATTACCGAGAAGAGTGCCACGAGGGTATAAAGACCCAGGCCGGCAAGAGCGATATAGAATCCAAGTTGAGATCCCAAGAAGCTCGTTAGTAGCAAGCCACCCATGAACATCCAAGTGCCAAAGCGGCTACCGATGTTTACGGTTGGAACCAGGGCACTCCGCAACACAAGAGGGCCATACCCTTTTGCATCTTGCAAAGCGTGACCCATTTCATGGGCCGCAATTCCGGCCGCGGCTACGCTAACAGAATCGTGCGTGGCTTCACTTAAGCGCAATACTTTGCCACGTGGGTCATAGTGATCAGTCAGGTTTCCAGCAACACGCTCTACCTTTACATCATAAAGACCCTCTGCATCTAACATTTGGCGAGCAACTTTTGCACCGGTCATACCGGCCGTTGTGCCAACTTTTGAGTATTTTTCAAAATTAACGCGGACGCGTCGTTGCGCCCATAGACCTAAAAGGAACGGTGGGAGTACAAATAAGAGATAAGGTCCAAAACTTCCGAACATAAGGATACAATCCTCCAAAACTAGTGTATAAATGGGGTATTCCCCATACAGAAATCAATTAATACAACTATATTTACGTAAACTTGTGAAGAAAAGATGTACGTTTATCAATAGTTAATACATTTTAGAGACTTTTTCAAGCTTCAATACCCCTAATTATGGACTATGAAATCTGAATTACAAAATGGAGTGCGGCTCAGGATCGCAACTACCGAAGATATTGAAAACTTAGCCGCATTCAACGGCCGTATCCATGAAGAACCGGGAGAGGAAGGAAAAATCGTTGCATGGACGGCTGATTTAATGAACGGTTCTCATCCAACAACCCAGTTAGAAGACTTTTTAATTGTTGAGACCGAAGAAGGGGAGATCGTTTCATCTACATGTTTAGTGCCCCAAGTATGGTTGTACGAAGATGTTGAGATTAAGGTGGGGAGACCCGAGCTTGTTGGAACAGACGAAAAGTGGCGCAAAAAAGGGCTGGTGCGGGAGCAGTTTAAAGTTTTACACGAAATGTCTGCAAAAAATGGGGATTTGATGCAGGTGATCACAGGGATTCCTTGGTATTACCGGATGTTTGGCTATACACACGCGGTCGATTTGGGTGGATCGAGGCTTTACGATTGGAATCGGCCGGGAAATTTGCGAAAAATAGCTATTGAAGATGAAAAATTTGAATGGCGCAGACCCACATCGGCCGACATCCCGTTTTTACAAACTTACTATGCTCAGCATGGCAAAGATTATCTGCTAAACAGCCAAAGATCGGCCGAACAGTGGGAATACGAGCTAAACGGCCGTTCTGATAACTCGATTTACAACAAAGAATTCTGGCTAATTACCAAGAAGGATGGGATACCTGTTGGCTATTTAGGCTATGTAATTTGGCCCGTAGGTGTCACGATCAACGAACTTGGGTGTGAGCCTACACAATCGATGCGGGAGTTTGGACTGTACGCAACCCGAGCGATTCATCGCCACATTTCTCAAATCATTGAAGACAAAAAGACGGCCGGAGAAGAATCAAATATCAACAAGCGGTTGATTCTCTACTTTGGACAGGACCATGCAATTTACCGAGCCTTAGGCAATCAGGCTGGGAAACAAACCAACTCATACGCATGGTACATTCGAATTCCGGATATTCCGGCGTTTTTAAAGCAGATTCAACCGGTTTTAGAGCGCAGATTGGCCAAAAGCGTGATGGTTGGCCATTCCGGCCCGTTCAAAATCAATATGTATGAAGAAAAGCTGGAACTCGTCTTTGAAAATGGAAAAATTACTGAGATGCGGCCGTATGAAACAAAAATCATGCAGGGTGGCGATATGGTTTGTACCCGGCCGGAATTTATTCAGCTAATCTGTGGCCACAGATCGTTTCAAGAGCTGAACCATGTGCGGGTAGACTGCAATGGGAACGCTGAAGCTTTTGTTTTGATGGACATCCTCTTCCCAAAAATTCCATCCCATCCAATGGGAGTTACCTAACCCTATGCAAATGAAAATTGATCCGATATTTGAACCCTTTTTACAAGATGGCAAAACACTGATTTTGGATGGTGGCTTAGCCACCGAGCTTGAGCACCGAGGATTTGATCTAAATGACCCACTGTGGTCGGGTAAAATCCTGCTCGAAAACCCTGATGTAATTCGTCAGGTGCATCTTGATTATTTGTATGCTGGAGCCGACTGCATCATTACGGCAACGTACCAAACGACATTTCAGGGATTAAAAGCGCGTGGGCTAACACAAACCGAATCGGCCGAACTCATGCGCTTGGCCGTTCGGCTGGCTTTAGAGGCCCGAGATGAGTTTTGGAGCGTGAAGACCAATCACACAAATCGGGAACGGCCGTTGGTTGCGGCCAGCGTTGGCCCCTATGGTGCTTATTTGGCAGATGGGTCGGAATACCGAGGAGATTATGGGCTAACAGTGGATGAATTGGCTGATTTTCACCGGCCGCGCTGGAACTTGTTAGCCCAGACAGATGCGGACTTTCTGCTGTGCGAGACAGTCCCCTCTTTGTTAGAAGCGCAGGCGTACCATCAACTTGTAACCGAATCGGCCGAGGGGCAATCAATGGTGAAGGCGGCGCTTTGTTTTACTTTTAATAACTCTCAATCTATTTCAGATCAAACAAAGTTGAGTAATATTCAATCACTGCTATTTGACTACGCGAATTTTGTCGGGGTAGGGGTAAATTGCACACCACCGCAGTATTTGCCTGAGATCATCAACCAATTCCAAGAACAAACCAGTTTGCCCATCATCGCTTATCCAAACTCAGGAGAAACGTGGGATGCACAAGCCCACTGCTGGCACGGAACAACCCATCCTGAAGAGTTTGGCACGGCCGTGCGTGAATGGCGCCGGATGGGGGCCGCATTAATTGGGGGATGTTGCCGCACAGGCCCAAAACATATTCGAGCCATCAGCGAACGTCTGCGTAAATAACCATTTGGTTAAAGAATTTAACCCCTTGTCATTCAAATGACTGATTAAGAGCGGTCTTTTGCTAATATCCTCTATAGTAAGTAGAGGAAAAATGAAATCAAAACCCCTGACACGCGCACTCGCATTTGCCACACTTTTGACTGCGGCCCTATGGTTTTCAGTCACTCTGTTTGGCCAAGAAAGCAATTCAAGCTTTCTTCCCGTCATCGTCAAACCACCATCAGATAGGCAAGTTATCACTTACGAAGAAGAGACTAGTAAATTTGCGAACCCTGAGCGTGGCATGTTTGATCAAAACGCCCCGCTGTGGCGAGATGATCAAATGGCAGTTCTAGACATGAGCGAATTGAGACAAGATAACGTGACACTGATTCGGCTCTACTTTTTAATCGATGAGTTTGTTGACCGGCCGATTAGCCAAGAAGCACTCGACACGATGGAGGCAAATTTTGGGGCCGCACGCGAGGCAGGAGTCAAGGTTATTCCCCGTTTTGCCTACAACTTTCCCTCAGAAAACTACCAAGATGCAGTTGATGCTGATTTAGAGACAATCTTGGCGCATTTAGACCAGCTTGAGCCGATTTTGCAGGCCAATAGCGATGTCATCGCCTATATGAATCTTGGATTTATCGGGGCTTGGGGAGAATGGCATAGCTCATCTAACAACCATGTGGATGAATCAAACGGCCGGCAGATCAACGATAATACACGGGCCATCGTAGATAAAATCTTTGAGGTTCTGCCAGAAAATCGGATGGCTACCCAGCGGTATCCACTCTACAAACAACAGCTGTACGGCAACGAGCCGCTTCCAAACGGCGCAGAAGTTTACAGCGGCAGTCAAAAAGCTCGTATGGGAGCCCTAAACGACTGCTTTTTAGCTTCTGATACAGATTTTGGCACCTACTGGCCCAATTCAGGGCAAGATGAGATAGATGCAATCAAAGATTATTTGAGTGCGGACAACTTGTATGTGGTGATGGGAGGTGAGACGTGCAATGCTGACGAGCGAGCTCAGCCATACATCGGGTGTGAAAACGCAAAAGCTGAGCTTGAGCGGATGCGCTGGAGCACCCTGCACAACGGTTATTTGATTGATGTGCTTGATGGCTGGCGCAACGAGGGCTGTTTTGACGAAATAGAAGCCCGGTTGGGCTATCGCTTTCGGTTGATTTCTGGATCGTTCCCGACGTCGGCCGCGGCCGGTGAAACAATCTCAATCAATTTATCTCTGCGTAATGATGGGTACGCATCCCCTTACAACCCACGTGATGTTGAACTAATCCTAAAAAATGAAGTAGACAATTCTGTTATCCCCCTACCCTTAAACTTAGATCCAAGATTTTGGCAACCGGGTACTACAAGTGAATTAAACATTCAAGTTGAGCTACCCTCTAATTTGACTACAGGAAATTACCAGATCTTGCTCAACTTGCCTGACCCTGAAGCTACTTTAAGAAATAACCCGCTCTACAGCATCCGTTTGGCAAATCAGAACG
>JAHDGV010000613.1 GCA_020631655.1 Chloroflexota bacterium | reverse complement strand
TAGGCAAATTTTAACGATGTCGGGCTCAAATGTAAAAGATGTTTACAGTGAAATGAATGGCTCAATCAACAAAATAGGTTATGGAACACCCCAAAGGTGTACTGTACCGGCAGCGGTACCTACAGCTAAATAAAGCCCGTCGTCTGAGATTGCCACGGCCGTGGGGTTTAGAATATGGGGAAAATGATGGATAACCTCACCCGTATCAATGTCCAAAAACAATAGGCCCCAACGAGAATGGCTAATGGCTACAAACTGGTTTTGCGGATCTGCGTCTAATCTACGGTCTGGGAAGCGACGGTTCCCCGCGGAGGGTAGAGGCGCCTGAACTGACAATTGATAATCTCCATTTGGTGAAATATTCCATACTGACACATAGTCTATGTTGCGATCTTCGATCTCATCTGCACCTTTGCGAACAGGCACCACGACATTCTGCATAATCCCATACAGCCTTGATCCATCATCTGAATAAGTAAGGGCCGAAACAAAATGATCAGCTAATTCAAAAGAGGGCGCATTGATATTAAAACTCAAATCTGCCTGTTCAATCGGGGCCCGAATCTCCAATATCGGTTCACCATCCCAATTATGATAGCTACAGGCGAAGTGCTGTGGCATGGTCGGAGAAAAGGCCATATGGGCCTCAGAAAATTCTGTTGAGCAAATGCGGCCATCAAATCTTGATACAAGGTCATTTGAATACGTTACCCATTCACTCCCTTCCGGCTCAACTTCCCACATTTGTAAACCACGATTATAGCCGCTTGTTGCGAAAAACTTTCCATCAGCCGACACCGCTACATCAATCGGTGGGAATGGGCCAAGATCGCTTGCGCTTAATGTTGAGTAGTCTGCTAGATTCCAAACTGTTGCCAAATCGCCTCCGGCCGCAACAAGGCGCTTACCATCGGCCGATATCGCGATACCCGCAACAGTAGGGGTAAAAAACCAGCCGTTATTCCCATTAAAGCCGCGCAAACTAGATTCCAAAGCGCCGTTTCGTCGGTCACGCAAATAGACAAAACCATCACCAGAAGCGATCGCAACATGATTCGAACCAGGGACAAACCGAACATCTGTGATGCGGCCGGTGTGCTGCTTGAGAACCGAAAGAAAAACACCCTGGTCAATGCCCCACTGGGTCAAATGGTGGTTAACAGCAGCCATTCTTTGTTGATCAGGAGAAAGGCGAACCAAGTGACCAGCATTCTCTAAAAAGATCTCACGAGACCCATTTGTAAGATCCCATTTCTCTATTTCAAGGGACCTGCTAGCCACAAAGATACTCTGTGAATCAGCGCTAAATCTAAGCTCATTGGTCACATGCACACCCGGCCCTGTTAATCCAGGCGAGAGTTCTCGCACTTTGCTTAATCCAACCCCTTTTGATTTTGTAGGTAAAAAAGATTGAGCAGATTCCGTATTCCGAACATCAAACTGAAAAATCACATCCCCATTTTGGGTATCAACAATTAATATCCAATCACTCCACCAATAGGAAGCTGCCAAATAGCGGCCGTCTGGGGAAACTGTCATGTTCTCGGACTGGTCAAATAGCTTACGAAGACCATCGGAATCAAAATCTTTGTATTCTGGAATGAAAGGCACCATCTCTCGCAGCTCAAGTAAGCCATTGTCAACGGCCCAGCGCTGAATCATTTGATCGACAAGAAAGAAGATTTCCTTGGTGTCGGCCGCAAAACTCACCCCTCGCAGTTCAGAGTCCTCCCCTGTGAGTTCCATTTGTTCCTGCGCAAAAACAGTTTCAAATGTTGCGGTATCCCATCCTTCAACCCAATCAGACAAAGACACAAGCCATTCTCCATCGGTAGAGACATGCAATTTTCTAGGAGCCTCGGTAGATTGAAGGGGCAAAGTAGTTTGCGGTTCAAGCGATTGTGCGTCAATCAACTCTATTCGGGGTTGATCTGATCGGATACTAAGCGCCACCAGCTGACTTTGTGGCAAATGTGCCATCGCCACAACTTGGTGTGAAGCTGGCCGAAACAAAATCTGCTCGGCCGTTTGTGCATCATAAAGATAAAGGCCCAAGTTGGTCACAACCACAATTTGATCACCCCCGGCCGTGTAAATAGCATCCGAAATAACTCCTTTGCCCCACACCGCCAGTTCAGTTAGTTGATCAATATTTTCTGGTGACAGATAAAATTGTCCTCTAGAGATCGGGGTTCCGATCTTGGGCAAATCGACCAAATTTTGTCGCTGGGCGGCCGATCGCTCCGGGTCTGGTTGGGTCCATGGAAAGTCAAAGTCGGCCGCGTCAAAAATTTCTCGGGTATCCGGTGTTGCTGTAGAAGTCGGCTTAGAAGTGTCTGTCGGCTGTGGCGTACGGGGAGGTATTTTCGTGGGCTCAGGCGTTGCTGTTTCAGTTGGCAAACTCGATGTTGGCTCCGGCTGCACTGTCGGGGTAGCCGACGGCTCAGGCGTTGGCTCAATAACAGACACCTCTTGTTTAGTAACCGTTGGTTCAACTTGCGCAGGCTCATTGTCGCTGCCACACGCAGCTAGAATAATCATCAGTAGCACCGATGAAGCCATCTTCACAATTTTTGATTCTTTTACAGTCATAAAATTTATCGTACCATCGTTTTTAGATACATCAGTTAATCGTAGGTCATCCGAATAGATTCCGCTCTTAAGGCTTTAAATGCAACGATCAACCATCCGTCTGCAGGATCAATCCTTCTAAATCAGCCATCACAAAATCGGCCAC
>JAHDGV010000612.1 GCA_020631655.1 Chloroflexota bacterium | reverse complement strand
CCATCGTCGAAAAAGATAAAAAATTGATTCAAGTGGCGGATGAACCGGATGAGGTCTTTGACCTGACGGCCGATCAGCTTGAATTGACATCGATCATGTCAGACAATGATGATCTGACAAAAAAATTGAACCAACAGCTAAACCGCATGGTTGGCACGCTCGAAAATCAGCGTGATAACTTGCTCGCTGGGGTTCCATTAGAGTTAGAACAAGACCCACAAATGCTAGAACACTTGCGGGGACTTGGGTATATTGATTAAACTCAGGGCAGTTAATCAGCCGATCAGCACACTCGCTGCGCTCGTTCTCAGCCAATCAGCTATTACGATCAAGCCGAACCAGTTACAGTTTTGATCGACTGGCTGAAATGCTGAAAGTGAGCAAAGCGAACGAGCTGAAATGCTGATAAAGCTAGAAAAATAGGAAGAAACATGTTTTTTGATCAGTTACAGGAATTACTCCCTATCATTCTGTTTCGGATTCCGTATCCGAGCTTTGCAGATGGTAGTATGGTGTGGAATACCGGTGCCGATGGATTTGCAATCTACACCTATGGTGTCTTGATCGCCATCGGAATCGGATTGGGTGCCTTTCTTGCCGGCCGCGAAATTGAACGTCGCGGCTACTCGGCCGATGATTACTACAATGGCCTTTTGATCGCCGTGATCTCGGGCTACATCTTTGCCCGTTTGGGATATGTAGTTCAAGATAACTTGGCAAACGGTACCCAGTACAGCGGCTTCGCAGAAGTATTTAACTTCCGCGCCGGTGGTGTAAATATTATGTGGGGCTTTGTTGGCGCCGCATTGCTCACTTTTTTCTGGGCTCGTAGCCGCCAGCTTGCTGTTTGGGACTACGCCGACGTTGCTGGATTAACAATTTTATTAGCGCAAGGCATCGGCCGGTGGGGTAACTTTGTTAACCAAGAGCTTTATGGTCCTCCTACCGGATCAGACAGCTGGGGACTGCTGATTAGCCGCCCTATTGCTGAATATGCATCTTTGCCAGCTGGAACCCGTTTCCACCCAACCTTCTTTTATGAATCAGTTGCACTCCTAATCGGGTTTGCAATTATGATGATCTACTTCCGGCGCAATCGTGACAACGTAACCCCCGGCATTGGCTTTGGCTTCTTTATGCTGTGGTGGGGCGGTAACCGTGCGTGGATCGAGCTGTTCCGGCCGGACCAGCCAAGCATTGGCAACAGCCCAATCACTTGGTCGATGGTGGTGGCCATCATCGTTGCACTTGTGGGTGTGTACGTGTTGCTTTTGGCAACCGGCACCATCGCCAGCTCAGACGGTGGCTCGGCGCTGGCACAGGTCGGCGGCCGAGGGCGCGTTTACAAGCCCGCGCGCAAACGTGACTAATTAAAAACATGACCAAAAAGACCCGGCTTCGGCTGGGTCTTTTTTTTAACCCTAGCTGAAAAACTTCAGCTTCAGCTGAAGCATTCGGCCCCCCTACAACGACCCATCTTTCAAACAAAAAATAACCTGACTCGATCCTTGGGATGACCTAGAGTTCTAAACGGAAATTGTTCCAAGGCATTGTGCTAGCTAAAAACTGATAGTTATTAACGGAGAGAACCATAATGGATGAGATTTTGAACCGATTTCAACGACAGGCCCTAACATTTGATGATGTGCTTCTTCTGCCCGGAGAGTCACACGTTTTACCGGCCGAAGTTGACCTAAGCACCAATTTTGCCCGCGGGATGCGTTTGAATATTCCGGTATTGGCCGCGTCTATGGACACTGTGTCTGAAGCCAAAATGGGTATCGGCATGTCCCGTTTGGGGGGATTGGCCGTGATCCATCGGAACTTGTCACCCGAGCACCAAGCGGAAGAAATCGACAAAGTAAAACGATCTGAAGCAGGAATGATCGTGAATCCGATTACCCTGTCGCCCAACGCCACACTGGCCGATGCTGAAGCACTGATGGCACGCTACAAAATTTCGGGTGTGCCCATTACCGAGCCGGACGGATCTTTGGTTGGCTTGTTGACCAACCGTGACATTCGCTTTGTTGAACCAGGTCCCCAGCCGGTGACCGACTTCATGACACCCAAGGATCGGTTGATCACCGCCCCTGTTGGGACGTCGTTGCAAGATGCTCAAGCGATCTTGCATGAGCATCGGATTGAGAAACTTTTGTTGACCGATGGCAGTGGCAAGATCAAGGGTCTAATCACTGTAAAAGACATTATTAAAAAGTTGGACTACCCGCGTGCGGTGACAGACACAAACGGCCGTTTGTTGTGTTCGGCCGCGATTGGAGTAGGCGAGCAAGGGCTCTCTCGTTTGGAAGAGCTGGTCAAAGCTGGGGTTGATGTGATTTCGATTGACACGGCCCACGGCCACAGCGGTAAAGTTCTCGAAACCACAGCCGAAGTCAAACGCCGCTATCCTGAAATCGCCCTGATTGTGGGGAACGTGGCAACGGCACTTGGAACTCGGGCTTTAATCGAGGCGGGTGCAGATGGGATCAAAATCGGTGTGGGCGCAGGGTCAATCTGTACCACCCGGATCATCTCCGGCGTAGGTGTGCCGCAAATCACGGCCGTGGCTGAATGTGCGGCCGAGGCGCGTAAACACGGCATCCCATCGATTGCAGATGGGGGGATCAAGTACAGCGGTGACTTGGTGAAAGCGTTGGCGGCTGGTGCTGATGCTGTGATGTTGGGATCGATGTTGGCCGGTCTTGAGGAAAGCCCCGGAGACATCATTCTGTACGAAGGTCGCCGGTA
>JAHDGV010000611.1 GCA_020631655.1 Chloroflexota bacterium | reverse complement strand
TGCGATCTCGGCTTCGAGCAAGCTGGCCAATCTTCGATTGGCTCGTAAGCGTAGCGACGCTCAGCCTACCCTGTTTATAAATTGGGGGTGGTCGATCACTTCTTACTTCACACTTAAAACTTTAAGCTCTCACAAGGCCCTTTGCTTGAACTCCAACTTAAAAACGGCAGGCTCAATCTAAAATAACAACCGGCTTAGTTTAAAAACCGGCCGGGGTACTTTAAATTTTGTTTAAATTGGTTAGTTGGCCCTGCAAAACAGCGAACAAAATGAAGCTGTAGGCTCCGTATTCAAATAGCAAAGGACTGAGGTTTAAATAGAGGGATTTTGACTCAGTAAACGCCACCAATATATATATCTGAGCTGAGTCCACTACCAGGCAAGGGTATGCAACTGCAACGCTTTTATTGACCTAAAAAGCGTCACAAATATTGAAATTAACAGCATGAACAGGGCAAAAAAAGGAATTGCCGCAATAAAAAAAAGGATAGCCTTCAGTGGATCACCTGTTCCAAAAAAAGCATTAAATTCATTCGAAACTAATTCAAGCAATCCGCTCAAGCCTCTAAAACTCCCCTCTGAATAGAGAATGGGATTTTCAAGAATCATTCGGAGAATAAATAGAGCATATGATACGATCACAAGCCCAACACCCAAATTGAGAATAACTGAAACAATCCAAACCTTTTTCGTAAACAGGGGGTCCATCGGCCGCTTCCATTCTAAAAAATAAAACCTAAGCTGTGCCAGAAAAAAGATCCATGGAACAATGACGATCAAGCAATAAAATAACCCCTCTAGCAGAAACCTGGCGCTCAATAAATAGTAGGGATGACCTCCCCACAAAAGTAAGTTGGTAAATGCAAGTAAGGCTTGAATTGTCAAAATGATGGCGGGCAATAGCATCCATTTTTTCCAAAGATACATCTTGTACACATTAGAAATGTAGCTCTGATTCTGTGAGCGTCTTTGATTTAACCGCATAGGGCATTTCTCCAAACATAGGGTATTGATTCTCGAAAGTAGGACTAAGGTATCTGCCAACGACTCCTAATAGTTGGAGCCATGGTCCGAATTCATCACAATTCGGCCGTCCTACCTTAAATCTGGCTTAAATCTCCTAATTTGCTTGAATGTAGGCGATGGTTAGCGTATGGTTTGCCGTATGACACGACTACTTCTGGTGGAAGACGACCAATCGATTCGAGAGCCGCTTGAGCGCAGGCTGGTTAGCCGAGGGTTCGAGGTGCAATCCGCGGCCGACGGCAAACAAGGGCTCGAGATGGCCCTGACGCAAAAGCCCCATCTGGTAATTTTAGATGTGATGATGCCGGAGATGGATGGTTGGGAAGTGTGCAAAGCGATCCGCGAAAAAAGTGTGGTACCGATTTTGATGCTCACCGCTTTAAACGATGAGTTTGACCGGATCACCGGCCTTGAGCTGGGGGCGGACGACTACATGGCCAAGCCGTTTAGCACCAACGAGCTGATCGCTCGGATCAACGCACTGCTACGCCGGGTGGCATTTGACACCCAATCGGCCGAAAAAGAACAGCGGCTGGAAGTTGGCACCGTAACGCTTGATTTGGAAATGCGCAAGGTGACCCAAAATGGGGAACCGTTGACCCTGCGCCACAAAGAATTTGAGCTGTTGGCCCTGCTCATGGAATCGGCCGGGAAGCCGGTGACGCGCGCCACCATCTTTAACGAAGTGTGGGGGACCGATTGGCTGGGTGACACCCGCACGCTCGATGTGCATATCCGCTGGTTGCGCGAAAAACTAGAGGACAACCCGAGCCAGCCGGAAATCATCTGCACCGTCCGCAATGTTGGGTACATTTTTCAAAAGGATGAATAACACTGGGTAGGGGTCGAAGGGGGCTGAACCAATTTTGATTTAGCTTAGCCCAGTTGAGCCAGCCCCCTTCGACCCCTACGAGAAATCAATGAACGTCTCATTCCGCACACGACTTTTCCTCAGCTACTTCCTGCTCATCCTAATGGCGGCCGGGATCGTCTATGTCGTGTCGGCCGCCCAAATCCGGGGAGTCGAAGAGCTTGACTTTGAGATGGATCTCATCGACCAGACAGATGAGGCGCAAGATGAACTGGAAGAGGCACTTATCGATGCATCTGATAATTGGATGTGTGATTTGGTCGATGATTTGAGCCCGGCCGAGCTTGAGGAGCTGGAGGCGCTTTTCAGTGAGCTGTTTGAGGAAGAGGGGTTTGACTGCGGTGATATTCCCATCGAGGAATGTTTGTTTATTGCGGATCAGCTAGATTTGGAAGGTGAGTTTGAAGAGGAACTATTAGATGGCGACAACGACGACTCGTTTATCTGCGATCAAATTTATGAAGCGTTTGAGGCTGAGCTCGTTCAGAAAGATTTTAGTAGCATCGTCACCACGGCCGACCGAAAATTTGAAAATCTGGTTGTGTGGGATATACGCAGTGAGCGGGTGCTGTTTGAGTTTGGGGATGGGCCGAGCGACGACCCGCAGGTTCAGCAGTTGCTGATTAATCTAGACACCGAAGGGATGACCGAGCCGGTTGAATACACAGAAACGGCCGAAGATTTTGTCTACGTCGGCCGGGTCGTTGGCTTTACCGATGATCCGTATCTGTATGTTCTGGCCGGGCAATCGACGGCCGTGATTGATTCAGCCACGCGGGGGCAGGCGTTGACCATTTCCGGCCTTACCGGCTTGGCCGGGCTGGTATTGCTCTTTATTTTGGGCAGTTGGATGGC
>JAHDGV010000610.1 GCA_020631655.1 Chloroflexota bacterium | reverse complement strand
AGCGCCTTCCAATCAGCGATCGCTTTTTTGAGAACAGTGCGGGGTGATGCCCCGATTGGCTCCCCATGGAAAGTGATATCTCCAACGACCATATCGGTGTTCTCGTGCCATGACGGCCGTACATCGTCCATTGAAAATGACAGATCCATATCGGGTAGCCCGTCTAGCAATCGGGATACGGCCGTGGGGAACATGTCTTTGTCATAGGTTAGTGCAAAGGTGGTAATACAAAATCCAGCTCCATTTTCAGCTAAATGGGATGGAAGATATTTCCCCCGGGCGATGCCCAGATGGTCGGGAAACATGGCGCGTACACGTCTATATTCACTCATGAGAATTTTCCTCTTTTAGAACAAATTAAATTATTAAATCTAAAAGTAGTTCGATGTCGAACTACTTTTGTTATACTGAATAAAGATTAAACTGTCAAACTCAATTTTTGATTGTCAGTCTATTGGTTTTTTGCTTTCAACAATTTGCGTAGAAGATACGCAAGTGTTTCCGCTTCCTCGGTGGTCAGGGCTTCGACAAACGATTTCTCGCCTGAATTAAATTTTGGAAACACTTCTTCAATTAAGGTCCGGCCGTCTTTGGTGAGCTCGACTTTAATCGAGCGGCCGTCTCCGTTTTTGCCCATGTGAAGCCGTTTTACCCACCCTTTTTTCTCAAGTCCGTTCACGGTGCTAGAGATCGTTGAACGGGCCACAGATTGGGACGCCGCAATCGCGGACATCTCGAGTGGCCCCCAGATCCAAACGATAAAAAGGGTAGAAAAACTGCTGAATGTCAGGTTGTAGTCTCGCAGAATTTGCTGTTCCATCTCGTTCCGGAACGCTTGGCTGGCGCGCCAAATGTTCGACATGACAGCCAGCGCCAGTGGGTCAATTGGTAGGCCGGAGACCCGCTCCATGATGTCATGTTCTTCGTTGATTAGGGATTCAGAAACGCGCATGATTAGGTGTGATCAGTTTGGAACAGTAAACTGGTCGTGGCTGACTTTATATCTCAACTTTGCTTCGATGTCGAACTAAAAACCTGAGTTCGGAATTAGATGATTGTAGCTAATCTCCCTGTCACATGACCGATGGGAACAGCTTGTGATCGGGAAAAATCGGTCGGTGACTGGGAGTTCTGCACGAAACTCCCAGTCATTGGCCTGTTAATCTTGCCAAGGCGTCAGTTCGTTGGGCCAAATGACAGGGAGTCCGGACCTATTTTGAAACTCTGAACTCAGGTTAAAAACAGTTTGAGGCTTGGTGGAACTTTTTTTGATAGTTGGCCGTTTTAACTGATGTAGGCTTAGAACAAGGCCTGCCCAATTTTAAGAATTTGAACTCTAATCCTGAATAGGGATTGAGTTTTGCAAACAGGAAAAAATGAAACAATTTAGAAATTTATTCACTCTTTTTGGCGGCTTTTTGTTAATTTTTGCGCTGGGGGCATGCACCCCAACGGTTGAACCCGGGGACTCACAACCAGTCCCAGCAGAGCCAACGCCAACGGCTCAACCAGAAAAACCGGCCGAAAAAGTAGAAGAGCCAGCGGAAACAGCCGCTGATGCGCTTGATTTAGACGGTTCAATTTGGGATCTACAATCATTTGGTGGCGCAAATGTGAGTACAAATGGAATCACCATGCAATTGGCCGATGGGATGATCAGTGGGTCAGATGGATGCAACCGGTATAGCAACGGGTATCAGCTTGAAAATAACAGTCTGACCGTTGAAGGGCCGTTTATTTCAACGATGATGGCTTGCCCAGATGCAGACATGGAGCTGTCTGGTAAATACTTGCAGGCACTAGAATCGGCCGGGGCGGTTTCGCTGGTCGATGGGGTGCTAACGGTTCAAACGGGTGAAGGGGAACTGATCTTCAAAGCCCCAGAATCGGCCGGAATCGAAGACACAAAATGGGTACTTAACTCAACCCGCACCGATCTTGGCGTAGTCAGCATGGCGATTGATGAGAATATCTTCTTCAGCATTACTGGCGGCACGGCCAGCGGTGATGGGGGATGCAACGGCTTTGGTGCAAACGTCACAATCGATGGGTTGCAAATCAGCTTTAGCGAAATCGTCTCAACAGAAATGTTTTGTGACGGAGATGGAGTCAGTGATCGGGAATCTGAGTTTTTCGGAGTGTTGAACAACGCAAATACTTACGAGATCTTGCGAGATGCGCTGACTCTGTTTGACGAAAATGGAGAGGCAATCGCTACTTTTCGAGCAACAGACTCATCCTAAGGATCGGGATTTTAATAATTATCCCAACTCAAATCCCGATCCTACCCAGCTGAACTTTAAAACTTGAGACATTTATTTAAAGTTCAGCCCTAAACAAGATTTGCGATAAGCCCCTGGTAGGCTAGAAAATCATTCTACCTCCGCACACAACTTAATAACATTTTTGGCAGGTCGGCCTTGAAACCTCTTTCACTCGTTTCAGGCCGACCTTTCTTTTTTGCATTTGCATAACCCAGAAACTTAGCTAGACTTTTACTAAACTGTTCAGTAAAGTTTTTGAGGATTGGTTATGCTACGAGAAAAAATTGAAGGAAAATGGATCGCATCTTTTAGGCGGTTTTTGACGCTAAACGGAGTCAAAAAAGGGTCGCAAATCGCGATTGTGGCGGAGTCACAGTCCCGGCCGGTATTGGTCGAACTGGCAGAAATCGCCTGTTATGATTTGGGAGCCGATTACTTCACAATCGTCCTGCCTACCCCAGAGCAAACAGCACCGGTTCCCGTACGCT
>JAHDGV010000096.1:13007-17291 GCA_020631655.1 Chloroflexota bacterium | reverse complement strand
TTTTAATTCTGAATTGAACTATGAAAATTCTTGTTACGGGCGCAGCCGGATTTATCGGCCATCATCTTGCAGAAAAACTACTCAAACGGGGAGATGAAATAGTTGGCCTAGATAATTTCAACGATTACTATCCGGTTGAAATTAAGCGAGGGAACGCGGCCAAGCTGGCACAGTACCCCAATTTCCGCATGATCGAGGCTGACATCACTGATCGGGAGTACATGCTACAAATCTTCGAGGAAGAAAAGTTTGATGCGGTTGCCCATCTGGCCGCGATGGCCGGGGTCCGGAATGCGGTTAAATATCCTGAATATTATGTGCAGGTAGACTACAACGGTACCCAACATTTAATGGATGGGGCTCGCCACAACGATGTTGGGAACTTTGTGATGGCGTCTACCTCATCGATTTATGGGGCAACCGAACAAATCCCTTTTGTTGAAACCGATTCGTGTGATCGGCCGTTACAGCCGTACTCGGCCGCAAAACGGGCCGCCGAGATGCTGGGATTTACCTATCATCACCTTTTTGGGCTAAATTTTACGGCCACCCGCTTCTTTACCGTTTATGGTCGTGCCAGTCGGCCGGACATGATGGCTTACTTGGTTGCGGACAGCATAACCAAAGGGAAACAGATTCCCATTTACAATAACGGTGAAATGTGGCGTGACTGGACACACGTTGGTGATATAACTGATGGACTGGTCGCGGCGCTAGACAGGCCGCTGGGGTATGAGGTGATCAACCTCGGCCGGGGTGAACCGACTAAATTGATCGACTTTGTCGAAATGATTGAAGAACTTGCCGGTGGTAAAGCCAATATGGTTAACACCCCCAAAATCCGGGCCGATGTGGTAAAAACATGGGCAAATATTGACAAGGCAAAAAACTTACTAGGATACAATCCATCTATCTCAGTTCTAGAAGGCGTTAGCGACTTCTGGGAATGGTATCGAGAGGAAATTTTGGAACAAACTAAATAGCATGGCATCCAACCCTTCATATACGTATATCGATAATCAAACCGATTGGAATGCTTGCATCGACCATTTAAATCAGCACGAAATTATCGCCATCGATCTAGAATCAAATAGCCTGTATGTTTACAAAGAGGATGTCTGCCTAATTCAAATTACGGCCGGGGAAACCGACTACATCATCGACCCACAATCTGACATCGACATGGAGCTACTGGGCACCATCATCAAAAACCCTGATATCGAAAAAGTGTTTCACGCTAGCGAATACGATCTTATTCTGCTCAAAAAAGTATATAACTGGGATGTCGTGAATCTGTTTGATACGATGTGGGCCGCCCGCATTTTGGGGGTCGAGAAAATCGGTCTGGCCAATGTGCTAAACGGGGTCTTTGGAGTCAAGCTCGATAAAAAGTTTCAAACGGCCAACTGGGGCAAACGTCCTTTAACCGAAGACATGCTGGCTTATGCTCAAAATGATACCCATTATCTGCTACGGTTGCGCGACCACTTTGTCACCAAACTAAAAGAGGCCGGCCATTGGGAAGAAGCGGTTGAGTCGTTCTGGCTCCAAACAAAAGTCAACCTGCCAGATTATTCGTTTAACCCAGACAAATTTTGGGACCTAAACGGGGTGCGCGACCTGCTCCCACAAAATAAAGCGATCTGCAAAGCGCTCTATGCATTTAGGGAGCAAGAAGCAGAAAAATTTGACCAGCCGCTGTTCAAGATTTTTGACAACCGCCGCTTGGTGCAACTTGCGGCCGATCCCCCAGACACCATGGAAGATCTGTTCAAAACGCGCGGTATGCCCGGCTGGTACGTGCGCCGTCGTGGAACCCAAGTGCTCCGCACCATTAAGCGGGCCAGAAAAGATCCGGCTCCTGTTCGGCCGCGCCGCGACCCCAAACCGGCTCAAGATATTTTGGACCGGTACGATGCGATGCTTGAGTGGCGCAAAGCCCGCGCTCGCGAACGAGGGGTCGATTCTGACATTATCCTAAACAAAGAAGGGTGTTGGAACATAGGCAAAGGAAATCCGCAAACGCAGGAAGAATTGATGGAGTACGGCGAGATTGCTGGCCCCTATCGGTTGAAAAAATATGGCGCTGACATTCTTGAGGTGCTAAGCAACGTGGCCTATTAAATACTCTGCAAAGCAAGAATCTTAAATTTTTAGTGGGCGGTGTCATTCCTGCGAAGGCAGGAATCCAGCGCTAAATCTGGCACTAGATACCCGCCTTCGCGGGTATGACGCTACCTCAAGAAAGTTATTTTTTATAATTTACGGAGAGTTAAAACTCCCTCCTGCAAGCCCAGCTTGGTCGAAGGGTGTTCTCGCAGTTGCTGAAGCAGTCCTCGTTGTTGAGTCATCTATACCGCTTCGGCCGTTCGTTTTGCGATTTCTTCCCGCACAACCGGAGCCACTTCAGTTCCCAACAGCTCAACCATCCGCATAACTTTGTCGTGCGGCATCGTGCCGACCCCCGGCATAATCAACAGCCTGTTGTGATTAAAGATCGAATGCTGGAACAAAATCTTCTCGATAATATCTTGCGGGTTGCCAACAAAGTTTGCTCCACGCAACGTGGCTGATTCCTCAAATTCTTGCTTTTGCATTCCTGCACCACCCCAGCCGCGCTCTTTTCCGATTTTGTCCATCATCAATTTAAAGGATGGAAACGCATCGTCTATAGCCTGTTGCCGATCATCGGCAATAAAACCGTGGGAGTTTATGCTAATGGGCATTTCATGCGGGTCCCGGCCGGTGCGCGACAGTACATCCCGATACAGATGGGCAAAGGGTGCAAACCGTTCTGGCAGGCCACCGATGATGGCTAGAGCCAACGGCACGCCGTAGTTGGCCGCCCGCACTACGCTTTCGGGAGTGCCGCCAACAGCTACCCAGATCGGCAACTCATCCTGATACGGCCGTGGATAAATCGATTGGTTGCTTAATGCGGCCCGGTGTTTGCCTTGCCAAGACACCTGTTCGTTGTCCCGAATTTTGAGCAGCAGATCGAGCTTTTCAGCGAACAGGTCGTTGTAATCCCGCAGATCGTACCCAAACAGCGGGAACGATTCGATAAACGACCCCCGACCGGCGATGATTTCCGCCCGCCCCTCTGAAAGCAAATCTAGACTAGCAAACCGCTGAAACACACGCACAGGATCATCTGAACTGAGAACGGTGACCGCACTGCTCAGCTTGATCTGGCTGGTGCGGGCCGCAATGGCGGACAAAATCACCTCTGGGGCGGATGACACAAAATCCGGCCGGTGGTGTTCGCCTAAGGCAAAAACGTCTAACCCAACCTCATCGGCCAACTCCGCAACTTCCAGCAGATTTTTTAGCCGTTCAGCCGGGGTGATCATCTCCCCCGTAATCGGATCTGGCGTTAGCTCTGCAAAGGTGTACAGCCCAAGTTCAAATGGTTTTTGTGTCATAGCGTTCAGTTTCTCGTTTTGTATGTACCGGACCACAGTCCGAGACCGTATTTTGATGCAAGTTATCGATCCGGAAACCATCATCTGATACATTGCTGATACCTTTAACGCTTGTTTTCTCCGCATCTAATTAAATGATGATATGATTGACGCTGAGAGGCCTTCTAATTAATAAAACTTGCAGGAGAAAAAATGAAGCTAGCGATCATTACAGGTGGATCAAGAGGATTAGGAGCCGCACTGGTCACCATGCTCAAAAATGATGGATATGCGATTAAGGAACTGTCGCGTAGCGGCCGGACGGCCGACAGTATCACGGTGGATCTGGCTGAGCCAGAAACCTTAGACAAAAAAGTTAGCGGTCATTTTAGTGAGTTGGCCAATCTTGCTTGGGAAGAAGTTTTGTTTATCAACAATGCGGGGGCGATTTTCCCCGTCGGCATCGTTTCAGATAGCTCTGAAGCAGATGTCCTCACCAACATCAACATCAACTACACTAGCGCCATACTGCTCATCCGGCAGTTTATCGGGGCGTTTCAAGCGGTAGACTGTCCCAAAACCATCGTCAACATTTCATCTGGGGCGGCCGTGAGTAACATTTACGGCTGGTCGCTTTACTGCGGCGCAAAAGCGGGAATCGAACATTTTGTGCGCGGCGTGGCGGTTGAGCAAAAAGAGCAGGCCAATCCGATTAAAACATTGAACATCGGCCCCGGCATCATCGATACCGACATGCAAGCGGACATCCGCTCCGTTTCGGCCGAAGATTTCCCCGGCGTTGAGCGGTTCAGATCGTTCAAAGAAGATGGGGATTTACGGCCGCCCGAAGTTGTGGCGCAGGCGATCAAAAATATCCTCG
>JAHDGV010000096.1:0-12907 GCA_020631655.1 Chloroflexota bacterium | reverse complement strand
GTTCTACAACCTTCTCTCCGATTAGCAGACCCCCACATGTGTTCAGACTTCAAAGATCGACTGAACATTTATACCGCCATTTTCGACACACTGGTTCGCCGAGATTTGCACGGGACCTTTGTGCCGCAGTTAGCTGAAAGCTGGGAAGTGAGCGATAGCGGCCGTCACTGGCGTTTTAGCCTGCGGCCGGATGTGACCTTTCACAACGAAGAAGGGATGACGGCCGAGGATGTGGTTGCCAATCTAAAACGGGCCTGCTCACCCGAGGTGGGCGGCGAATTGGGGACCGAAGGGGTTTGGGCCAGCTACTTGGGTGAGGCCACGTACACCATCGTCGATGATTTTACGTTTGAGATGCAGTTGACCCAACCAATGGCTGACCTGTGCGAATTACTGATGGCGATTCCCATCCTGCCAAAAAGTGTGCTGGGCGATATGCCCGATGTGTTTGTGGGGAGTGGTCCTTATCGACTGGGTGGCTATTCGGCCGACAGCGTGCTACTCGAACCGTTTCTTGAGTGTGTCACCCGCGAAGCTTCAGCCGAAGAACCGATTACGATCAAAGCAGAGCCTGATGAACAAAAACGATTAGATGCGCTGAACAATGGGGAAGCGCAATTGGTGACCAACTTATCGGCACAGATGGCCGGACAGCTCGCTAGCGTAGACATGGAGCTTTCGCACGAATCTAATTTGTGCGTCGCCTTTTTGATCAACTGCTCGGCCGGGCCGGGGACCGACAAAGCGTTGCGTCAAGCTCTGAATTACGCCGTCAACGTTGATCGGTTGATTCAACAAGCCCGAGGTGGCGGTGCACTTCCGCTCAACGGTCCACTTACCCCGCTCCATTTTGGATGTGATCCGCGCGTGCGGCCGTATAGCTATGATCCCGACAAGGCGCGTGAGCTGGTGGCACAGGCAAAAGCGGCCGGATTTGACGGCAAACTGGCCATCGATATCCCGATGACACTGCCGGACGAATCCCCGCTGCTGGGCCAACTCATCCAAGAAGATTTGGCGGCCGTAGGGTTAGAGGTAACCCTGCACCACTTTGACGATCGTCCAGCCTACGCCCACATGGTCAAAGCCAAAGAAATTCACGATGTCTGCTGTTTTGACTCAAGCCCGCTCAGCACCTATCGGGTTCTGCGCGAGAAGGTAAATTCTGATGTGGCGGGGCCGTGGTGGCAAGGGTACAGCAACCCAGAGGTGAACAAACTTTTGGACCAAGCGGCCGCAACCATCGATGACAAAGAGCGACAAGCGGTTTATCGTGAGGCGTACGGGATGATGCACGACGATGCTCCGTGGATTTTCCTCTACCGGCCGATCAACTTCTTTGGCGTGGCGCTCGAATGCCCCGATGTTCAGATTAGCCCAGAGGGAATTTTGCGATTTGAAGAACGAGAATAATCATCCTTTTTCCCATCTTGCGTAACAATAAACTTGAGCTATAGTTCGGACCGATTTGGCTGAGCGTTATGCACAAAATACCATCCCACTAACTGATGCGAATTTCAAAATTTAGCTAAATTCATTAAGTACGCGGCCCACTGCAAAACTAGGAAAAAAGGAAACATGCAAGCGTCACTTCCCCAAATGCCCTCACGGCTTCCGCTTAAAACCAAACTCTTTTATGGAATTGGTGACATGGCAACCGCTTCGGTTGTTGGTGTGATTGGCTATCTGATTAACCCCTTCTTGCTCAACGTGGCGGGGCTCACACCGGCCATGGTCGGCATTATCCTGCTCATCAAACAAATTTGGGACGCGATCAACGACCCGTTTATGGGGACGCTGAGTGACCGGACGCAACATCGTTTCGGCCGACGTAAAGTCTGGATCATGGCGGCCACCATCCCGCTGGGGCTACTGTTTTTTGCCAGCTGGATGGTACCGGACTTTGGACAGTGGGGATTGTTCGCCTACTACCTCGTTGTGTCGATACTGCTCGACACGTTTTACACGATGCACAATGTGCCTTATGCAGCACTGACGGCCGAAATGACCGATGATTATTCCGAGCGGAGCCGGATCAACATTTTCCGCTTCGGTTTTTCGCTGATCGGATCACTAGTCGCCACCATTATCTTTGCGCTTTTAACCGATGGGGCGGCCGACCAGCAGGCGGCCTATTTCCAAGCCGCTTGGATCGTGATGATTATTATTTTCATCACCGGATTTGCACCAGTCCCCTTTTCACCAGAACGGAATCCAGAAATCGATAAAAATGCCCCTCGGCCGTCAATCACTGAGAACTTTATGTCCTCGATGCAGGTTCGGCCGTTTCGCCATGTGTTTCTCCTCTTTTTGTGCTCATGGTCGGCCGTGACAATTGTGCAAAGCTACATCGTGCTATACCTGCAATATTGGGTGCGGCCAGAGGGAGAAGGGAACCTGGTTCTGTTGGTTGTTTACCTACAACTCTCGGCCGTGGCCTTTGTTATTTTTTACGGCTGGCTTAGCACCAAAATCGGCAAAAAAGCTGTCTATTTTATCGGTGGTGGGATTTGGGCCGCCGTCTTTGCCTCTGTCTTCTTTATTCAGCCGGGTCAAGAGGGAATCATCCTTGTACTAGCAGTGCTGGGCGGCGGTGGCACGGCCGTTGCCTTGCTCGTCCCATACAGCATGTTGCCCGATGTCATCGACTATGATGAGTTAGAAAACGGAGTGCGCCGTGAAGGTGTTTTCTACGGCTTCTTTGCCTTTGTAAACAAGGTGGCCCGTGGCTTGGCACTGGCCTTACTCAGTTTTATTTTGGGATGGGCTGGCTTTCAGGAAGCGACCAATGGGGTTGCGGCCGCAACCCAAGACCCGGCCGTGTTGCTCACACTCCGCATTTTTGTCAGCTTCTTACCAGCTACGATTGTGATCATCAGCTTTTTCATCGCCGCACAGTACGAAATCACTGAAGATGTGCATCAAGACATCCTAAAAAAATTGGGCCGGACGGCTGAGAGCGGCTCAATCGCTGAAATAGATATGGCAGGCTAATCATGACCAATCTAAGCAACAAAACAGTTCTAATCACAGGCGCAACCGGCGGCTTTGGCCAGCACTTTACAGAGCAGATGTTGGCGAAAGGGGCCAATGTAATTTTGACCGATTATGATGCGGCCGGAATTGACAGTTATGCCAAATCCGTGAATAATCAACGTGTGTTGGGGGCAATTGCAAGCGACTTAAGCACACCCGAAGGAGCAGAACAGCTATACGAGCAGTCTCAAGCAATTGGGGCTGTCGACGTACTCATCAACAACGCAGGCATTGCGGTAATGGGGCGTCACGACGAAGTACCTCGGGATGCATGGGATCGACTTATGCAGGTGAATTTGATGGCGCCCATGCGCCTATGCGCCCTCTTTTCACCTAAAATGATTGAACAGCGGAGCGGACATATCGTCAACATTTCGTCTTTAGCGGGATGGGTTGGCACAAAGGGGTTAAGCGCCTACGTGGCCAGCAAACACGGCTTACGCGGGTTCAGCACAGCCTTAAACGACGATTTAAAACCCCACAATGTCAGGGTCTCGGCCGTTTATCCCTACTTTAGCGACACCCCCATTTTAGACTCTCCCCAATACGGATCGTTTGCAGAAGAAAATCGACAAGACAACCTGACCGGGGTCACAAAACCGGCCGATGTAGTGCGCTATGCAATCAGTGGGATCGAGGCCAACGACCTACACATCTTCCCAGACAGCATGTCTAGAAACGTGGTCCGGCTTCAGCGGTTCGCCCCATGGCTCATCCCCATCATCGAACGCAATTTTGCTTAACCCCCCGCTTACTCAGGCTCTTGTCCCTCATCATCAGAAAAGCTAATTTTAATCTTAGCCCCATCCGGCAGGTCTTTGATTTGGTTGTGTATGTGGATCAAAAACTGATAGTTTGAGGCAAGCTTTCGAGGGACTATATTCTCAGGCTCGTACCCACCACCCAAAATCGGCGGCATCTTAAATCCATAACACTCCCCTTCTGACAAAATTAATCCTCTGACTTTGCAACTCTCCACTAATGGGATGGCGAGCCAGTGATTGGCGTTGTCATCTATATTCAGTAGTTGCATAAACTCCTCTCGGCTTTTTGCAATCACCTCAGATGTCCCATTCCCAACATCAATAAATAAAACCTCATCATCCGTATTGACAATGATAAGGTCGCCCAGCAGGTTTACCAGCCACAAGGAAAATAAGTTTGGCAGTAAATACCCCCATTCCCGAAGAAGGTTGTCCCAATTGTGATTATTCTGATTGATTAAATAATTTGTAATATGCATCTTTCAACAAAAAAGTAGAAACTATAGGCAAAATTGGTTCGAAGAAAAAACTTTTAGCACATTCAAAGCATTCAAAGCAACCGCTAAAATCACCCCGTTTCAAAAGGTCATTCTCATGCTTAGCCAAGACATTCCAATCGTCCATCTAAAAACACAGTTGCCCGAACAAACACAGCCATACTCTGAACCACTCCTAGAAAATGAGATTGAAGGGATCTCTGTTGAACATGTGGTTATTACGGCCGGAGAAGTCATCACCGACTATCCGGCCGATGGGCACAAACAGATCTATTTGTTTGTGATGGGTACAGGAACAGCCACGATTGAAAACATCCCATACGAGATTGTTCCTGAAACAATTTTACTTCCCAACATCGCTAAAAAAGTCGTTGTTCAAGCAACTCAGGGTCATATTTTACATTATCTAAAAATCTCTAGTAAGTTGACGGCTCAAGATCTTTTAGACCTGAAAGAGTTTCCTGTAAACAACACCCACCAGGTGTACTATGCAAAATTCACCGATTGCCAAGCCTATACCGAGGAAATTAAAAGTCCCAACACTGTCAGCCGCACAATACTTCCAAATAAATACATTCCAAGGATTGCGATGGGAACGGTCCAGACCATCGGACCAGACGAAGTAGGGGCCCACGAACATCCAATGTTAGAGCAACTATTTTTGGGATTATCAAAAAATAAATGCGTAGTTTTTGCTGACGGTGCTCAGGTTCACTTTCCACAATATTCTCTGCTCCACATCCCCTTAGGTTCACGACATTCAGTTTCAGTTGATAAGAACGAGGTCATGTACTATGTGTGGATGGACTTCTTTTTAGATAAAGAGGGAGAAGAATGGTTGAAAACCCACAAGGTCATTGATGCCAATGATTAAGCGGAGTAAGAGGGGAGTCACAGTCGTTCAGCAAAAATTTCACTCTTTTTAATCGCCTAATAAACACAATTCGATGTATACATACATTAGCGGCCCATTGCACTTTGGTGCCCTACAGCCAAAATGCGTGAAATGCTCTGGAGTAAGTTGTTTGGTCCCACACAAAACCAACTAAACCAGCACGCAAGTCCATTCAACCCTCTCTCTTCTGATCCAGCCGATTGCTCAATTGCATTATGCGTCCCCGATACGAGCAAAAGGTAGCATGAATCACGTTCACTAACAGCCTCCAGTGAATGTGCAACGGATATCCGTAAATCATCAAAATGATCAATTCTTTCTATAAAAAAATATTCCCAACGGAGCGACTTGAAGAGACGGAACTTTCTGTAGGCAAAGAGAAAATCCTCTTCATCCTTCTTGTTCCATTATTCCTATCATCGCTTATATTAGGAATTATCGGGTTTATCCGATCATTCTCTATGCGTGATGGGGTTGGAATCAGCTTTGTCGCGGCCGCCTTCTTCCTTTATCTTTTGATTGGCATTCCAAAAGGGCGCTTGCGTTTACCCAGTTACCTCATACCGGCCGCAATTATTCTTTTTGCAACACTTGCTGGGTTAGAAGATGGGTATTTTGCCCCGCGTCATATCACATCGCTGTTTCTAGGGCTCATTATCGCAAGTGTTTTGCTTAACGAGACAGCCATCATCAGCTTCGGAGTCCTTTCACTCATCCCCATCATTCTTGTCCCGTATCTCGAATATCAAGGTGCATTACCGACTCCTGATATTGATGGGCTTCCGACTCGGCTCTCAATCATCGTTTGCATCTGGCTCATCGTCATCTTCCTGCTTCGGTTCGCTGTTAACAACATCCAAAAATCGGCCGAAATTGCCAAAAGAAATGCTGAAAAGCTGGAGCTCCAAAACAAAGAATTACTGCGTATCCAAACTCAACTAGAAACAAGAACGGAGGATTTGCAAGAAGAAGTCAGGCAAAGAGAAGCGGTTAGCCAGGCTCTTTTACAAAGCCAAGAGTTTAGTGAGCATATCTTGAATACGATCCCGGATTTAATCCTGCATATCAAAGATGACCTGCACATTACCGATCTAAAAATGCCGGCCGATGAGCTACAAACCCCTATTTTTTCCCTCAACGAATCTTGCAAAGGGAAAAATCTGGCTGAATTTTTGCCTCAGCCAATTCAGCAAAGTTGGACCGATCAAATTCAGCACGCAATTGAATTTAACGAAGAGCTATTTTTGGAGTATGAAATATTTCAAAGTGCCGATGATAAAGTGACCTACGAAGCACGTGTTCTCCCTTCCATAGCAAACGAGGCTATCTTGATTTTGCGTGATAGCACCATCCAAAAACGAAAAGAGCTGGCAAATCAGCGTTCTCAACGGCTAGAAAGCATAGGCGTTTTGGCCGGTGGAATCGCGCACGATTTCAACAATCTGCTGACAGGCATTTTGGGGCAAGCCTCCATCGCCCGGGTTAAGCTTGAACAAAAAGATGACCCAACTAAACATATCGAAAGAATGGTGCTGGCGGCCCAAAGAGCGGCCGATTTAACCCGGCAACTGCTGGCCTATTCGGGTAAAGGACAATTCCTAATTCAGCACATTAACGTGAATGAATTTATCCGTGAAAGCATCTTTTTACTCGAAACAATTATCCCCAAAAACGTACAGCTTAACGTGCAATACTGCGATCTTGACTGTGTAATTGCAGGGGACAAAGGGCAGATTCAGCAAGTAATTTTAAACTTACTACTGAATGCAAATGATGCACTCCATCAAACTAATCCCCCTGCAAAAGACCCGAAGATTAATTTAAAAATATCGCATGAAACACTGAGCAGTGACCTTGAAAATTTGTTTGCCAAAGAAGAACTACCTTATGGTGAATATGTCACCATTTCTATTGAGGATAATGGGCCGGGGATTCCAAGTGAGATTGTCTCGAGAATTTTCGAGCCCTATTTTTCAACAAAAGGATTGGGACGAGGGTTGGGCCTTTCCGCCATTTTGGGCATTATCAAAGGGTTAAATGGAGGAATTGCGCTTGATAGCAAAGAGGGGATAGGCACGTGCTTTACTCTGTATTTCCCATGCTCTGAACATGAAGAAGTTGTTCCCCTAGAGAAAATCGACCACCTTTCAACAGAAACGAAAGGGCAGGTGTTAATTGTGGACGATGAACGGCCGGTGCAAGAGGTTGCGTCTGAAATTTGCGGTTTGCTTGGCTTTGACGTTTTAACGGCCGACAACGGCTTTGAGGGGGTCGATTGTTTCAAACAGCATCAGGATTCAATCAGCTTTGTTCTGCTAGACCTTCAAATGCCTCGGATGAACGGAATTGAGGCACTCAAGAACATTCGTCAAATCAATCACGATGTGAAAGTTATTCTCACCTCTGGGTATACGGAAGTTGAATTTTACCAAGATGGCAAAGACAAAAATCTATTGTTTATCCAAAAACCATATACGTTCGACTCGCTGCAAAATGTCCTGCAAAGTTTTTCTTTAATCCAAGCAATCGACCAAGGATAAGCGATTACCCGTGACTCAAAGAATCGGTGGATGGTGTGGGTAGGATTGGTGCAGGTTCTGAAAAAGCCTGCTCAAAGCGTACTTGATGAATTCCAATCACTGCGTACGACAATCCTAAAAAGATACCAAGCGCGTCTTCCAGAGGGGCATACGGATTGAAAAATTTAAACGTCACAACAAACAGCGTCCAAAACCCGATTCCATAGCTGAGCCAGCTGAGCCCCTGCATATTTCGAACGGTGCGGAATAAATACCCGGTGCTAACCAACCAAATGCCTAAAATAATCTCTGAAAACAGGCGAATTTCTTTTGCGACATCGGTCAGGATACCGCTAAGGGTCAAAATAAGTGTTTGGCTATCAGGAGCACCGGCCACGCTCATGTAGGCTTCGGCCGTTAATGGTGAGGTCGCATAAAAAAGGATGGAGCTGAGCATCGCAAATGGAATCGCAACAATCCCAAAGAGCGTGCTAACTTTGATCAAAGCACGGGATTGATCATCTTTGTTTGTGCTGAAAAAGTTTGCCAGCGCAATAGGGACGGGCAATAGGCAAAGCTGGGTAAAAAAGTAGAAGAGCCAAGATATCTGATACATACGTGGATATCTCGACACCCACGGATGCAAGAGGGTGTGATCATCGAACATTTCCGGAACAAAGCCATACCGAGGAAGGAAACCAAAAATATAGATGGTGACCAAAATGTAAAATCCACCGGAAGCGATGGCCGACCAACCCCCGATTTTTAGCAAAGTCCGATTCGTTGAAGCTGTTAATGTATTCATGTTTTTCCTCTTTACACGTTGAAGACCAGCCGTGCTTTGTTGATCACCCGTTTTAGTACAGTGTGGGTTAACAAGGTGATGTGTCCCATGGTGTTTGTAGCAAAAGATTGCGTCCCTTTTGCTACTGGAAGCAGTTATTCAACACCCTATCGGCAACTGAGCCAAGCTCAACGTTAATGAGCCGGATCAGCTAAATAGACCAGATCGGTTCAGGCAAACCTAATATAGAATTAGATACTTCTGTATACGATTCATACTGCTTGGTAAAGACAAAACATCATTTGGTGTTAAATGATATTAGGTCTTGGGTGTAGGCTCTGAAGAAATAAACTGCTTTTCCATGTGTGTGCTCGCCGTAAGCGAAGTTGTAAGTTTTATTT
The DNA here is from genome assembly GCA_020631655.1 of Chloroflexota bacterium. GTDB lineage: Bacteria > Chloroflexota > Anaerolineae > Promineifilales > Promineifilaceae > WTJY01. The sequence goes on along the minus strand of JAHDGV010000096.1, from coordinate 4,011 downwards.
TAGCTATTAAGTTCCAGTTAGCAAGATATTGTCTAAGACGCGCTGAATCCGTTTAGCAAAAGTTAACCTGCTGAAAATTACGCAATTAGATGATGATTTGAAGAATGACCGATATAAGCATGGCTTAGGGCGATTCGGTATCGGTAATTGGGACGGTATTGGTGATCCCAAGCGTGCCAGAGATACCGGCCGTGCCGGTGATCGGTGCAACCGGGGTAGGAACCGGCTCCACATAGGTGTAATCAGCCTGCACCAGCAAATAGTTGGTCCGGCCGGGAAGAATTTCAATCCGCTCCTCATATTCCACAAAACGGCCGGGCTCCGTCTCAGAAATCACCACAACCAAATAGGTTCCAGCCGGGAGATCGCTAACCACAAAATTTTCGTTCCAAACCTCATCCGGCTTTAAGCGCTCATCCATGTAGGTCCGCTGACGGCGAATGCTGGTCTCAAACGTTGTTTCGATGGGGAACACCGCGAGACGGGCATTCGGAATCATCCGGCCGGTGCGATCGACATATCGGCCAGCCAGCGTCCCCCACCCCTCATACGGAGCCAGCCACAGGGCCGGATTGCGCGAATCCCAATAGTTGTTTTGCCCAACCCTCACCTCAAAATGCAAATGGGTGCCGCTCACTTGCCCCGACGCACCTACCCCGGCCAAAAGTTGCCCCGTGCGTACCTGCTCGCCCACCTTAACAAACATCTCGAGCGTGTGAGCATACAGCGTGTACACATCCTGCCCCTCCCACTCCCAGCTGTGTTTGATGATGATGGTGTTGCCATAGTAGTTGATCCCGTTGCGCGGGCTGGGCAACGGTCCGGCCCAGATCACTTCCCCATCACCGGCCGCCAGCACCGTGGTTCCGGCCGGATTTGGGAAATCAACCCCATGATGCACCCGATACGGAGCAAACGCCTCAATCAAAACATCGTTGCCGTAGGGGAACCACGGCAGATCATAGTTCCGTTTACCAGAGGGGATCGGCCGGGCGAGCCAATAATGATCGTCTGGGTGAATAGCAATCGGAACCGGCATTTGTGGCGGCCGCCACTCTACTCGGCTTAGCTCCGCTTGTGGATCGATGGTTTCAACAATTTGCTCAGGGGTGACGGTGGCTCGGATGGTGTTCGGATCAACCGCTTGTCCGGTTGGGAACGGGGTTGGTGTGTTTGGCTGGGTTGGCACAGCCGTGTTTGTCGGTGGGATCTGCGTTGGCGTCTCTGTCGGAACGGCCGTGGGGGTGAACGTAGGCGTCTCTGTGGGTAGCACAATCGCCCGTGCCACGGTTGGCAAGGCTTCGGGAAGCCCATCCTGCTGATTTTCACATCCAACCAAAATCAACAAGAGCGCCAAAGCCAAAATGAAAGTCACATTATGTCTACTAGCCATCATTTAGTATGGTAACGGAGATTGAGCTGGGAACCAATAAAATTTAGAAACAAAATTTCCAAACCGCATTCCAGTTGGCTAAATAACTATGAAAGTTTTTATACGGCCGTTTTTTAATCCGGGTAAAATACTCGGATGGAATCTAGCAACCCGAATTTAAACGATTGGATCGGCAAAACAATAGAAGTTGAAGACACGATCACGGCCGCGCAGGCCAACTTGATGAACGCAACGTTGGACCGTGAGCCAACGCTCAAAGATGGGGATGCACTACCACCCGCATGGCACTGGCTCTATTTTCATGAAGCTGTACGACTCTCAGGTTTAGGGATCGAAGGCCATCCCAAACTGGGCGGCTTTATGCCCCCCGTCCCCCTACCCCGCCGCATGTGGGCCGGTGGTAGCCTGCTTTTTGACCGGCCGATTGTGATTGGCCAACCGGCCGTTAAACGCTCAACCATCGCCAGCATCACCCCTAAGTCGGGTAAATCGGGCGAGCTTTATTTTGTGACCGTTGAACACGAAGTCACTCAGAACGGATCTAAATGCCTACACGAAAAACAAACGATAGTTTATCGCGAACCGGCCGATCCCACCAAAACGCTGGCACAGCCACCAGTTGCATCTGAAAAACCGATGTTTTCGGCCGACATTCAGCCGGACCCGATCATGCTGTTTCGCTACTCCGCCCTCACCTTCAACGGCCACCGCATCCATTATGATCAAGATTTCTGCCGCAACCATGAAGGGTATCCAGACCTCGTTTTCCACGGACCCCTGACCGCTACCTTGCTACTCGACCTGTTTTATCACCAATATCCGCAAGATCAGATCAAATCGTTTGAGTATCGCGGGGTGTCGCCGCTGTTTAATCCAGATCCGTTTACGGTCAACGGGACACGCAGGGGCATCAACGGCCAAGCGTGGGCGGCCAATCAAGACGGTGGGCTAGCGATGCAGGCTCAAATTACGTTCTAGATTCCTGAAAAAATCGAATTAAACCCTCACCCCAACCCTCTCCCAAATTTGGGAGAGGGGGCCAAATCCACCATATCCGAGTTGTTTTCACTCAAAGAACAGCTAATTTTCTCCCCCCATATAAACGACTAGAGCGCATTACCCACGCCTTTGGGGCAACACGCTCTAGCCTAGACAGATGAGAAGGGTTGCTTAACATTTATCGGAAGCCAACGACAAACGAAGCAAGTTTCCCTGACGAAAGATTTTTACGAAAGCTGATTACTCAGTTGGGCAATCAGCTTTCTTTACCCATACAGATATATAGTAACCAGCAGTTGTGAAGAATGGGTCAACAGCGTGTTAATGTTTGTTTAGCAAGTTGTTAACCTTGATTAGATGTGGTGCTTTCAGCTCACCGCTTATAAATTCCCAAATATGTGCGTCTGTTTTGGAAATATGCTACCTTCCCGCCATGTCTAAAAAACCGAACTTCTTGTTTATCATGTCGGACCAATTGCGGCCGGACCGGACCGGTTTTGGCGGGAACCCAATTGTTAAAACCCCCAACCTCGACCAGCTTGCGGCCCGTTCTGTCCAGTTTAATCGAGCTTACTGCAACTCCCCCTCTTGTGGCCCCAGCCGCACATCGCTCACGGCCGGCCGTATGCCTTCTGCGACCGGCAGTTGGACCAACGCCATCTCGCTAGACCCTGAATCAAACACCTTTGTGCGCGTACTCCGCAACAGCGGCTACAAAACAGGTCTGTTCGGCAAAAGCCATCTGCAAGACTGCATCGACCGTCGGCCGTCAAAAGATGGCTCAAACATGCTCGACCTGAGCAAGTTGGGCCTTGTCCGGCGGCCGCCGCAGGGTGAGGGGCGCGCTGTTGAGCGCAGTTGGCAACAAGAAGCCGATTGGGACAAATGGGAACGCCACTGGTTGCATAAAGAAGGCAAAGTAGACATGCCGGAGGATTACTACGGCTATGATCGGGTTGAGCTAACGCTAAACCACGACGACCGGCCGGGGGGGCATCATTACTGGTGGGTAAAAGAACAAGGGGGGGACCCAGACAAAATCGGCGGGATGGCAAATGCCATCACCCAGTTTGAGCCGTGGGACCAAGTATGGAAAAGCAATTGCCCGCTTGAGTTTTACACCACCACCTACATCACAGATCGGGCCAGCGACTACATGAGCGAAGCGGTCGCCAACGACGAACCGTTTTTCATCACCGCCTCGTATCCTGACCCCCACCATCCATTTGGAGTCCCAGAACCCTACTACAGCATGTATGATCGGGACGCAATCCCCATCCCTGAAACATTTTATAACGATCATGCGGACGGCATGCCGCAGTTTAAAAAGATGGTCAGCGAGCGAGGGGCCAACAAGCGCGGTCCGTTTAGCTTTAGCCCCAGCTTGGAGCAATACAAAGAAGCCACAGCGGCCGAATACGGCTCAATCACCCTGCTCGACGAAGGGATCGGCCGACTGCTTGGCAAACTCGATGAACTGGGCGTCGCTGAGAATACGGTGATCATTTTCTGCGCCGATCACGGAGATTTAGGTGGTGATCACGGGCTCATCCTAAAATTTGCATCGCATCATAAAGGGGCAATTCAAATTCCATTTTTAATCTCAGCGCCCGGGTTTG
>JAHDGV010000609.1 GCA_020631655.1 Chloroflexota bacterium | reverse complement strand
GGGTGCGTGAGAAAGCGGGCAACTTAGAAAGCTGGAGCTGGCTTGAGACCTTGTGTAAGCGTTACGGTGCGGAGCACTTTTTCATCCGGCCGGAATACGCTTACTAGCAACACTCCAAAATTTGCTAAATTATCCACAGATGACACAGATTTCACCGATTATGATTTAAATCTGTGCCATCTGAGCAATCTGTGGATTAGATTTGGGAGAGGTTAGCTTTTCAAGAAACCTAAATTGTCTAAATAGGTTTCTACCTTAAAATAAGGGGGATGGATTTATCGTCTCCCCCCAATCAGCAAGAATTTTACAACCAAGTGTGGCAACTGGTTTATCAGGTGCCACACGGGCAAGTTGCGACCTATGGGCAGATTGCCAACCTGATCCCTGTCCCAGATGGCGTTGATCCAAAGGATTATAAAGCCTACGGATCACGCTGGGTGGGCAACGCGATGGCCGCCTGTCCACCTGATGTGCCGTGGCAACGGATCATCAATTCACAGGGGAAGATTAGCAAACGGCCGGGTGCGGCCCAGCAACGGACCCTGCTCGAACAAGAGGGAGTCGAGTTCGTCAAAGACAAGATCGATCTCAAGCAATACCAGTGGCGGGACCCGTCTATGCCGGATGAGCCACGACAAGCCCGCCTATTTTAAATATAGCCCTGCATCATGAAACGCCTTGTCATCCAGCCTTTTTCGCCACAACTCGTCAAACTAATCATTATTTCGGCCGTCTTTGTGTTGGGGGGCGTTTGGCTGTGGGTTTCACCCGTCAGCGGCCGACGAGCCAGCCGCATCTTTGCCGAAGAGTTCCAAAATTTAGCCGGGATTCTGGGCGCCCTTTTGGGTTTGGCGGGATTGGTCGCGACCACTTGGATGGCCAGTAGCCCAACGGCCGAATGCGATCAGGACGGCATAAGCGTTTATCGGCCGAGAGCCTTCTTTGTAAAGTGGGATCAAATCGCCTATGTAGATTTCGCTGATTGGCATAAATCTGACTCTGCCAGAATGATCCCGATTTATCTCAAAGAAAGGGGGCAGTTTAAAGATGGGATCGAGTCGTTTATCGTGAAAGATGGTCAGGAGATAGGCTACGTCTTTTTAGATTTGAACTATGCTACGGCCGATAAAATCAAAGAGCTGAAAACTTATCTAACTACAAAAGGTATCCCTACAAAACGGCCGAATCAACCGATCAGTTGATTCATCTTTCCACTACCCGACGGTCAAAATTTCAATCGATCTGCATCTTAATCCCAAGCGGTTGACCGATGGCGATCAACGGCCGCTGAACTATCGTTGTCTCATGTTTTATTAGACCAAAAGGAGACAACGGATGAACAAAAAATATTTAATCGGCGGCATCATTTTTCTACTACTAGCGGTGCCAGCCATACTGGTTTCAGTTCGCATTTCTGGCATTGGGGGAGAAAAACAACTCAGCTCAATCGGCATTCAGCAAACGACATTTCGTGATCAAGAACGGAATCGGAGGCTAAAAACCACCATTTGGTATCCGGCCGCTGAACAAGAAGCACCAGAATGGGGTGGAAACAAAGTCTTCCACGGGCTGTTTGCAACTAAAAACGCAGACCCAACGCTAACCGAAAAAGCACCACTCTATATTCTTGTGCACGGCACGTTCGGCAGTTGGCGCAACATGCCTTGGTTGGTTGATGATCTGGTGGCACAAGGGGCGATTGTCGCGGCTGCCGATCACCCCGGAAGCACGTGGGGAGACATCAGCCCAGAAAGTGTGTTACGCCTGTGGGAACAGCCGGAAGATGTTTCATTCTTGATTGATAGTCTGCTGGCTTCAGATTTTGGCCCCCACATCGACCAGGAAAATATCGTTGTGGTTGGTTTCTCGCTTGGCGGATTTACAGCAATGTCGCTGGCGGGTACACAGCTAGAACTTGAAACGCTCGAAGGATACTGCACCACAAGCAATGAAGAAATTTGTGAATATTTTGCAGATGCGTGGGACACTTTAGATGCGGCCCACATCGGCCGAGCCAATCAATCTTACCGAGATGAACGGATCAAAACGGCCGTGGCTTTGGCCCCCGGCTTTGGTGCGATTTTTGATCAGGATTCGCTAGCTAGCTTAGAAACACCCCTTCTTCTAATAGGCGCAGAGAACGACATCAATGTACCACCCACTCAGCATTTTCATCCAATTGTCGATCTGCTACCCGAGCATAGCCAGTATCATGAGCTAACAGAAGCGACCCACTTTTCGTTCTTCCGGCTATGCAAACCGGGGGCCGAAGAGATCTTGGCAAAAGACGGTGAAGAGTTTGTCTGTGATGACAGCGGTGATCGAAGCCGAGAGGAGCTCCATGCGGAGACAATAAGTCTGATTACCGGTTTTGTTGCGGAGAATTAATCAGGCCATGTTTTTGCTTAAACGTCATCCCGTGCAGGTATGACTTCCCCTAAAGAGCATTACATTGTCAAAAAAGCAAAAAGGTTGGCACAAAATGCCAGCCTTTTTGCGTCTACTCGGCCCTGTGATTCCCCTCAGACACCATGATGCTGTTGGTCACACTGGCCGCATGACGCAATTTAGACAGCTCACGGTACTCCTTTGAACCGGCCCATGCTTTAAACGCACCGGCCGAAGGAAAGCTCATCAGCACAGAGCGAGTCGCCGTCCACTCCCCTTCTAACGGCCGGGCATTTTCGTCTACGCTCAACAGCGTCCCTTCATACTGATCAAATATCTCCATAAAGCCCGCCTCATACTCATCATAGGTAG
>JAHDGV010000608.1 GCA_020631655.1 Chloroflexota bacterium | reverse complement strand
TTATCTTAGATCACCCTTGGGACATTCCGGCCGTGGCCCTAATCGATGGTGAGCTGTGTGCTTTGTTATTTCAAGTTGACTGATGAATGTGTTTGATGGGTATCGTAGGAATAAACCGCGAGATTGAGGATAGAGATGATAGAGTTTGAAGCATTTACAATCGAACCTTTGATATCAGAAGAGATTCTGGGGGATGTCCCTCAAATCCATTATGGCTTTCTAGATGATCCAGAAGGAAGTGGATTGCCATCCCACTTGTTGCCGGCGTATAACAAGCCAGACACCCTTCAAGGAAGCTTAAACTTAAGTCAAAAACCTCCATTTGATCCTCCTCTTTATTTTGGAAAGTATTGGTTGAGGCATGATGCCCAGGTTACCAGTATTTTGCTTGGAGATCATTTGAGTGTAAATGCCGGACTGCTTGTCAGTGCAGAAATTCGGCGATTGGTTGAGCCATTCTCTCTTGGTTCTCATGGTTGGTATGAAGTGCCCGTTTTTGCGCCGTTCCATCCCAATCAGCCCGATATTCTTGAATATTATTTTTTACACCTTTATCGGGAAGATGAAAATATCGATTATGAAAAGAGCAAAATCATAGATTCTTTAGAAAAACACACGATCCCCGCTTCCTCTCTAGAAGATATGCAAAAAGCGATTTCTGAATTTCATGAGTTTCCTGAATTTTCAACCGTTCAGCTTTCTACACCTTTGGATTTGTTTAGGCTTCCATTTTCAAATGCTATTTATATTTCACCCACTATCAAAAAAACACTAATCGATGCAGGACGGACAAGGATCGAGGAAGGATTGCTGCGACCTGCGGCCGACCTGATCATTCTCAATAACGAAGGGCGGCATAATCATCAGTCTTGGTACAACTCTGGTGTGGGTGTGCTCGGCTTTGTGCTAGAAGACCCAGAATATATTTGGTACGCCCTGCTGAAAGATGACAGCAGTTTGAATTACCAGCTTGATAAGAGCGTCACGACTGACGGCATGTGGTATGAAGGGTCGATGCACTATCAATTTTATGTGCTCCGTGCGCTGCAGCCGCTGATGGAAGCGACCCATCACGCCGGGTTTAACGTGTACGACAACCCGCAATACAAAGGATTATTTGACTTTATGGTCACGTACGCTGACCCTGAGCTGGAAATGCCGACGATCAACGACGGCCGGGTGGTGAACCTGACCGAATCTGACCGGGTGACTTATTACGAGTTGGCCTATCGAAGACTTGGTGATCCCCGCTATGTTCCCATCATTGAAGAATCACGACGCACAGACTTGAACGCACTGCTCTATGGCGTGCCGGAATTAGGTGAAGCGGTTGATGCGGCGTGGGAAACAGAACTGTATTCAGACTCTGATTTGATGGTGTTGCGTTCTGGGGATGGTGATGACGGTATCCAAGCAACGCTTAACTTTATGGGATATCAGGGTGGTCACAGCCATGCTGACCAGTTGAGCCTCGTGCTATACGGCGCAGGGACTGAACTGGCCCCCGATACCGGATCGATTAAATATCGCATTGCCGAACAAGAGGCCTATTTCAAAACAACTTTGGCACACAACGCTCTCGTCGTAGACGGTGTCTCGCAAGAGCGGGCACCGGGTGGAGAATTGATGAAATTCTCTCCACTAGGAACGGCCCAAATTGCGCAAGTACGCAGCAGCGATTTGTACGATGGGGTTACGCTTCAGCGAACCGTTTTGCTTAACGAAGATTATTTGATCGACTTCTATGAAGCGTCCAGTGAAGAACCGCATACCTACGATTGGGTTTATCGTAATCGGGGTAATTTCTCGACGACGAGCGACCAGTTTGCGGCCGTTGATTCAGTTTGGGGCGACGATGGATACAGCTATTTGACCAGCATCGAATCGGCCGAGATAGACGGCGATTTACAAGCGGATTGGCGCGTATCGTCTGATGCGTATGTACGGGCCACGCTGATCGGCCAGCCTGATACAACCTACATCACCGCCCGTGGTCCGATTGCGGCCCGTAAAAATGATGAGATCTCCGGCCGGCCGATTCCGATGGTGATTTCGCGCCGTGCAGATGTGTCATCTACCCAATTTGTTTCAATCATTCAGCCGTATGGGGATGAAGCTGAGCTTCTGGAACCAACCGATATCGCTGTTGAAGGTGAATCCGGCCGGGCGCTTGAAATTGTACGCGACGGGGCTACCGATCTTCTGATTTTAGACGAGCAGTTCAATACCAAACAGGCAGACGGCTTGCAGTTTACCGGCACATGGAACTGGCTTTCACGTGTTGATGGTGCGTTGCATTGGGCGATGTTCGACGGCACCGAGCTAACCGGCGATGGCTGGCGTTTGGCTCAAGAAGACTTGAGCGGACTCGAACAGCCGAAAGGGATGGGGATGTATTTTGAAGTGAAGGAAGACGGTAGCTTGCTCGTCACCAACACCTATGAATTTGTCAGCTTCATCACGATGCAAGGTTTCCTTGATTCGACGATTGGGATCATTGAATTGGATTTGGACGGAAACGCAAAACGGAATATGCCGATCAAGACGAACGGAGATGGCGTTGTGAAATTCTTGGCACAGCCAGGTGAGTCATATGCGATTTTAGGCGAGGCACACGCAGACAGTGAGTTGCTGGAAGAGTAATTGGCCGAGAATACTCGGCGGCCGAAACCTCGGCGGTTGAATACTTGGCGTGCGATTTGTATCTGATTATTCGTAACCCGTCGCGCATTGGGTTATATTTTTTTTATGACAATAACAA
>JAHDGV010000095.1:14584-17383 GCA_020631655.1 Chloroflexota bacterium | reverse complement strand
TCTTTGCCACCTTGATTTCAAACATGCCCAAACTTGTCGGGAGTGATCATTCCCCTAACGCCATTGGCTATGTCGTCGGTGCGGCCGGGATCGGGATCGCCGTGTTGCCATGGATCGCCGGAATTTTGGCCGAAGCGATTTCGCTTGAGACGATCCCACCTTACATTTTGGGTCTCACTGTCATCTTATTTGTGCTGTACGAGGCTCTGGCACGTGGTTCTGCTGAACCATCAGGAACGGGATGAAAATAAATACCCAGCTAGCAGATTGTTCCTGCCCAACTGAAGATAAAATCGATGCGAAATATGTCGCAGAGGGGGTAGCAATTTAATCTTCAGTCATGTAGCTTGAGTTACTGTATCGGCTATTGCCATCTCCTACACTCCAAAGGGTTGTGATGAACAAGCCTAGGAGATTTGTGAGTATGGTTAGTCGTTTTAAAGTTGCTGGATTGGGTTTGCTACTGCTGTTTTTGTCTGGAATAGGTGCTTTGCGTTTGCCGGATGCGTATCGGGCGAGTGCGGCCCCATCTACCCCAAACCCGATTTTGTTCGTGACTCAAATTCCGATTGCGGCCGACTTTACGACGATCGGCTCAACATTTGGGAACCATTTGGCCACCCATAACTCGGTCGGCCGTGGGGGTGATCTCTACATCCGCTACACAGATGGTACGCTCAAAAATCTGACCGCCGCGGCCGGGTATGGGGGGGATGGCTTTTTAGGCGAGTCGGCCATTGCAGTCCGTGACCCGGCTGTGTATTGGGACGGAGAGAAAGCGATTTTTAGCATGGTTGTGGGAGGAGCGGCCGAACAATACGATTATAAAGAGTACCGCTGGCAGATCTATGAAATTTCAGGATTAGGCCTTAACGACACCCCCGTCATCACGAAGGTTCCCAATCAGCCAGAAAATTTTAACAACGTGAGCCCGATTTATGGGAGTGCTGATCAAATCATTTTTACCTCTGATCGGCCGCGCAACGGAGCTGAGCATTTGTACCCGCAACGAGACGAATACGAGTCGGCCCCAACTAATACCGGCTTGTGGAGCCTCGTCCCTGAAACGGGTGAGTTGACCTTGCTCAACCATGCTCCGTCTGGTGACTTTTCTCCCATGATCGACAGCAACGGCCACATCGTGTTTACTCAGTGGGACCATCTGCAACGGGACCAGCAGGCGGATGCAGATGCGCTGAATCCCGATCAGCAAAACACTGACTATGGCTCGTTCAACTACAGTGATGAGGGGGCAAATGCCCAAATCCTAAACGATCGGACAGAAGTTTTCCCTGAGCCTCGCCGTGTGCGCTCTGACCTGATCGGCGGAACAAACATTTATGGGCACAACTTCAACCACTTCTTCCCGTGGACAATTAATCAGGATGGGACAGAGTCTGAAATTTTGCTCCACCTCGGCCGACACGAACTGCACAATTACATCCCCTATTCGATTTTGGATGATCCCAATGTGACCGAATACTACGGTCAGTACGAGCGGACCAATCCCAACCCGATTTTGAACATGTTTCATGTGGAAGAAGATCCAACCACACCCAAAACCTATTTTGGCGTGGACGCGCCTGAATTTCGCACACACTCGGCCGGATTTGTGATTAGCATCGCCGCAGAGGGTAAAAATGCGGATGAGGTGACGGTCAACTATGTGACCGATCCAGCTAACGCAGACGGCCGGTATCGGGAGCCACTGCCGATGTCCGACGGCTCGCTACTGGCGGTGTATACCAGCCAAACGGCTAATGAATCAGGTTCGGGTCTTGACTCGAGCTATGAATTTAGATTGGTGAACATGGTGAGCGATGGGAACGGCCGGATGACGGCCGGGGATTCTTTAACCGGTGGCATCACCAAATCGGTTAGTTATTGGGATCCAGATCAACTGGTTGAATTTAATGGGGAGATGTGGGAGTTGAACCCGGTAGAGGTCAAGGCTCGCACCCGGCCGGTTGCACCCACATCGGTGATTAAATCACCCGAACAGCAGGTGTTTGATCAGGCCGGTGTGACGGTTGCGGAGATGCAGGCTTATTTGGAAGAAAATAATTTAGCCCTGCTGATCACGCGCAACGTAACCAGCCGTGATGATTTGGATCGACAACAGCCGTTTAACTTGCAGGTGCCCAACGGTGTTCAGTCGTTAGGCACAGATGGGCAGGTTTATGATGTGGCTCACATGCAATTTTTCCAAGGGGAGCAGGTGCGGGGCTACTATTTCGGCCGGTCAGAACCGCGTGAAGGGCGACGTGTGATCGCCCAGCCGATGCCACTGGTGCGCAATCCGGTTGATACCGGCTTTGAGAGCTCGACCGTCATTGCGGCCGATGGCTCTGTTGCCGCGTTTGTTCCAGCCCAGCGAGCCCTATCTTGGCAATTGACCGATCCTGACGGCAATCCGGTTGTGCGTGAGCGGTATTGGGTTACCTTCCAGCCGGGTGAAATCCGGTCGTGTGGCTCGTGTCACGGTGCGAGTGATAAGGATCAAATTGGGAATGGAGAGCCGGAGAACGCACCGCAGGCGCTGGCTGAGTTGCTCCAGCATTGGCAGGCGCTTGAAAATGTGGTGTACACCGACTCGGCTTACCTCCCAACTGTGCGTCGTTAATACGGCCTTGTTAGTAAGGGTGAGATAATCGCTGGCTCAACTTACATCAACCAAATTGCTGGTGCGATTAACTCACCCGTGGTGGTGCATTCGAACGTGTCTTGTTTCCCTCTAAGTTGACTTAATGCCAGCCATCGGGCGAGTTAACCTCATTTGGTTTTATGTGTAAGATTTGG
>JAHDGV010000095.1:0-14484 GCA_020631655.1 Chloroflexota bacterium | reverse complement strand
CCTCATCGAGCCAATCAACCGTTTGTCCATAGCTGACCCACGTCCGCTTCATATTTCCGGCCGATAGCGCCTCCACCTGCATGCTTCCGGCCGCGTCGCCGAAATACCAAATCGCATCAATATCATCGTGCTCAGCCAGCGTTTTGGTTAAATGATCCCGGCCGCCGGTGACGATGTTAATCACCCCGCCTGGCAGATCAGACGTATCCAAGATTTGGTAAAAATCAGTGGCACTTAATGGATGCGTCGGAGACGGAACGACGACGGTCGTATTCCCTTTGCAGATGGCTGGTGCTAACAGCGACACAAATCCCAACAGCGGGAACTCATCTGGACAGGCGATACCAATCACCCCTACCGGCTCGTTAAGTGCCACTACGAGGCCGTAGAGGGTTGTTTCTTGCACCGTGCCGCCGTGTTTGTCCGCGTACGCTCCGTAGGTGAACAAGCGTGAGATTGAAGCTTCAACCTCTTCCATGGCTGATTTTTTGCTTCGGCCGGTCATGGTGCTGATTTGGCTGCCGAATTCATCGGCCCGTGCGGCTAAATTCTCTGCCATGTAATACAAAATCTGCGCCCGATTGTGCGGCGTGCGGTCAGCCCAGCCTTTTGCCGCATGGGCCGCCTCAACCGCATTCCGAATGTCTTTCCGGTTCCCGTCACCCGCTCGCCCGACCACGTCTCCTTTGGGGTTGGTAACCGGATACATGTAGTGGCCGTCTGGCCTTGCCTGTTTGCCGCCGATGTATAGTTTGGCCGTGCGATCAACCAATCCGTTTGAAGCGACTGAACCGGTGCCGGGGCGACCGTAGGAGCGTGCTCCCCAATCTTTTAATTCTTCGATCCCAAACGGAACTCGTTTTGCCTTCTTGCCTTTTTGTTTTACGTACTCGTAAAGCCCCTCTTTGCCACCTTCACGGCCGAATCCGCTTTCCCGATAGCCGCCAAATCCGGCCGCCGCATCAAACAGATTGGTGCTGTTGACCCAGACAGATCCCGCTTTGATTTTTGTGGCGATGTCGAGTGCCAAATTGATGTTTTCACTCCAGATCGACGCGGCCAGACCGTAGCGGGTGTTGTTGGCCAACGCCACTGCCTCGGCCGGAAAACGAAACGTCATCGCCACGACTACCGGCCCAAAAATTTCCTCTTGGAATACGCTCGAGGCGGGCAACACGTTGGTCATGAGTGTAGGGGGGACAAAATAGCCGGTCGATGGGAGCTCACACGGCGCTTGGTACAGCTCCGCACCCTCGGCCACACCGGTTTTGATCCACTCTTCTATTGTTTCTTTTTGCCGCTGATCAACCACCGCCCCCATGTCGATATTTTTGTCGAGCGAATGACCCACTCGCAGTTTGCCCATCCGGGCTTTGAGCTTGGCGTAAAATTTTTCAGCGATGGTTTCTTGCACCAGCAACCGTGATCCGGCACAGCAAACTTCACCCTGATTAAACCAGATCGCATCAACAACCCCTTCAACGGCCGCATCTAAATCCGCATCTTCAAATACCACAAATGGGGATTTACCCCCCAGCTCCAGCGACAGTTTGACACCTGAACCGGCCGTTGCTTTCCGTATAATCCGGCCGACTTCGGTTGAGCCTGTAAACGCCAACTTATCAAAACCACCGTGCCCCACAATCGCTTTGCCCGCCTCGTCACCACCAGTGATGATGTTGACCAGTCCGGCCGGGAGTCCAGCTTCGGCCGCGATCTCTGCAAACAGCAGGGCGGTCAGCGGCGTGGCAGGGGCCGGTTTGATCACAACCGCGTTCCCCATCGCCAAAGCGGGGGCTACCTTCCATGCCAGCATCAACAGCGGAAAGTTCCACGGAATAATCTGCCCCACAACGCCGACGGGCTCATAGTTGGGCAACTCGCGGCTCATGATTTGTGCCCAGCCAGCATGATGATAAAAGTGGCGTGCCACCAGCGGCACATCGATGTCGCGCGTTTCGCGGATCGTTTTGCCGTTGTCCAGCGCCTCAACCACGGCCAGCAGACGGTCATGTTTTTGGATGCCGCGCGCAATGGCGTACAGCACTTTGGCCCGCTCATGATCGCTGACTTTGGCCCAGATTTTCTGCGCTTTTTCGGCCGCTTTAAAAGCCATCGCCACATCAGCTTTAGTCCCATCCACCACATGTGCCAGCGTTTCACCCGTTGCGGGGGCGGTCACCTCAAGCATTTTGGCGCCATCAGGTGTCACAAACTTGCCGTCGATAAAGAGGCTGAATTCTCCACCTTTGTCTGCAATCCACTCTTTGGCAGTTGCGGCCGATTCTGGTGCGGTTCCGTATTCCATGGTGTCAAAAATTTCTTTTACTGAAGTCATAAAACTTGTGTGGGTCTGCGAGTGGCAGGTAATGCGAGTTAACTCGCCCCGCCGCTCGCAGACCCGCAACCCTTAGCCAATTGGCATGTATTTAGAAGAAGCGTATCTACCCGTAAGATGATGCGACAATTGACGTTCAATGTCGCCTAACAAACTGCTGGCCCCAAAGCGGAACAGATCTGCGTTGAGCCACTCGTCCCCCAATTCCTCTTTGATGAGGGTGAGCCATGCCAGCGCATCTTTGCCAGTGCGTATGCCCCCGGCCGGTTTGAAGCCGACCTTCACCCCGGTTCGTTCATGATAATCCCGAATCGCTCGGCACATGATCAGGCTAAACGGCAAGGTTGCATTGACTTTGGTTTTGCCCGTACTCGTTTTGATAAAGTCACTCCCAGCCATCATGCAAACAATGCTGGCTTTGTACACATTGGTCAGTGTTGCCAGCTCTCCTGTTTCAATGATCGATTTGACATGGGCCGTGTCGCCACACGCTTCTCGGTACGCCTTTACATTGTCATAAATTTCTTGCCAGTTGCCGGTAAACACATGTTCCCGGCCGATCACAATGTCGATCTCTTTGGCCCCTTGCTCAACCAATTTTTCGATCCCGCGCACTCGTGGTTCAACCGGCCCTTGCCCGCTCGGAAAGCCGGTCGAGACAATGGCAACCGGAATATCGGTCCCATGGAGCGCTTCTACCGCTTCTCGCACCCGATTGGGGTACACGCAGACCGCACCGGTTGTAAGAGGGACTTCGGCCATGCCTAAGGCCGCTTTTACATCAGTGCGTAAAGGCTGTTTGGCTTTGGCGCACAGCCGCTGAACCCGGCCGGCCGTGTCGTTCCCTTCAAGCGTGGTCAGGTCGATCATCGTGATCGCCTTCAGCAACCATGCCGCCTGATGATTCTTTTTGATCGACCGGCGGCCGCCCATTGATTTGGTGCGCCGTTCGGTGGCGCTTTTGTTGACCC
Source organism: Chloroflexota bacterium (assembly GCA_020631655.1). GTDB lineage: Bacteria > Chloroflexota > Anaerolineae > Promineifilales > Promineifilaceae > WTJY01. The sequence continues at coordinate 11,175 of JAHDGV010000095.1, read as the reverse complement.
GACTCCCATCTACCCATGCCATGTCTAGCGGTATGCTGCTATTTCGTTCAACTAAGTTCGTCATATTCGTTTAAATTGATTGATCGGCTATAGGGTGAACCGAGCAACTAAAAGTTTTCTCTACGTTAGCGCATCACCTATCGGAACGCAAAACCGGCCGAGATGCTTTGGAAATATAAAAATTTCAAGACCAGATTCACTGCTTTTCTGAACGTAAAATAAAGGAAAGTAGAACAAGTATATTTCGTAAAAACATGATTGATATTGTGGGCTACACCGTAATATTATGAAAAAATTACGCATGCCTAAAATACGAAATATATTTCAAGATCTGTTTGATCTTTCAGATATTGAAGATGCCTACCGGCAAAAGCTTGCACGCTACATTTTAAACATCTTTTTGGCCGGATTGGTGATGGGAACCATCATCATCTTCCACTATATTTTAATCGGTTTTTGGCTAAACGCTGTATTTCTAACTCTCCTGCTGGGAATCATGGTTGCCTGCATCAGATTGATAAAACAAGATCAGTTCGAAACCGCTTTTGTGATCGTGGCCATCATGGGGATATGTGGCCTCATCATTACCGTCTCAATTGGGAGCACATTGAGTGATTCTGGCATATTTCTTCTGTTTCCAACCCTAGTCGTCTTCTCATTTTTTGCCAGCCAGCGGGTAAATTTGATTGTACTGATAACCCTAATCGTGTGGATATGGGGATTTGCGCTGATGCAATATTTTGGAATTATCCCAGTACGTGAATTGGTTCAGGGTGAATTAAGCCAAGCTCTAGCTCTTTCGTTAATCCTGATCTTCTCCAGCTTGTTGTTGCAGTTTACCGCCACTAGCATGCGCACGGCCAACCAAACGCTGGCCGAAGCTAAATTGCAGGCGGAGGAAGCCAGTCAGGCAAAATCTAGCTTTTTAGCCATGATGAGTCACGAATTGCGCACACCGCTCAACGCGATCATTGGGTACAGCGAAGTGCTGCTCGAAGAAGTAGTAGAAGAGGGGAGTATGGATGATGAGCATCAGCTTGATCTTAAACGGATCAAAAAATCTGGTCATCAATTACTCGCCATCATCAACGATATTTTAGATATTTCCAAGATCGATGCGAATAAAATGGAGCTCTCGATTTCTGTGTTTTCTTTGGCCGGTTTGATCCAAGACACGCTCGAAATTGCGACCCCTCTGGCGATGCAAAATGACAATAAGCTCGAAGTTGAAATTTTCGATGATCTTGTGGATCAATACATAAAAAGCGATCGAGAAAAAACCCTGCAAATTCTACTCAATTTAGTCAGCAACGCGGCCAAATTTACCCAGCGTGGAGAAATAAAAATCAAGGTCAAAATGGCCGATCATCTGCTGATTCAGGTAATTGACAATGGGATTGGAATTGATAAAGAAGATCTACTGAAAATCTTCGATTCTTTTCAACAGATCGATAATTCGATGTCTCGTAAAACGATGGGGACCGGCCTAGGATTAGCAATTTCAAAGCGATTGGCGAAGCTTATTGACGGAGATCTTGCTGTAGAGAGCGAGCTGGGAGCTGGATCAGTGTTTACACTGGCTTTGCCGCAAAGTTTGATGGTTTTTGAAGAAAGCCTTGAGGGTGTTTAGCTACATAATTAATCAATACAAATCAAACTAGAGAGTCGAATTTTCCCTTGGAACTGTATAAAAAAGATGACAGCTATGCAGTAATTTAAGCTCCTTTAAATGAGGCTGTGAGGGTGATAATCAAACTGTCGTGCGACCTGTGAGCTTTTATCGATCGTTCGACCTCTCTTCCACGAACTAGGGTGTGATCTAGTTCTAGGCAATTGGGAATCTGCTCATTTGAGCTACGATGCTGCCCCATCGTAGCTCTTTTATTTTCGGGGATGGTTTGCAAGCGGTCCACTCTATAAAATTCGATTTCTAGTAGGTTCGGGTTGTTTTCGTTTGAAATCCGTGCCCACAGCTTTTGCAACGTAGAAATAGTTTCATATCTAACTGTAGGCGCACATCTCCACCGGCTGGGCTCCCACCGCCGCTTGGGATGACTGTTCGTGAGTCAACTGTCTGATGATCTACTTCAATCACATCCAAAGAATCGCACTTTGGGCATTTGTGAACCTCTTTCGTGGTGTTCCTTTGGTACAAGTTAAAAAACAAGATGCCTAAAAACATGGCTAGCAACACAAGAAAGAAAAGGGTAGATTGATTCATATGATTTCAGGTGTAGGCTCTTTGGGATCAGATTTGATTAGGCTTCGGCCGGAGGATACTCGATCTCGACAAGTTTGGCCTTAATCAGTTCCCAACTTGCGGGCGCATCCCACTCAACCATAACACGTTTTGAATCGATATCAGCCTCAACCAAAGCAACACCAGCGATTTCGCCTACCTCTTCCTCGATAGCGCCAGTGCAGTGGCCGCATGAAATTTCGTTAACCGTAAATACTTTTCGTTCCATTTTATTATTCCTTAATTAAAAACTATTCCCGTTTGACTGATTAAAATCAGACGAATCAGGTAGATTTGATAGGTACACTTTCACCCAACTTCATGTTAGTGTCAATCGCTTTACATTAAATCTTATGCTTTTTGGTGCAAGTGTCGTGAATAAGAATAAGGAATCATTTCAAAAATGTAAAAACAGATACAATCCCATCGTCATATTTATAACATTTTCGACCCCCATAGAGTTACTTTGCCCCCAAGTTATGAATTGGACGTAAACGATTTTCAGATTAAGAAATATCGTAAGAGATCGTCCATACGATTTAACTAGGCAAAGCTAATGCAACGTTCTTCCGATCGGCCGGTAATTTACACCACGATCGATAAGGACCAAATAATTGAAATCTTGAATTGAACGCGTTTAGTTACGTGTTTGAAGGTTAGATTCATGATAATCAAATAAGTTGTTGGGGGTAGGGTTTTATGCCATGAAGAAACGCGGTTTTGTCTTTGCATTTTTTATATTAGTTAGTGGCTGGATGTGGTTAATCACAACCCCGGCCGGAGCCCGTGAGGGAAACGAGGAGTTCTACCATGTCAACTGTCGAGTCAACCCTGCCTCAGAAAAAAATGTCATCGTTGATCCCAATGGGGAACGGGTGTATTACAACGTTGATCAAAAAGTTTTATGGGAAATCGCCAACGACTTCTGCGTTTCATTGGATCTTTTAGTTGCTTACAACTTTATCTTGGTTCCCAGAGAGCCGGTCCAATACACCTACATTAAATTACCACCCGGCCCAGAAGAGCTGGGTTGGTTCCCCGGCCGATCTTTGCGCCGTACAATTAATCTACCAAACGTATCTGATAATTTATTTTTAGAGCCGATTGACCCCAGTGGCCCCGAGAACCTGACAGCGAGCCAGCTCCGTTCAGGAAGCGGTAGCTCTGGGACCTCCTTTACCGATCCGTTCTACAACAGCAATCAAGAAAATCGGTTTGAATGGCCGATTAGCCTAGATACCGGTGTTGTGAGCCAGCTTTACCATCGCAATCATCACGGAGTAGATATTGCGACCGAAATTGGAACCCCCCTAAACTCCATGGCAAATGGATGGGTGATTCGGGTTGAGACGGACCACCATATTTTTGGTAAGCTGATTGTTATCGATCATGGTGATGATTTGATGGGTGTTTATGGTCATCTTTCTGAAATTGCACCAGCGGTCCAAGAAGGTGAATTTGTGTGGCAGGGGCAACATATTGGAAAATCTGGCAATAGCGGCCGGTCAAGTGCCCCACATCTGCACATTGAGCTACGCAAAACATTCCGCTACGTAGATCCCTGCGATTATTTGATGAACTGTCCACAGGCCGCATTTCATGGCCCTAGGCCGACTGCCACGCAAACTGCACCGCTTGTGATAGAGGTTGAAGAACCAGTAAGCACTCAAGTTGCGTTGCCATCGTCTAAGCCTCAGACAGGATCAGTCAATTCCCCATCGTCTCCATCATCACCATCGTCGCCACCGGTTTCAACCAATCCGACTAATCCACCGGCCCCTTCTGTTCCCCAAGCTACGCCGAATACGTTGCCGCCACGGCCGAACCCATTTCCACCAACCAGCACCCCATCCCCGTAAAAGCGAAGATATTCGATTGCACCACACCGTCGGCCGAGTCATAATTCTTGTGTGACTCAGCCGATCCTTCTTAGCGAATATCAACCTACCCATTTGCCTGCAGACAGGTTAACTCAGCCTGAGGCGGAACGGCTGTGGGAGCAGTTTCGGCCGGTTGTGCAGCTCGATCCCCCCTCATTCAAAAACAATAATCGATGGGTCATTATTCCACAGGGTTGGGCCGGTCATATTCAGCTTTCCCCTAAAACGACGTTGGTTATCAGGCCAAAAGTCTCTGTTCAGAATTTGTTTGCGGTTTTGCAACAGGTGTATGGATTGCCCAGATTTAGCTGGCTAGATGGGGTTTCAAAAACCGAGACGCTGGAAGGGTTTTGGGACTTGCTAGCAGGGGAATTGGCCGACCGGGTGTTGGACCGTTTGCGCAAGGGAATCACCAAAGAATATGTGAGCAAGCAGGAGTTGGTGGGGGTGATACGCGGCCGGATCGATACGCGCCATTTGGCAACTGAATCCGCATCCCCGCAACTAAAGTGTGACTTTGCTGAGCAGACGGCCGATTTGCCCCACAATCAGCTACTTGCCTACACCCTGCGCCAAATCTCACTAACCGGATTGTGCTCTTCGCAAGTGCTAATGCGGGTAAATCGAGCTTGGCGACAGATGCCGGTTGAGCCTGTGCCGTTTACCAGCCACGAAACACTGGGTTTTGAATACACTCGGTTGACGGAAGATTACCGGCCGATGCATGCGCTGTGCCGCCTGTTTTTAGATGGATTGGAGCCGACCCATCACCACAGCCCTGATGGAGCTCAGATGCTGCCGTTTTTGCTCAACATGCCCCAGCTGTACGAAAAATTTGTTGCCCACTGGTTGAGCAAAAATCTGCCTGATGGGTATACCTTGCGAGAGCAAGAACGGGTCCGTTTAGACGCATCGCAGGCGCGCCACGTTGAGATTGACTTGGTCATTTATGATCGTGATCAGGAGCCGGTGATGGTGCTTGATACCAAGTACAAAGCTGGGGAGCCAAGTAACGATGATATTTATCAGGTGACGTTTTATGCGCGTGAGATCGGCTGTCAATCGGCCGGATTGGTGTATCCCATTCAGCCAACTGTGCCACTGCACGGACAAAATAAAGATGTGGCTTATCGCTCGTTGACGTTTAGTCTAGACAACGAGCCACAGGCGGCCGGGGAAGCATTTTTAAATCAGTTAGATTTGTAGGCTCTTATCAAAAACTATTAGTGGGGGAGTAGACTCGGGAGCGTTATGGCTAAAAAAATCGACACTAAAAATCTTGATCCCCGAACCCTTGACCGCATTATTCAAATGGCATGGGAAGATCGCACGACGTTTGATGCGATTGAGGAGCAGTTTGGCTTAAAAGAGAAGGATGTGATTAAGCTGATGCGGCGGGAGATGAAGCCATCGAGCTTTAAGATGTGGCGCAAACGGGTGACCGGCCGGAACACCAAGCATGAGAAGAAACGGGAGTTTATGGTGGGGCGGTTTAAGTCTGAGAATCAGAAAAGTCGATTGGGGTGATTGGAACAAGCGATTTAAAAACCAAGGGGTTAATCCCTTGGTTAAGAGATGAAACCTGCCTATGGAAGCCATGAAATTAAATCGGTAATAGCAAAATTGGCTCTCGACCACCTCACAACCCTCATCCGCCCCCTTTGGGGGCACCTTCTCCCAACTTGGGAGAAGGATTCCGGCTAACCTACCAACAAAAATCTTTTCAAAGCGGCGGATCAAGCTCCCTCTCCCAATTTGGGAGAGGGCTGGGGTGAGGGTTAAACGTTTGCCAACTATAGCAATAAGCCCCAAGGGTTTTTAATCCTCGGGGCTGGTTATTAAAAGACATAGACGCGTCCGTTTATGAAGAAGAAATTCATAACACTGCTTCCTTAATCTGCGCTTGGCTTTCGATTTCGTTGTCCAAGTCGGGATCAATAGGCTTAATACCGCGATAGATCAGAGTCATCGCAATTGATGCCCCGACGATCACGATACCAGCGATTAAAAATACATTTCGGGAGCCGACATCTTCTGCCAACAACCCGGCCGCAAACATTGAAATAAGCGTAGCAACCTGCGTGATCGCCCCTAAAACGGAGCCGACTCGGCCAAGCATCGCTTCGTCCGTTGACGTTTGCAGGATGGTTGCGGCTGAAGCTTGCATCGGGGTCATGATTAACCCAAATCCAAACAAAATGATGAAGAGCTGCCACAGCTGTGTGAGCGGAATAAATCCAAACGAGATGACACCGGCTAAAAACAGCGCTACCGATGTGATTTGTGTCGGTTTAAAGCGTGCGGCTAAGCCGGTTACGAGCAAGCCAGACAATACCATGGCCGATGCCTGAGCCAGTTCTAGTAGCCCAAACCACGTTTCTGACACCATCAGCTCGTTTATGACGATGACGGGTAGCAACACGTTGATGGCGCCGATGCCCAGCATGGCGGCCGCAAATCCAACCAAGGTGCCCAGTAAAATCCGACTTGAGCGGATTACGCCCAACCCTTCTCCTAGCTCTGACAGGGCTTGCTGAACTTGAGCCTGCAAATCACCGGTCACTTCTTTGGCCGACTCGCTTAACACAATGCGAGAGATAAAGAAGGCCGAGAGCAAGAAGGTGAGCGCGTCGATGGTAAAGATGGCCCAGTATGCATCCAGCACACCGACCAAAAATCCGGCCGCGGCCGTCCCCATCACCCTGAAAATGACCATGCTGATTTGTGCCAACGAGTTGGCTGCCATCAACCCTTCAGCAGGGACTAAGTTCGGGGTAATCGCCTGCCGGGCTGGTGCAAAAAAGCTGTTGACCGTGGCATGCAAGAACGAGACGACATACAAAAACCACAGACTTTCCCAACCCATCAGCGCATATACGATGAAGGCCACAACCATGATTGCTCGAGAAATGTCTGACAAAATCATGATTTGCCGACGTGGGAAACGATCAACTAAAACGCCTGCCACAAGCCCGACAGTTGCCATGGGCAAACCAAATGCGATCAGCAATCCGGCAATCGATCCGGTTGAGCCGCCGGTCATTTCGTTCACCAACAGGATTAGGCCGAAGTGGGTGAGTGAATCTCCAAAGTTGGATACGATTTGCCCCAACCACAACCATTTCATGTTGGGGATTTTTAAAACATCTGGGATGGAGAGAGGTACGGGGCCATCTCCCAAAGTGGGGTCATGTGCTTGTTCTGACATGTGATTTCTCCGGATATAAACTGATTGAGGGGTGTGGCAGGTAGCCTGAACAGACCTGTATCAGGTTTATAGGATTAAATTGTTTGCTTCAGAGCCGGTGCTGTAGGAAAAGGGCACCGAGATTAACGACTGGAATGTTTGGTGTACTTATTTAGACCCTTGTTCGGGTCAGAAAGTTTCATTAACTAGCTGAGGTTACCCGCTTTCGCGACAAAGACCTCGGAGGTTTTTTCTCACAGGAAAAGAGTGACCTACAGAAAGAAAACCTCCGAGGTCTTCTAGCACGTCAAGTGAGTAATTAACTTTCGCTTTTCGTCGACCGTTCGAAAAATGCGAGGGTAAAAACATAAGTTTTTGAATCCTCATCGGCCGGTTTTTCGCTGTTTTCTTGGCCCGGTTTGGGAGCAAAATCATCCAACAAGGCCTGCATCCGTTGGTCGAATTCGACTAATTGTTCTTCGTTTAACGAAAGATCCATCGACATGATCGCCACCGAGATCGGTTTGCCTTCCTCAGGCTTTTTCATGTCAACCAATCCGGCTTTAGCCGATCGCTTTGCCTGATTGATTGTGCTTCTAAACACAGCATCCATTATTTTGGGGAACTCAACCTCATAATCGATCGCCTCATCACCAGAAAAGAGATCTTCTCTTACTTGATAGCTGTGCGCGGTTATCAGATATTTCTTTTCCACAATGCCTGAAACGATGTTGGTTTCCACAACTTGGATCGCTTTGATCTGTTCCATTTGCCGTATGTGGTAATACAGTTTGGTTGGATCAGCATCGATCTCGGCCGCAATTTCTTTCACCGTCTTGGGTGTTTGTAGCGTATGTAAAATATCGACCCGTTGCGGGTGGGTGAGTTTTTTTAATGTATCAAGATCGCTAATAGTAAATTCGTCAGCGATTTCGTAGTGTGGTTTTTCTGAGGTCATTGAATTTAAGTTTTGCATTGTAAAAAATTACAATGATGAAAATAAGTATAAAGCCAAAAAAAGGGTTGTCAAGCACCTATTTTAATTTTTTACAATGATGTAAAAATCTACTCCAGCCAGTATTCAGACCCATCGGCCGTGCGTTTCACATAGCCAAAGTCGACCAGATCGCGGCGCAGGCGGGCTGGGTCTTTATACGTGTGCCACTTGTTGAGCAGTTCGTTCATCTCTTTTTCGGTGTACTTTTTCCCTTTTTCCAGCTTTTCGACCAGATAGCCTATGATCATTTCTTGCGCCTGCAATTTGTTTGGGTATTTGTAGATTTGCCCATCTTCGTTCAAAAATTTGCGCAGTTCGGCCGGTTGATCCAGCCGAGGATCGTTGAGCACCATCCGGGCGTTTTCTTTGGATAGCAACGTGTCTAGCAGGTGAGAAATCTCACCCAGCCGCAAGTGGTTTAGATCAAAAATCTTACTCGCATCCCCATCACGGGTCTCAAACAAAAACTGAGTTGCTTTGAGCTGTTTGAGCTGTCGAGACACTGTTGGCTGGCTCACTCCCAGCTGTTCGATGATTTCTTGGGAACGCATGGGGCCGTAGGCCGTTAGCATCTCTAAGATTTGGAGCCGGCTTTCATCCGCCAAAGCGCTGGTCAAGCGGGCAACTTCGCTCCGCTGGATCGGTTCGTATCGCATCGGCAACTTCCGGGGATCAGACGAGATAAAGATCCACATCGTTTTTTCTGAGCCAAAATGGGCCGCCTGTAGTTCAAGAAAGGGGGATGGGCAAAAGATGATCTCATCAACTTCTCCCAGCTTACGGCCGATAAAAGGGGGGACCGGCCGCCTTAAAAACGACTGAACCACATTTTCGGCCGACTTAACTTTCATCGGCCACTCGCGCCCGTTTAGATTGTCAGCCATCGATTTTAGATACGGTTGACGGTCCCATTCCGGCATAAAAAAGCCCCGCCACAGCTCTTTGAGCAACGTAAACGACTTGTGGTCAATCTTTTCAATTTCAGACAAATAGTCTGCGAAGAGATCAAATTCACGAGATGGGTATAGTTTTTTATCGATGGTTCTAAAAACGGTGCGCACGTTCTCGAACTGAGAAACGGTCATCTTTTTGGTGGTTGAGCGCAACCACGGCTCGGCCGCAGTATAGAAGGCCGGTTTGCAAATAACCGCCATTGCGGCCAGCACGCTGTGAGCGGGCGATAAAATCACGCGGACATCGATAGGCTTGGTTTTTTTAGAAACTAGAATAGACATAACAACCTTTCAATTATGCAGAAATGTGAATAATTGAAAGTATTTTAGGTTCCCGAATCCCCCCTGTCAACGTTTGAAAAAATATCCAATGGTTGATTTTTTCTAATTATTTTGTGGGATGCAAATAGGTCTGTAGGGGGCGACACCGTCGGTGTGCATGTGTATCAACTTAAGAAAAACCACCCTCTAAACCTTGCTTATGTGCCTGCATAAATGAGTTCATTTCAACCATCGGGCGAGTTAATCGCCCTAAATTGATCTCTTTTGTTAGGCTTTTCCGGCGATTATCTGCGCCCTTACGAAGCTACTGTGCTGTAAGGGCGCAGATAATCGCTGGAGGGTTATAACAATGGTAAATAGTTGGAGCGATTAACTCGCCCGATGGGGCATTTGATCACAACTCAAACGGTACCGAAAAGCGCATTTATTTACCCCTCTTTGGTCTGAGGCCGGCCGTTGGCAACTGAATGTGACGCGCCCATACTGTCGTCTGACGGCGGGCCGCTGTGGCCAAAGGTTTCGGCCGAGGCCGCTTGCATTGCACGGGCGTAGTCTGGCGGGAGCGTGTCACGCAGTAGCTCACCTGGCTCTAGATAGTCGTAAATCTCACCATAATGGTGAATGGCTGTTGGGGAGGTGCGGCGCATGATGTGCCACGGCCGGAGTTCGTCCGGCATGTGAAGCCCCATGGCCCCAACCATTTCCGTCATGCTTTGTACCGTTTCGTTGTGATAGCTAGCTACTCGGGTCGCCTTGTCTTCCGGCACAAGTCCGGCCATCAGATAAGGTTTGTGGGTTGCCACCCCCACGGGGCAATGGTTGGAATTGCACTTGAGCGCCTGAATGCACCCAACTGCCATCATCATTGCTCGGGCCGAATAACAGAGATCTGCTCCCAGCGCCAAACGCTTAACCATGTCAAAAGCGGATGAGACTTTGCCGCTGGCGATAATTCGGATTTCGTCACGCAGATCAAAGCCAACCAATGCATTGTGGACCAAAATCAACCCCTCGATTAACGGCGTACCTACCCGGTTAGAGAATTCAAGCGGAGCGGCTCCCGTGCCACCTTCTCCACCATCTACCGTAATAAAATCAGGCTTAATGCCGGTTTCAACCATTGCTTTACAGATGGCGAAAAACTCTCGCCGCTTGCCGATGCACAGTTTAAATCCAACCGGCTTACCGCCTGAAAGCTCGCGGAGCTGGCCGACAAATTGGACCAGCTCAATTGGGGTTGAAAATGCTTTGTGACCGGGTGGCGAGATTACATCGGCCCCCATGGGGACACCGCGAATTTCAGCGATTTCAGGGGTTAGCTTCGAGGCGGGCAAAATCCCCCCATGTCCTGGCTTGGCCCCTTGCGACAGTTTGACCTCGATCATTTTAACTTGCGGCCGGGCGGCGTTTTCTGCAAACTTTTCGGGGTTGAATTCCCCATCTAAGGTACGGCATCCAAAATAGCCGGTACCGATTTGCCAGATTAAATCTGCTCCACCTTCAAGATGGTAGGGGCTAATCCCCCCTTCACCCGTGTTGTGGGCAAAGTTGCCCTCGCTGGCCCCTTTGCTCATCGCCAACACCGCGTTTTTGCTGAGCGAGCCGTAGCTCATGGCAGAGATATTAAAAATGCTGGC
>JAHDGV010000607.1 GCA_020631655.1 Chloroflexota bacterium | reverse complement strand
GGATTTTGACCTCACCCGGATAGTCAGTTAACGCTTCAAACTCAACCGTCACGTTTGGATAAAGTTCGTTAAAACGAGCCGCATACTCAACAAAGTCAGTGTCAACGATGTCTGTCCGGTTGGTCAAGACGGTGATTGTCCCTTCAAGAGATTCATCGCCCATCATCCCGTCATCTTCCATCATCTCTTCTTCGGCCATCTCATCTTCAGAGTGGTCCTCTTCTTCCATTTCATCCATCTCTTCGTCAGCCATTTCTTCTTCTGGCTCAGACTCTTCGACTTCGGCCGCAGGCTCCTCAGAAACGGCCGGAGCGTCAGGCTCTGTACCGCCACCGCATGCCACCAAAAGCATGGCGACGAGCAGTCCTAAAACCAATAACCAAATCTTATTCTTCATAATCATTTCTCCTCTTTTGAAAAAGTTCGTGGGTCATTTGTGTCGGCCCCATTAGTCGTTTACATCTACTTTAATGTAATCGATGATTTCATTGATATAGCCGAAAGCTACCCCTACACAGGTGTCGGCCGCGCCGTAGTACAAAGCAATCCGATCAGTCCCCGGATCAACCAAAGCCGCACAGGGGAAAGCGACATTAGGCACGTCACCCGTCCGCTCATAAGGGGCTTGCGGTGCCAACAAATAACGCTGGCCACGAGCAATGACTTTCCATGGCTCATCTAGGTCAAGCAGGGCCGCACCCATGCAGTACACAAATCCATTGCAAGATGTGAGTACACCGTGGTAAATCAGTAGCCATCCCTCACTGGTTTCAATCGGGATGGGTCCCGCCCCGATTTTGGTCGATTGCCACCCCTCAGTTGTCCCCATCACATACCGATGGCGTCCCCAATAGGTTAAATCTGGACTGGCGCTTAAATAAATGTCACCAAACGGGGTGTGGCCACTGTCACTGGGGCGGCTGAGCATCACGTACTCGCCGTTGATTTTGCGCGGAAACAAAACCCCATTTCGATTAAATGGTAGGTAGGCGTTTTCCATCTGATAAAAAGTCTTGAAGTCAAACGTGTAGCCTAAGCCGATGGTCGGGCCGTGATAGCCGTTACACCAGATGACGTAGTAGCGATCTTCTATCCAAACGACACGAGGGTCATAGGCGTATTGAAAACGGCTGATTTCACTCACCCGCTCGTCGCTTGGCTCAAAATGGATACGATCCTCGTCGATGTCCCAGTTCAGTCCATCTTTGCTGAATCCCGCATGCATCTGCATCCGCCGTGTTTTGTTATCGGCCCGAAACACCCCAGCAAAGCCATCTTCAAACGGAACAACGGCGCTGTTAAAAATGCTGTTGCTCGATTTAATGTGATCGTGATCGATAATCGGATTGAGTGACGAACGCCACAAGACTGCGTCGCTACCCTCCGGCCGATCTTCCCAAGGCAAATTGTTAAACGGTGCCCCTACCGTTACTGTTTCTTTTTTGTCAACCATGTTGGTAGTCATTGGTTTCTTCCTCAAAGTAGATTTATATTTACTAAACTTTTTAGTATCCTTTGTTGATCCCCCTTACTTTTGGGGATGGGGGATATGATATTTACAACTTTTAGTTGTTTTTAGTAAATTTTTTAATTGCGTTTGGAGAATATATCTAACTGAATAGATGTTGTCAAGGCTCAAACTATCGTTTTTAACTAGAAAACTGAAATTTAAACCAAATTCAACTAAAAATTTTTAGTAACTTTTAAAAAGAGGTATACTTCCAACATGACAAGCAAGCCGATTCAAAATGGAAGCAAAATAACAATCACAGACATCGCCAATGCAAGTAGTGTCTCCCCAGCAACCGTTTCACTTGTGTTACGAGACAAGCCGGGTGTTGGGGCTGAAACGCGACAGCGGGTGCTAGAAACCGCTCAATCATTAGGCTATATCCCCCCATCTACACCGGCACGTCAGGCCGAGGGGGAAATGATGAAACAGATCGGCCTGCTGATGAAAATTGAGACGCGTGCAAACCAAGAGCAAAATCAGTTTTATGCTCCAGTTGTCACCGGTATCGAGTCGATTTGCAGGCAAAAGCAAAGCCACCTTCTCTACGCCAACCTGCCTGTCGATGACCACAACCAGCCCCTTGAGCTACCCCGGCTCATCACAGACAAGCAGGTCGATGGGTTATTGGTGATTGGAATGGAGCTGACTGAAGGCTTACTGGCTCATCTACAACAAAGTAAGCTCCCCATCGTGCTGGTTGATGGGTATGCGGCCAACGATCCCTTTGACTCTGTGGTGACGGACAATGTGAAAGGTGGATATCAGGCGACAGAGCATTTAATCGATCAAGGGCATCAAAAAATCGCCATTGTGGGAAGTATGCCAGATGCTTACCCCAGCATCTTGGAACGCCGTCACGGCTACATACAAGCGATGGCCATGCATGGTTTAAAACCGATTTTTGCAGACTGTACCCTTTTCCCAGAAGAGGCTGAACGAGTAATTGAAGAGCTGGTTGCAAATCATCCCGATTTAAGCGCCATCTTTGCCTGTAACGACCAATTGGCAGTTGCCACAATGAAAAAGTTGGCCGATTTGGGCAAAAGCGTGCCAAATGAGATCGCTGTGATCGGCTTTGACAACATCTTGTTGGCTCAACATGTCACCCCATCTCTTACAACCATGCGAGTTGATAAAATGGCGATGGGGAGGCTCGCGGCTCAATCAATGTTCAACCGGCTCCAGTATCCAAAATCGAGCCTTGTGCGCACTATCATCCAACCCCAACTCATCTCTCGGGATTCAGCCTAAAGCATCAG
>JAHDGV010000606.1 GCA_020631655.1 Chloroflexota bacterium | reverse complement strand
CAGAGTCATCTGCCCCAGAGCTCCAGTTCCATTTTGCCCCAGCGTTCTTCTTACGGCACGGTTTTGACAATCCAGAAGAAAACGGTAAACCGCTCCATGGGCTTTCAATCGGCCCCACCCTCGTTCGTGTCAAAAGTCGGGGGCACATCAAGCTCAAATCATCTGATCCGATGGCTTACCCGGAAATTCAGCCGAACTATCTGTCGCATGATGACGACATGCACGTTTTGGTTGAAGGGGTGAAAATCGCTCGTAAAATCGCAGAACAACCGGCTTTGGCCAAATATGTTGGCCCTGCATATCTACCCACGGCCGATGTCCAGAGCGAAGAGCAAATCAAAGAACACATCCGGTGCAACACCCAATCTCTGTACCACCCAACGGGTACGTGCAAGATGGGAGTTGACCCGATGGCCGTTGTCAACCCAGAGCTAAAGGTACACGGAATCGAAGGGTTACGGGTGGCAGACGCATCGATCATGCCGGAGATCGTCAATGCCAACACCAATGCTCCGTCAATCATGATTGGGGAAAAGTGTGCAGATATGATGCTCGCGGCGTAGCTAAAACGATTACCAATCAACAAAAAAGGCCCGGCCGGTATCTTGAAATTTACCGGCCGGGCCTTTCTGTATTTACTTTAGTCTTGATCTATTTTAGTAGTTCTGGCATCAGGTCGATAATATCATCCCGCTCTTTGCTCTGCATAAATTTGTTATGGTAGATGGGGATAAAAATATCAAACGTCGTCCCTTCACCCACGGCCGTATCAACCGTAATTCGGCCGCCCATCATTTCAACAAACGACTTTGAAATGGCTAAGCCAAGGCCGGTGCCCTGATACTTGCGACTGAGATCCCCCTCTTCTTGTCTAAAGGGTTTAAACAAATTCGGCAAAAATTCTTCAGAAATTCCCACGCCCGTATCAGAAACCGAAATCCGAATCTCGGTCTGTGTCTGAATAGCTGACAAAGATATCTGCCCATTTTTTGTGAATTTATTGGCGTTACTCAACAAGTTGATAATCACCTGACGCAGCTTTGCCTTGTCAGCATACGTGGTCATGTTTCGAGTCACCTCGTTCACGAGTAACACATTGTTGTTCCGTGAAACCAACGGCTCGAACAAGGCGACAACTTCATCCATCAAATATGCGACTTTGACCGGTTGCAGGTTCAACACCATTTCGTTGGCTTCAACTTTTGAAAGGTCCAAAATCGAGTTGATCAGGTCCAACAGGTTTCGGGCCGCCCCATTGATTCGGCTGGCATCCTCCTCCATATCAAGCGTGTCATCATCAACGTCGCCCAAGTCTTCACCCAACATCTCGCTGTAGCCAATGATCGCATTCAACGGAGTACGAAGCTCATGACTCATGTTTGCCAGAAACTGAGATTTCGACAAGTTTGCAGACTCAGCCCTGTCACGCGCTTGGATCAATTCCATTGTCCGCTGCTCGACAAGGTCTTCTAGCTCTTCTTGATAGACTCTTAACCGGTCACGACTTTCCATCAGTTCGGCCGAATGCTCGTTCAGATTTGCGAGTGTTTTTCGCAGAAAGAATTGTGTCAAATAAATAGAAATGGTGACAACAATTAAATAAAATACCGCGACAGGGGGGTGATCTGTTATCCAAAATCCAAAATATTGGGCCGCAAAAGCCACAATAATCAAAATGATACAACTTATACCAAAAAGGAATAGCAGTCTGTCGGATGTGTAGTAGCTCATGATCGCCATAATTGCCACAACAATAAGCAACGATGGGTCATAAATTCCGTGAGGAGATGTTAAAAAGAAACTGCCCCAAAATCCGAAAAGCGCAACCAGAAATATCAAGATAAATGCTATTTCAGACTTGCCTACCATGACTAACCAAAATCCAATAGCGATAATAAAGGCAATTGTGATCGTGATTCCAGCAACGATAAGCGAGTCTACATCGCTTAAGAAATCTGCGTATTGGAAAAATGCATTTGAAATTGAAAATGCAAACGAAAGCAACGAGAAAAAGAAGCCATACCCAATAACAACGACAAAATGCTCGCTCCGCTTGAGCGCGAGTTCATCTTCGTAAACTTGTGACAAATCTAATTTAAAAATGCTTTTGAGTGATTTGAGCATAATAATTAATTTGATCGGCAACAATTACCGGATAGAAGCCACGTTAGGACTGATCTCCTCTAACTGTTTTCTAGGTGAAATTTTAGCCACACGTATTGTAAAAATCGAACCTTGCATGTAAACAGACTGTACATCGATCGATCCGTTCATCAGTTCCATAAATCTCTTTGAGATGGCCAATCCTAACCCAGTTCCTTCAAATTGGCCGCTAAAGGTATTCTCAATCTGTGAAAACGGCTTAAATAGCTTATCAAGCTGTTCTGGCTTGATGCCGATCCCAGTATCTGCCACACTAATTTTTAAATGGGATTCATCCTCATCTACCGAGACGATAATCGTCCCATCTTGCGTAAACTTATTTGCGTTACTTAGCAGGTTAATCAAAACTTGTTTTAACTTTTGCGGGTCCCCATAAGCAATCAAATCTTCACGAACTGGGGCGATATGAAGCTCGTTACGGGTTTTACCTAGCAAAGGGTTGATCAAACTGACAGCATCATAAATGATTTCACCAATATCGATTTTGGTAATCCTAATCGTTGTTTGATTGGCTTCTATTTTAGAGAAATCAAGCACATTGTTTACCAGCTGGAGTAAATTACGCCCGGCCGAATAAATCCGGCCGACGTCGGCCGAGACAAATCGCATTT
>JAHDGV010000605.1 GCA_020631655.1 Chloroflexota bacterium | reverse complement strand
GCCACATCACGCATTGATTGACGGCTATTGCGAGATTGTAATTGAATCTTATCGTAGGCTTCTTTCTCGCTCAGACCTTGTTCGGTCATCAGCTTCCCTTTGGCTTTGTCCAAAATTTTGCGCGTTTCAAGAGCGATATACAGCTTTTGCCCCGTCTCTTTCAATCTGGCCGTCTCATTGAAGCGTTTAACGGCCAATGAGATATTGGCTTTTAACGCACCTTCATTAACCGGCTTAACCATGTACGCTTGGATCGGTAACTCTGTTGCTTTTTCAATTAACTCATCATCACTAAAAGCTGTAAGTAAAATGATGGGGGTAGGCTGTGACTTGGCCAGCGCTTTGGCGGCCTGAACACCGTCTGTATACGGCATGCGTACATCAAAAATGCACAGATCGGGCTTTTGACTGCGAGCCATCTGTAGCGCCTCGCGGCCGTTCGTGGCGGCGATGACCGTATGCCCCATTTCGGTCAACATCTGTTTTAAGCCCATGCGAATAATAGATTCGTCGTCGGCAATTAAAATTTTCATACTGCGTTTCCACCTTCGATAGTATCGAAAACCGACCAATCCCTCAATGTAGAACTACACTATTTTAATGGTGGCTCTTTTTGTCACTTTTCACAAAAATCTACTCATTTACGCTTGGAAAGCGCAAAACCGCCTCGGTGCCGGGGTGTGCAGGGCTAAATTGGATTGATCCTTTTAGGTCATCGGAAGAGAGCGTTTCGATTAGATCAAGCCCTAAATTCCGCTCAATTTTTTCCGGCATCCCCCACCCGTCATCTTTGACCGAGATCAAAATATCCTCGGCCGCATGGCTCATCGTAATCTTGATTTCACCCGATGGTTTGCCAGCTAACCCATGCTCAATGCCATTTTGAATCAGCTCGTTAACGACCAAGGCAACCGCCGTGGCTAAGCGGCTGGGTAGAGCAACTTCAATCCCTGAAACCGAAATTTCAATTTGTTGATTGGGCGGCACAATGGCGGCCGTAGCGATCCGCTTGAGCACATCTTGCACATCAACCAGTTTAAAGCCGCGCTCAGACAGCATTTCGTGTACGGCCGCAATCGATTGGATGCGTGAGATCGACATCTCGAGCACTTCACGCGTTGACCAGCGATCCGCTTCTCCCATCTGCAAACGCATAAGCATGGCAACCGTTTGCAGGTTGTTTTTAATGCGATGATGCATCTCTTTGATTACGGCCGCGTTGGTGATGAGCTGCGCATTTTCGATGGCAAGGGCGGTCTGATTGGCTAACGTAGCAAAGAGCGATTTTTGCTGCCCCGTAAAGCCACGTAAAGTTTTTGTGTAGCAAGCCAGCACCCCAATCACACGCCCTCGCACGCTGAGTGGTTCAGCCAGCATCGAAACCAATCCATCCTGCTTAGCAAGCTCACGAGTGGCGTACCGTTCATCTTCTTGAACATTGGGAACATAAATCGGTTTACCTGAGTTAACGACGGTCCCCATCACGCTATTGGCACGCTGGATCGGTTCACGCATTTGGTAACTTGTATCATAACGACGCGCAGAACGGAGCTCCAGATAATCACCGCTTTCATCGAGCAAAAAGATGGTGCAGACTGACGTTTGCAACATTCGTGAGGCCATGTTGGTGACAACGTCGAGCATATCGTCTAAATATTGGGGAGAAGTGACTGCTTCGCTGACGGTGGCCAGCCCCTGTAGCTCGCGCAACTGGCGACTCTGCTGGTCAGACAGCTTGGTGCGGTATAAAACCCCGGCCGCCAAATCCCCGATCAGCGACATTAGGTCGATCTCATCGGCCGTAAAATCATGCGTCTCGCGGGTTTGCACATTCATTGCTCCCAGAATGTCTTCTTCAAGCATGAGCGGGACAGCTAACAGGGATTTGAACACCATTTCACCGGCGCCCACCACTCGTTTAAAGTCGGGATCTTCTTGCGCATTGGAAGAATGTCTTGGCTCACGATTGAGCGCCGCTAGGCCGGTCATCCCCAGCCCCAGCTCCAATGTGCCTCGCCCCAAAGCTTCTTGGTTTAGCCCGGTACTGGCCCGCAAACGCAATGTTTTTTGATCGGGATCTAGCAGATAAATAGAGCAGGAATCCATACCCAAAACTTCTGTGGTTTCTTTGCTGATGAGCGTGAGTGCAGACTCAAGATCGCTGGCTTTGCTCAGCACTTTGGCAATTTGACGCAGGGAATTAATCATGCCTAACACTGCTATTGACCCGGCATTTTTAGCATGGCATCGATCTTATTGTATTGAAACCAAGCCATCATATATTTAAGCTGACGGGTTGCTTGGTAGCGGACCCACTGTGTTTTCAAGTCAGGATTGTGCTCCATCATTTTATCGAATGACTTAAACGGCATTTTGTGTGCTACCGCTTGGGCAACTTCAACACGCATCCGGCCGTCTTTGACCTGATCGATAAAGTTAACCATAAACTTGTATCGGTTTTGGCGCGGGATTTCTTCGATGGCTAAAAAGCGATCAGGATCCTCGCGCAGGTTGTCTAGAAACCCATCGTCTTTGTCCAATCCTTTTTCTTCTTTCGAGAAGGCATGAAAACGGCCGGTTTGCCGATCAAGGTACCATTGGATTGTTGTATCACGTGTTTGTAACGCTCTTAAAATGTCTGTTGCTAGGATTTCTATCATAGATTGGCTTGCTTTTTTTTCGGAATTTTGGAACAATGTCGGTCAGGAATTCAATTATGTTCTTTTTTCGATGTCAGAGCCAATAAATTAATCACTTTCCGGTATCGCCCGATCCGGTC
>JAHDGV010000604.1 GCA_020631655.1 Chloroflexota bacterium | reverse complement strand
TGGACGTGGTTGAGTTTGAAACACTGCTGGATGAGGTAGACCAGCACGACCACCGGACACTGGCCGGATGTCCATCCTGCATCAGCAAACTTGAGCGAGCGCTAGCCCTCTATCGCGGTGAGTTTATGGCGGGCTTTAATTTGAATAGCGATGTGTGGCAAGAATGGCTGACCAAACAGCGGGAGGGATTCAAGCTACAGGCGCTTGAGACGTTTGGCCTGCTGTGCGGAGTGCAACAGGAACGAGGAGAATGGGAGCCGGTTTTGGAGCTTGGGCAAAAAATTGTCGACTTAGATCCTTGGAACGAGGATGGGTATCAGGCTTTGATGCGGGCCAGCTACAGTTTGGGGGATCGAGCTGGGGCGATGGGGTGGTATGAGGCGTGCGAAAAGATTTTGTACGAGGAGTTGGGGGTTGATCCCTCGGCCGAGACGTTGGACCTGCAACAACAAATCCTTGAGGATGAATTGCTTGAAACGGCGGCCGGTGGGGCCGCAATCCCCGACAACTTGCCGGAGCAATCGGGCCGCTTCTTTGGCCGAGCGCAAGAGTTGGATGAGCTACAAAACCTGCTGGTTGATCCAAACCATCGCTTGGTCACACTGGTAGGGGCTGGGGGCATTGGCAAAACCCGCTTATCGATTCAGGCGGGGCAAACGGTTAAAGAGAGTTTTCCAGATGGGATTTGGTTTGTGCAGTTGGCATCGGCCAAAGGGGGGATGGAGCAGATCAAGGTGGCGATTGGAGAAGCGGCCGGGCTCAATAAAAATAACGATGGCAAACAGTTTTCTGGTGATCAGGTGATCGCCATCCTGCGTGAGAAAAAGATGCTGTTGATTTTAGACAACAGCGAATATGTGCTGGACGACATCGCCTTTATCCCTGAATGGTTGCGCCGAGCACCAGGTGTTGCGATTTTGGCCAGCTCGCGCGAGCCGTTAAATTTTCAGACAGAGACGGTGGTGAATTTGGCCGGGCTTGAGCTAAACGGATCGGCCGAAACGGTTGAGGACGCAGGCGCGGCCGTGGGGCTGTTTGGGGAGCGGGGCAAAATGGCCCGCAGTGACTTTGAGGTGACGGCTGAAAATCTGCCCCAAGTGCAGGAAATTTGTGACATGGTTGGGGGAAGTCCTTTGGCGATTTCGCTGGCGGCCGCATGGTTGCGCCGCCGGTCACTGCAAAAGATTATCGACTCGATTAATCAGTCGCTCGACTTTTTGACCAGCCGTATGCGGGATATCGATCCGCGCCATCAAAGTATGCGGGCGGTGTTTGAAACATCTTGGGAACTGCTGGAGCCGGAAGACCAGATGGTATTTGCCGCTTTGTCGATTTTTCCAGGCAGTTTTTCGGAGGATGCCGGATTAGAGGTGGCCGGTGTGCCGATTTATGATCTGGACATTTTGTGCGAAAAATCGTTGCTGATGCAACAGCATGAGGAGGAGCGATATTTGATGCACGGCCTGCTCCGGCAGTTTGCGGTGGGCAAGCTCAACGAGCTGAAACTGACCGATCAGTTTGAAGTTGCCTTTGTGAAATATTTTTATGAGTACGCCGAGCAGAACCGTGAGGACTATGGGGCGTTACGGCCGGAGTGGGGCAATTTCTCGGCCGGGATTGAGATCGCTTTTAAGCACCAAGCATGGCAACGGGTGATCGATTTTACTGATTTGCTAGATGAGGCCTGGTTTCGGCAGGCTCGTTTTAGCGATATGCGCCCAGCATTGGCCCATGCAATCGAATCTGCAAAAGCTCTCAAGCTAGATGAGGCAATTGCTAAAAAGATGCTTCGTCTGGGTGAAATTGAGATGGAGCAAAACGATTATGACAGCGCTACGGAGGTCATTAACACGAGCCTGATCTACTTTCATCAAGTTGAAGATGGGCACGGTATTGCATACGCTCAATATTGCCTCGGCCGGATTGATCTGGAGCAAAGTCGATTTGATCGTGCTTTAGATTTTTTCAAGCAATATCAACAAATTTGTGAGGACATCGGTAATAAGTCGGGAGTCGCAAACTCTTTAATCTACCAATCGTATGCATTGCACTTTGGGCAGAATAGTCATGAGGAGGCCTTGTCTCTCGCCCGTTCAGCATTAGACATTCAGCTTGCAACGCATGATGTTTCTGGACAGATTCAGTCCCTGCGTTCGATGGCCCTAATACATATTGAACTTGATAACTACCAGAGAGCAAAAGATTTATGCGATCAAGCACTTGTATTATGTGATCAGACGAATGATGTAAGTGAACACGCCGCAATTCTCTATTTATTGGTTCCCATTAACAGGATTGTGGGGCAACTAGACTTGGCTCTAAGCACAGCTTTGGAAGCTCTGAATATTTTTAAAATGATCGGCATTTTACGTTGGCAAGGGCTTGTTACTTTTCAGCTTGCAAGAATTTATCACGAACTTGCAAAAGTTGAGTTAGCAATTGCGCACTGTATGGAAAGTATAGAGTTGTTCGTTGAGATAAAAGATCTTTTAGAAGAGGCTTTCTCACGCCTGTATCTGGCACAAATATATAGAGAGACAGGTCAAGATTTACTATTTGAAGCAGAGGTAAGTAAAACAACTCAAATTGCAGAAACGATCAATAACGAACGGATACTAATAGAAATAAGCAATTTACAGGCGAAATAAATTTGTGGATGAGGGTCTACTTCCTCACACCACCCCCGCCGGGACCGCTGTCACCCCAAGCAAGTAACAGTTGACGCGCCTTACTTTCAGCCGCAAATTGATCGATATGCACGGTTCGATCTTTGACGCGGATATCGTCTCTCACGTCCTG
>JAHDGV010000603.1 GCA_020631655.1 Chloroflexota bacterium | reverse complement strand
TTTCTCAACCACGTGGCAAGCAGGCCTACGAGATCGATGAGAGCGATCCAAACGCGACCAAATACGGTTCGTTCTTCTTGTGGCCCGCGTTCTCTTGCCAGATTTATCCCGGCGGCGTGGTCAACACCTATCACTGGTATCCGCAAGATGTGGCAAACACGGTTGTATATCGTAGCTGGTTCTTTGATGGGCCGGAGCCAACCCAAGAACAAATGGAAATCATCGACCTAGATCGCGACACAACGTTTGCTGAGGATTTGACCATTATCGATTCGGTTCAGCGGGGATTGAAATCGCGTGGCTACACGCCGGGTCCGCTGGTGCTTGATCCATCAGGTGTGGCCACCACGCTGAGTGAGAACACGGCGTATGAACTCAAAAAACTTGTGCTCAAGTCATTAGAATCTTGACATTTCGCCCCGTAGAGACGCCCCGGCGGGACGTCTCTACCAAGGAACAAAAATATGCAAGACATCCCAAAAACAATGTCGGCCGCAGTTCTGACCGGACACGGCGGATACGAAAGACTAGAACTCCATCACGACTGGCCGGTCCCCACCCCACAAGCAGGCGAAGTCCTGATCAAAGTCGCGGCCTGCGGCGTCAACAACACCGACATCAACACCCGCATCGGCTGGTACGACGATTCGGTTGAGGGTGACAGCTCAAGCAAAGCGGCCGATGGGCTCGACAGCGTCAGTGACGATTCTGTGGCGGGATGGGGCAACACCGGAATCCATTTCCCACGCATCCAAGGGGCGGACCCCTGCGGCCGGGTGATTGCTTTAGGGGATGGTGTTCTTCAGGATTGGCTCGGTTCGCGTGTCATCACCGACAACTGGTTGCGGGATTGGAACGAGCCGATGAACCTGAACAAGACCGGCTACTACGGTAGCGAGCGGGACGGTGGGTTTGCGCAATACACAACGATGCCAATTCTCAATCTCGGCCAGATCAATGCCCCTGATTGGACCGATGAAGAATTAGCCACCCTCTCATGCAGTTACAACACGGCCGAAGGGATGCTCGAACGCTCTGGCGTTTCAGAAAAAGACACAGTCTTAATTACCGGCGCAAGCGGTGGAGTTGGCTCAGCCTTGATTCAGCTAGCCAAACGGCGGGGCGCGAAAATCATCGCTCTAACCAGCGCCAGCAAAGCGGATCAAGTTGCGGCTCTAGGGCCAGATGCGCTCATCCGACGCGGGCAAGACAACTGGAGTGATGTGATTCGTTCGGTGAACGGTACAGACAAAGTTTCAGTCACGGCCGATGTCGTGGGTGGGCCTGTGTTTGCAGATTTGATGAGTGTGTTGGCCAGAGGCGGCCGGTACGTCACGTCAGGTGCCATCGGTGGAAAAAAGGTTGAGGTTGATATCAGCCATCTATATTTGTTCGACTGGTCATTGATTGGCTCAACGATTAATGAGCCGTACGTTTTTAGAAACTTGCTCAATTACATTGAGAATAATGAGATAAAACCTTTGCTGGCTCAAACTTATCCACTTGAAAAAATCCATGAAGCCCAAGCGGCATTTTTGGAAAAGAAACACGTAGGCAAGTTAGTCATCACGCTTCCAGAATAAAAGTTTGGCAGTTTGTTTGTTAGATGGTTGGCTGGTGTACGTCGACCCAACAAACTAACAAACCGACCAACTAACCAACTCTCCCATGCGCATTTCCCAGATCGACGTTTACCAAGTAGACCTGCCTTACAGCGGTGGCACGTACACCCTATCCGGCGGCCGTACTTATACTAGTTTTGATGCCACATTTGTCCGCATCACGACTGACACAGGTCTGACCGGCTGGGGGGAAAGCACACCGTTTGGCTCCACGTATATCGCCGCTCATGCGCGAGGCGTTCGAGCTGGAATCGAAGAGATTACGCCCCATTTAATCGGAATGGATCCACGACATGTAGATCGGATCAATGAAGCGATGGATGACGCTCTCGTGGGGCACCATCACGCCAAAACCCCGATTGACGTGGCGTGTTGGGACCTGTTTGGCAAAGCGGTCAACATGCCGGTGTGCGATCTGCTCGGCGGCCGGACGCAGGAAAAGTTGCCGCTGATCTCAAGCATTTACACCGGTGAACCGGACGAAATGCGTGCACGAGTACAGCAACATCGAGAAAAAGGCTACACGGCCCATTCGGTGAAAGTAGGTGATGATCCAGCCCTGGATGCGGCGCGTTTAACGGCCGCATTGGCAGACCGTCAGCCGGGTGAGTTTTTTTTGGCAGACGCCAACGGTGGCATGACGGTTGAACAAGCGTTGCGCATGTTGCGTTTGCTTCCAGCTGGTCTCGACTTTGTGCTTGAGGCCCCCTGCGCTACATGGCGTGAATGTGTCTCGCTCAAACGACGCACTGACGTCCCGATTTTGTGGGATGAGTTGGGCGACAGCGAAGAAGCGATTGCTCAGTTGATTAGCGAAGACGCGGCCGATGGGATCGGTTTAAAAATATCGAAGAACGGTGGATTAACTCGCTGTCGGCGGCAACGAGATATGTGCATCGCGGCCGGATACACGATGAGTGTGCAAGATACAACCGGTTCGGACATTGCGTTTGCGGCTATTGTTCATATGGCTCAAACCATCCCTAAAAAATATTTGCGCAGTGTGTTGGGTGCACCTGACATGATGGCGCTAAAAACGGCCGACGGCGACTTCCACGTCGTTGATGGGCACGTACAAGCGCCACATTCGCCGGGTTTGGGCATTGCGCCACGGATGGACGTGATGGGTGATCCCATCGCCACATACAATTAAAAGGATGAAGGGTCAAGGATAAAAG
>JAHDGV010000094.1:1291-17585 GCA_020631655.1 Chloroflexota bacterium | reverse complement strand
TCATCAGGCTTTTTATCTTACCTGCAGATTTAAATCTGCAGGCAGAAAGCAGGAAAAACTATGTTTGAAGTTGGCCAAAAAGCCCCAGATTTTACACTCACATCTGACGAGGGAACCGAGATTTCACTCTCTGACTATCGCGGTAAACGTGTTTTAGTTTTCTTCTATCCCAAAGCATTTACAGGTGGATGCACCACACAGGCGTGTGGTTTGCGCGATGCTTTCCCACAAATTGAAGCTGAGAACGGCGTGGTGCTCGGCATCAGCCCAGATGAGCCCGGCCGGTTGGCCGAATGGCGCGAAGCTGAAAACTTGCCCTACAACCTTTTGTCAGATCCTGATCACACAGTGTCAGAGGCATATTTTTCATGGGGTGAGCGCAGCATGTACGGCAATAAGTTCATGGGCATCATCCGCAGCCATTTTGTGATTGATGCTGAGGGTAACTTTGAGGATGTACAGCACAAGGTTAGCCCGAAGAAAAGTATTGAGAAGGCGCTAAAGACGTTTAAATAATCCTCGTAGGGGTCGAAGGGAGCGGAATCAAATTCTGGGTTATGGCTCAAAATTGGACCCGCCCCCTTCGACCCCTACATTTGTTTGTGAGCCGAATTCAAACTGTCGCCCGAAAAATTTTCATAGACCAGTGGTACGTGGTGCTGATGTCGGCCGCCTTTTTTGCGGCTATGTTTTGGTTGCTCCTGCAACAGCACAACGCGTTTAACTCGCGCATTGGGGACTTTGCTCGCTTTAGCCAAGCGATTTGGAGCGTGCTAGACGGCCAGTTTTTGTATACGCCGATTCCCGGCCGATCAATCATGGGAGACCATTTTTCTCCCATCATGGTTATTGCCGCGCCGTTTTTGCTGATCTGGCCCGATGAGCGGGTGCTGTTCATTGTGCAATGCATCAACATCACGGCAACCGGGCTGATTTTGTACGCCATCATGCGAGAAGAGCGGCCGGCCGTTGCTCCGTGGTTTTTGCTGGCGTTTTTCCTAAATCCGGCCGTGCATGATTTTATGCTGGCCGACTTTCGCCGCATCTTTTTTGGCCTGCCGTGGATGGCGTTGGCCATGCTGGGGCTAGCCCGCAAAGACCGCCGATTGTTGCTGATCGGATTTCTGATTGCTCTGCTGGCCAAAGAAACCGTCGCGCTTTATATCGCCATGATCGGGATCTATTTGATTGTGACCGAGCGGGATTGGCGTTGGGGGACCGGCCTTTTTGTTTTTGGGATGGTTGCCCTCTTTGTGCTAAGCGACATTGTGATTCCTGCTTTCGGCGGGGCAGAGGCGTACCCACAGCTGTTTTACTACGCTCATTTGGGGGATTCATACGGGGAGATTGTCAGAACAATTGTGACCCGGCCGTTCTGGTTTATCCAGCAGGTGCTTGGTCCTGACCAACTTTTCGGGATTTTTCGGATCTTGTTGCCACTGGGCTTTTTGTGCCTACTGGCTCCACGTTTAACGCTGGTTTGTGCTCCATTTGCGTTGCTCATGTTTATGAGCGGCCGGATCGGCCCGATTCGGCTTGAAGAACACTACTCCGCTTCGATGACCCCCATCCTGTTTACCGCCATTGTGATCGGTATTCGCCAGCTTGATGTGAAATGGGATAAGTGGATCAGCGGCTGGCTGACGCTTTCAGTCATTGTGGGCTACATCTTTTTTAGTCATGCGCCGTTTGGCGGCTATTACAAAGCGGATCGATTTGCGGTTGATGATCATGATCGGGCCGGAAACGCGATTACAAAGCGGGTGCCGGAAGAGATCAGTATGTTGGCCCATACGATGTACACGCCTCATCTGACTCATGTTAATGATTTGAGCGTCTTTTTGGATGAACATCAAGGAACGCCGTTTTCGGCTGATCGGATTGAAGCGGCCGAACATATCTTGATTGACCGCAAACGTTCTCAGGCAAACTTAGGGCAATTTGAAACGGAAAACGTGGTCAAAAATCTGCTGGCGGACCCCAATCAAAAAATTATTGAGGAAATCGATGGGATTTTCTTTTTCCAAGCTGTTCCGTCTGATCACCCGGCTACCCCTGCGCAGGCAACGTTTGGTGAAACGATGTGGCTAGAAAAGGTTGAGGTTGCGCAATTGGGGGCAGATGGCTTCTATGTGCCGCTTGAGCCGCCATATCAGGTAGATGCTGGCGCAACGTTGCGGGTGTCTTTATTTTGGGAGAGTTTGGCCGAAGAGGTGGGGGAGCGAACGACATCGACCCGTTTGCTGGCGTTTGATGGCTTTTTACTGACCCAATCAGATCAAATTCCGGCCGAGGGGACTCGGCCGACAGCGTTCTGGTCACTGAGCGAGCAGGTTCGCGATGTCAGCTATTTGGTTGTACCGGCCGATCGTGCAGGGCAAAATATGATGCTTGACGTGGTCGTGTACGATACGTTTTCACTCGACGTGCAGAGCTCTAACTTCACCGGAATCCCCCTAGAAATTAAATAAAAACTGCTCGAATAAATTTCAGAAACTCTTGTTTTAGTAAAAAGGGGTGGTTTGGCATGCCTATTACCTATGCAAAAACGCTGTTTTGGTCCAATTGTGTGATTGAATAAAACGGTCCTAGGCTCTAAATTATCTCTGGGCAATTATCCTTAACTTCAGATTTATTGAGCATATGACAGTTTTACCTAGTGCAAATCCTCTAAACCCAGACCCTACTAAAATTTTTGAATGGCTAAATTCTATGTTAGCCACGTCTTCGATCCCCGAATTGGGAGCTACCCTCTCGCAGATTTTTTCAGAACTTCTCCCGGCCGAACAGATAAGTTTTTGGATTGCGGGGGCCAACGGAGAAAAGGGATATGAAAACGGGGTTGCTGGCCATGAAACTGTGGAGCTGAGGGTTGTCAACACAAAAGGGGGTGTCTTAGCGCAGTTTGAACTTGAAAATAAGGGCGTTCTGACCGGTTTGTCTTGGTGGAATCAATTTTCTGTAACCATTGAAAAAGTGATTGAGCAAATCCATCAAACAGAGGATCGCTCAACGCTCCTTTCAGATAAGCGGAATAAAATTGATAGTTTGGAGACCTTAAACGAATATGCCGTTATCCTGAGCCAAACCAAAGATTGGGATGGACTATTTGCAGCAACGCACGAATATGTGGTTGATGTAATTCCGGCCGTATTTGTGAGCATGGGGACCCTTGACGACAGCAAAGAGAACTGGACGATTCAAAACTTGAATGTGGAGCTGGATAACATAACCGAAGGCTTAACAGGCCCTGTCGAAGGGACGCCGATAGCGTACGTTTTGAATACGGGTGATATTTATCACTGTAAAGATTCAACGACATCTGATTATGAATCTGTACGGGCTGTTGAAGAATTTGGCCCTTATTCGATGATGGTGGCCCCGCTCCATTTTTCAGGAGACATTATCGGCTCGCTTACCGTTACCGGTGTGGGGAGCAACGCCTTTAGCTATGAGCATCAACGATTTTTCTATCAAATGTCGTCATTGCTCTCTAAATCCCTTGAAAATTATTGGCTGTGGAAACGGAACAAAGAGGCGCAGAATGAGCTACAGAAAACATCAGATTACTTCAAGGCGATCGTGAATCAGCTGCCAGATCCTCTATTTGTGAAAGATGACGACTACAAGTTTTTGCTGGTCAACAATGCTTTTTTGCGCTTACGAAACAGCACTGAAAATGAGTATGTGGGCAAAACCGACTATGATCTGATGAAAAAAGAGGACGCCGATGTGTACTACAAGCTAGATAAGCTAGCTTTGGAGCAAGATGCGGTGGTCCAAAATGATGGATTAGCTCGGCCGAAAAATCTTCCAGTTGTGTACACACAGACTAATAAGCAGGGGGTTAATCTGCCGGACGGAAGCCGCATTTTGGTGGGGATTGTGCGTGATGTCACAACCCTGAAAAAAGCTGAAGCGGCGATGAAAGAGGCCAAAGAGGCGGCCGAAATCGCGGCAAAAACCAAGAGCGACTTTTTGGCCAACATGAGCCACGAAATTCGAACTCCAATGAACGGTGTGATCGGCATGACTAGCTTGCTGGTTGATACAGAGTTAGATGAAGAGCAAACAAGCTTTGTAGAAACAATTCGGAACAGCGGGGAATCGCTTTTAACCATTATCAACGATATTTTGGACTTCTCGAAGATCGAATCTGGGAAGTTGGAAATTGAGCATGAACGCTTTGATTTACGCCGAGCATTGGAAGAAGCGCTTGATTTGATTGCGCCTAAAGCACATGAAAAGCGTCTTGAACTTATTTTGCGCTTCGGGGACACGGTTCCCGAATGGATTTATGGGGATGTGACACGCTTGCGTCAGGTCGTGGTTAACCTGCTATCGAATGCGGTTAAATTTACGGCCGATGGTGAGATTGTTCTCGACGTGTGCCCGGCCGAAGATGGCTCAGAGCTGATCCAATTCTCTGTAAAAGATACCGGTATCGGTATTCCTGAAGATCGGATGAATCGACTGTTTAAATCGTTCAGCCAAGTAGATAGCTCGACCACACGTAAGTTTGGTGGCACTGGGCTGGGATTAGCTATTAGCAAAAGCCTGTGCGAAATCATGGGCGGTACGATGTGGGTTGAAAGCCAGGAAATGCAGGGCTCTATCTTCTCGTTTACGATCGAAGGTGACCCGGCCGAACCAGATACCGGACAGTACGCCACCATGGATCCAGATTTCCTTAATGGAAAACGAGCTTTGGTCATCGACGATAATACGACCAATCGTGAACTGGTAACCCATTACTGCAATCGGTGGGGCTTAGTTCCGTATCTGGCAGGTTCTGCGCTTGAAGGGATGGTTGCTGTTGAAACCAATCCGCCGTTTGACATTATTTTGCTCGATTACCATATGCCAGACGTAACCGGCCTGGATATGATCAAACAGCTAAAAGCCAAGAATATTGAGCTTCCACCCATCATTTTGCTTACTTCGATTGGGGACAAAGATGTGAAGAGTTTGGCTGATTCATTGGGTATTTCCTTATTCATCTACAAGCCAATTAAAATCTTGCAGTTGCAAAAAGCGATTCTAAATCTGTTCACACAACAGGTAAAAGCGGCCGCCGAAGAGAACATCAAACCAAAAGTGAACGATAAACTGGCCGAACAGCATCCTTTAAATATAATGTTGGCCGAAGATAATATTGTGAATCAGAAGGTGGCTATGCGGGCGTTGAGCCGCTTGGGATACGAGGTTGATGTGGCTAACGATGGAGCCGAAGCGATTGAGATGTCTTTGAACGCTCCCTACGACCTGATTCTGATGGACGTGCATATGCCAAATGTAGATGGGATTGAAGCCACAGCCGAGATTTTTGCCAACCTGCCGGAAAAACAGCGGCCGGAGATTGTGGCGCTGACGGCCGGGATTTTGCCGCAAGACAAAGAGCTGTGTAAACAAGCTGGGATGACACGCTTTTTAAGTAAGCCGTTCAAAGTTGATGACTTAATCAAAGTTTTGGCGGCCGTATCAAAAGACAGACAGCCTGCCTAGAAGACTGTCTGCCCAAGCCTACTCTCCCAAAAATTTTAGATGGGAAGCCTATGGGTTTTGTCTGAATTCTCAGACAAAACCAAGCCAAATCTCTCGATTTCAACCAATTTGCAATCAAAACCAAAGTTCAATCGTTAGTTAGAGTATAGAGATCATTCAAATTGGTTTTCCAAAGATCAATTTGTTAGATTGAGTGAACTAACTAAATGGATGAACAAACCACCAACATAGAACCACTTTTGCAGAACGGCTACAGGTATGCGCTTTCGTTGACCCATGACAGTCAACTGGCTGAAGACCTGCTCCAAACCGCCTGCTTAAAAATTAGCCGAAAAGGCGGCCCTTGGGATATTCGATATCTGATTACGACATTGCGTAACGCCCATATCGACAATATCCGTCGGGCGGGCAAGCTAGATTTTTATCCAATAGATGATGAAGATTTAGTCGGCGACGTGGATATGATGCTCTCATCATTTGATCCAGAGCTTGAATCAGCTTTGGCCCAACTGCAAGATGATGTGCGCGAACTTCTCTATCTTTCGGTGGTGGAAGACTATACCGTGACAGAGTTAGCCGAGCTCACCCAGCGGCCGCGTGGGACCATCTTAAGCATTTTACATAGAACTAAGAAGAACCTGCGGGCCCTACTTTCATCTTCCCCAATATCTAATCGAAACGATCCGTCATCTTCAACAGGAGGTGTGCGACAATGAGTCAACCGAACCATCAAATAGAACAACGCGTTCGAAAATTTTATAAAAGCCAGAAACTTTCGCCAGAAAAACTGAGCGAGCTAAAAAAGCTGGCAGAGCCTAAACCTCAGATTGCTCCAAAGCCAACGTATATGCGCCAGCTGTACAGCTATGCGGCTTTTGCCGCGCTCTTTTTTGTGCTGTTAGGCGGGGGGATGTTTGGCGTACAGCGATTTTATAGTAACCAGCACCTTAACTTGGTAGCGGCCGAAATCGCCCTAAACCATGCCAAAAAATTCGACACAGAATTCTCGACTCCCAGCATTGCGAGCTTGGGATCAGAAATGCACCTGCTCGATTTTTCACCCGTCCATCCCCAGCGGATGCAATACAACAGCTACGAATTAATCGGGGCAAGATACTGCACCATTGATAGTGCAATCGCTGTCCAAATTCATTTAGAGGACGAAGGAGATGGGGAGTACACCCTGTACGAATTCCGAGATCCATCCGCCTTTCTAGATGATCAAGAAAAAGTATTTGCCATCGACGATATTCAAGTCACCCTGTGGAAAGAGGGAGAAGTTGTGATGGGATTGGCACATCGAATCGATGAATAGCCACTTGGATCAACTTTGTTTACCTGTCTAAATTCGGCCGCAGGAGAGAATTAATGTCTGTTGTACAAAATACCGAGATTGAGTCGGCGGTAACACGGGGGGAGCGGATCGATATATTTTTACATTCGTTCGCTTTTGTGTTTGGCTTCGGCGTTGTGTTTACGCTGTTAGGCTCGGCTGCGGGGTTGTTGGGAGCCAGTTTGCTCAGCTACCAAATTATTTTGCAAAAGATCGGGGGCATTTTGCTGGTGATCTTTGGCTTAGCCACGCTGGGCTTCTTTTTCAAGGTCGCTGAGATTTTGCAAAAGCGTGATCTAACAGCCAAGAACGCTTTTTACAGGGTGATTGATCGCATCTGCTATTTTTTTAATGCGTTGCTTTATACCGAACGGCGGGTGAAGCAGATGCACGAGATCAACCCGGGCTGGGGGTATGCCAGTAGCTTTGCGGTAGGTGTTAGCTTTAGCGCTGGCTGGGTGCCGTGTATCGGTCCCATCTTAGCCAGCATTTTGCTGTTGGCCAGCAACAGTGCAACGGCCAAGCAGGGGGCGGCTTTGCTCGCGTTTTATAGCCTCGGTTTGGGGATTCCTTTTTTGATAACCGGCCTCGCTTTCGGCCGGATGACGAAACTTCTGCGCAGAATGAACCGGCATTTAAAGACCGTAAGCATTATCAGCGGGCTGTTCATGATCGTGATGGGATACATCTTATGGACTGACCAGATTACGGCGTTGATTACCCAATTTGGTTTTTTGAACGAGATCGTGTTTGCCATTGAAGAGTGGGTCACAGTCTCGTTGAGTAATGTGGGGATTCGAGCCTCAAATGTCGAAGCGGGTAGTGCGATCCCGCTCGCGATTTTTGCTGGAGTGATTAGTTTTATCAGCCCCTGTGTACTCCCCTTGGTTCCCGCTTATATCGGCTATTTAGGCGGGGCAACCCTAAAAAATTAGAGACAGCGTTGTGTGCTAGAGCCCTCAACGGCATGTTTGTGCGTGTACGCAAAAAAATTAGGAAGAAAGAATGATTAAATTTAAATTCGTTGTGTTTGGTGTGCTCCTGTTTGCGCTTGCGGCCTGTCAATCGGCCCCACCAGAGCAATCATCCTCAGAGTCTGCACAAGAAGTTGATGTGCAGCCTCAAGTTCAACCCACAGTTGCTGAAGCGGTCGTTGAACCTGTTGAAATTGCGGCCGAACCAGAGCCTGAGCCAGAGGTTGAACAACCGGAGCCAATCGCCTCAGAGATGGAAGTTGAGCCTGAAGCTGAAGAACCTACCCGATCAAGAGAAACACCAAATCGTCTGATCGACGAAAAAAGCCCTTACTTACAACAGCACGCATACAACCCGGTTGATTGGTATCCGTGGGGAGAAGAAGCGTTCGCAAAAGCGGCCGCAGAAGACAAACCGGTCTTTTTATCTATCGGATATTCGACCTGCCACTGGTGCCATGTGATGCGGGATGAGTCTTTTGAAGATGAAGAAGTGGCGGCGCTGATGAATGAAACGTTTATCAGCATTAAGGTTGACCGAGAAGAACGGCCGGACATCGACAGCATTTACATGACTGTGGCTCAGATTACGGGTAATCGGGGTGGATGGCCGCTCACGATTGTGATGACTCCCGAGCAACTGCCGTTTTTTACAGCCACCTATCTGCCCAAAACCGGCCGGTTTGAACGGCCGGGGATGATGGAATTGGTTCCCCAATTAGATCAGGCTTGGCTGACGCGACGCGATGAAATTGACGCTTACTCGGCTCAGATTATTCAGGCGCTACAGGAATCACAGGCAAATACGCAGAACACAGACATTCTGGCGGCCGGGCCTACCAACGTGCTCGATTCTCGCACGCTGGACACCGCGTTTATCCAACTGGATCGAGATTACGACCCGGTTTTTGGTGGATTTGGCCCAGCGCCTAAATTCCCATCCCCCCATAACTTGTTGTTTTTACTGCGTTACGCTGAACGGACGGGTGACGAAAAAGCGGTTGAGATGGTAGCCACCACCTTGCGTGCGATGCGCTTGGGTGGGGTCTATGACCAACTTGGCTATGGTTTCCATCGTTACTCAACAGACGAACGTTGGAAGCTTCCTCATTTTGAAAAGATGCTGTACGACCAAGCGATGTTGTCGATGGCGTACACCGAGACGTTCCAAGTGACTCAGGATGAATATTTCCAAGAAATTGCCCGGGAGATTTTTACCTACGTCTTGCGTGATATGACCGACCCGTTGGGCGGTTTTTACTCGGCCGAAGATGCAGATAGTGAAGGGGAAGAGGGTATCTTTTATTTTTGGGAAGTTTCTGAAATAGAAGAGCTGCTTAGCCCCGAAGACGCGGAGTTAATGATCCGCATGGCGGCCATGACAGAGGAAGGAAACTTTTTAGAAGAAGCAACAGGGATTCCGATTGGGGAAAATGTGCTGTACTGGGATCAGCCCCCTTCGTTTGTGGCGGACAGTTTGGGTATTAGCGAAGAAGAGATGGATGAACGGATTGATGCCATTCGCCAGACGTTGTGGGAAGTTCGTGAGCTACGTGAGCATCCACACAAAGATGACAAAATTTTAACTGACTGGAACGGGCTGATGATCGCATCCTTAGCAAAAGCTGGCCGTGCGTATCATGCTCCTGAATACACCCAAGCGGCACAAAATGCGGCCGACTTTTTGCTCGTTGCCATGCGCGACGAAAACGGCCGGTTACTCCATCGATATCGCGGAGGCGAAGCTGGTATTCTGGCCAATGTCGATGATTATTCGTTTTTGATTTGGGGGTTGCTGGAGCTGTATGAAGCAACCTTTGATCTGAAATATTTAGAGGCGGCTATCGAGCTTCAGGGTCAGTTAGACACCTATTTCTGGGATGAAGAAAACGGCGGCTATTACTTCACCCCTTATGACGGCGAAAAACTGATTGTGCGGAGCAAAGAGGTGTATGACGGTGCCATCCCATCTGGGAATTCAATGGCGGCGTTAAATCTGTTGCGTTTGGGGCGGATTACGGCCGACACCACGTATGAAGAGCGCTCGTTCCAACTGATTCAAGCCTCGTACGGACAGGTAACTGTGGCACCTACCGCCTTTACCGGATTGCTGAGCGGCTTGGAATTTGGCATCGGCCCATCTTACGAGGTGATTATCGTGGGTGAGAACGGAGCTGAGGACACGGAGGCGATGCTCACGGCGTTGCGGAATCAGTATGTGCCCAACAAAGTGGTCATGTTGCGCGGCATGGAAGATGAAGGGCCATTGACCCAGTTTGCTGATTACACCAGCTATTACTATCCGCTTGAGGATCAGGCAACAGCGTACGTTTGCCAAAACTATGTCTGTGAGTTCCCAACCAATGATCCTGAAAAAATGGTTGATCTATTGCTCAATTCCACAGAGGTTGAGACGGATGGGTAAGACAGTGATCGTCGCTACGCTTACACGTCAATCAAAGATAGGCATATGGGGATTGTTGCTGGTCTTTGCTCTTTTGCTGGCGGCTTGTGGTCAAGCGGCCGGGGTGGAAGCGCCAGCTGAATCAAATGCAAATGTCCCATCTGATTTTGCTTTGATGAGTCTTGACGGAGAGGAAGTTGTTCTCTCTGAGCTACAGGGCAAATACGTGCTGGTTAACTTTTGGGCTACGTGGTGTATCCCCTGCCGCAAAGAGATGCCGTATCTGCAAGAGGTGTTTGAAGAGCATGAGGATCAGATCACGGTGCTTGCCATCAACATGAACGAGGACGCTGAGCGAGTTCGGCCGTTTATCGAGGAGTTTGGCTACACCTATCCGATTTTGCTCGACCCGTCTGACGAATTGGCGGCCGAGCACAACGTGCGCGGCCTGCCGGTCTCCTTCATTGTGGGGCCAGAAGGGGACATTGTTTATCGACGAATTGGGGAAATTTTGCCAGAGGAATTTGATGTCTGGCTTGAAGAAAATTTAGAAAGTTAATTGGCTGATTAGCCAATCGGCTGAAAAAATATGCAAGAAACACTAAAACATCCAGAACCAGAATCAACCCCGCTGTTAAACAGCCGCAACATCATGATCGGTGTGGGGATGCTGATGGCCCTGCTCATTATTGTGGGCATCATCAACGATGCCTCGGCCGAAGCCAATCCGTTTGTCCCTCAACAGCCGTTTGTTGTGCTGGCATTACTTGCGTTTGTCGGTGGCACACTTAGCTTTTTGGCCCCCTGCACGCTCCCCATCCTGCCCGCATATTTTGCGTTTGCATCGCAAAGCGGCCGGTCACAAATTGCGGCCAACACCATGGTGTTTATGCTGGGTGTGGCGACCGTCTTTAGCCTGTTTGGGGCCAGTGCCTCTGCCTTAGGCGGACTGATGCGCCAGAATCAAGACCTGATCCTGCTGGTCGGTGGGGCACTTGTGGTGATTTTTGGGGTGATGAGCCTCATCGGTAAAGGGTTCACCGGCATGTCTCAAGATGAGGGGGCAGTTCAAAACGAGGCCAACACGTTTGGTGGTACGTTTTTGTTTGGGATGACGTTTGCGGCCGGTTGGTCGTCCTGCATTGGGCCGATTTTGGGCATCATGCTGACGATGGCGGCCACAACCTCATCCGTTTTACGCGGGGCCATCCTGCTCTTTATTTTTGCCTTGGGATTGGGTTTGCCCCTTGTGCTTGTTTCAACCTTTATCGGCCGTGCCAGCCGCAACAGCCTGATCTGGCGCATTTTGCGCGGCAAAGGGTGGTTTTTAAACGCCCCCTATTTTGTTGTGACCGCACTGTGGGGGATCGCCGCATGGCTCATCCTGCAAGGGGTTGTGAAGTACGGTATTCACAACGTTGAAAACTTTTTTGTTCCTGAGCTAACCACCAACGTCATCATTGGCTTGCTACTGTTTAGCGCGGCCGGGGGGATTGGTTATCTGTTTTTTACCGGCCGTTTGCGCGAAAGAACTGAATTACATCTGCATTCAACATCGCTGTTTAGCGGTGGACTATTTTTGCTGATGGGCTGGTTCATGCTCGACGGCCGTATGGAGCAAATTGTGTCGTGGTCAATCCAACTCGCTAATGAATCTGAATGGTATCAAGAGCTGGAGTTGATGGTTTTTAATTTATTTCAGTAGCTAACGGCCAAGGGCTATTAGCTATCAGCTTTTAGAGGATCATATGTCAAAAATGAAACCACGCCGTAAATCGGCAAGACAAGAGATGAAAGAAAGTTCAGGCCCAAATTGGATGCTTATCGGGCCAATTGTGGGTATTGCAATCATTGCGCTAGTCGGATTGGCCGTTGTTGGCACGCTCAACCCAACGGTGGCGGCCGAGCCCACACCTGTGTTGAGTGAAACAGTTTCCAACGCGACTGAATACTGTGAATCAAACCCTGAACGCTGTCTGATCACCGGTAATCCAGATGCTGAGGTTACGATGATTGAAATAGTCGATTATGGTTGTCCGCACTGCGCTAATTTTAGTGCAACGAAAGCCCCAACTTTGCTTGCCAATTATGTCGAGACGGATCAAGTTCGCTGGATGGTGATGCCGTTTGCCTTAGGGCCGGGTAGCCAGCCATCAGCGGCCGCTGTCATGTGTGTCAACGAGCAAGGAACAGACCTCGCGCTTGATTTCCATGAAAACATTTTTGCTCTGCAGGGGACAACCAGCGTGCACACAAAACGTGGCTTTATGGGGATTGCACGCAACATCGACGGGATTGATGAAGATGCTCTAGAAGCGTGCATTGATGACGGCAGGCGGATGCAAGATGTAAGCTTTAATCAACAGGCGGCTCGCTCTTTGGGCGTTCGCTCAACCCCATCTTTTTTCCTAAGCAACCGACTCATTTCTGGTAATCAAGATTTGGAAGTATTCCAACAAAGTCTTGATGCTGAACTGAATTAACACCAAGCTGGAGATGTTAGTTTCCAGCCAATGTTTAGTTAATGACGCTAGTCATGTTTAGCTGATGACGCCAGTCATCAGCCCTCCCTCTTTACAAAACCTATCGGTTGACCTCCGATAGGTTTTGTTTTTTTCTCAACTGTTCTACAGCTCTGATAATTTCTTCAATACGGACAGGCTTGCTGATGTAATCGTCCATTCCGGCCGCTAAATATTTTTCTCGATCACCGACCAAAGCATTGGCCGTCATAGCAATAATGTGAGGTTGCCTCTCCGGATCGATTTTTTGGCGTATCTGCTCCGTAGCTTCAATCCCATCCATTACCGGCATTTGGACATCCATAAAGACCACATCGTAGTTGATGTCAGAAACGGCCGACAAAGCCTCAGCGCCGTCCGCCGCGATATCCGGCCGGTAGCCCAACTTCTCCAGCATCTTTTTAGCCACTTTTTGATTAACGATATTATCCTCGGCTAGCAAAATTTTCAGCGGGATTCTTTGGCCCAAAAGCGCTTTTTCATTCTCTGGCTTTTTCGGTTTGCGCTTCACCACTTTTTGCGGCTTTGACACCAGAACTTCTAAGATGACTTTGAGCAGAGCGGACGGCTTCACCGGCTTGGTCAAACTTTTCTTTAGCCTAGCAATACGCTGTTCCTCTTTACATATCTGCCCGAGTGATGTGAGCATAATGAGTGGGGTGTTAGCCGCTTTCGGCCGTTCTGATAGTTCTTTGGCCAGCATTAGCCCATCCATTTCAGGCATTTGCATATCTAAAATGATGAGATCGTAGGCGGCGTTTGCTTCGACCATCTCTAAGGCGATTTTGCCCGACTCAGCCAGCTCTGGCTTTAATGCCCAATTCTCTAGCTGATATTTTAAAATCGTCCGATTGGTCTGATTGTCGTCTACCACCAACACCCGTTTATCAAAAATATCTATCGGTGATGTGGCTTGGATCGTACTCTCTTCTTTCAGCTCTACCTTTTCAAAAACGGCCGTAAATTTAAACTCGCTTCCAACCCCTTCCTCACTTTCAACCCACATCTCACCACCCATCAGTTCGCTCAGCTTTTTACTGATGGCAAGCCCCAGTCCAGTCCCACCAAATTTGCGCGTGGTTGAGGCGTCAACTTGGCTAAACGATTTAAACAGGCGGTCTAAGCGATCGGCCGGGATTCCGATCCCGGTGTCCCGGATATTAAACAGAAATTTGATTTTGCTATCGGGGAGTTCTTCGGCCGTTACTTCAACGACCACTTCTCCCTCACTCGTAAATTTAATCGCATTACCGAGTAGGTTGATCAAAATTTGTCGCAGGCGGGTCACATCCCCAATCACCCCTGTGTGAGCTTCAAATGGGATGGTGTAGAGTAGCTCCAAATCTTTGTCTTGTGCTTTGCTGACTAGCAGATCGAGCGCATCTTCAACGCAACGTCGTAGATCAAAGGGCTGTTCTTCTAGATCGATTTTGCCAGCCTCCACTTTTGAAAAGTCGAGAATGTCATTAATGATCGTTAGCAGGGAATCACCGCTGTTTCGGATTGTTTCAATAAACTCACGTTGCTCATCAGTCAAATCACTGTCGAGCGCAAGCCCCGCCATTCCGATCACGCCGTTAAGCGGTGTGCGGATTTCGTGACTCATATTGGCCAAGAATTCGCTCTTTGCCTTTGTTGCCGCTTCGGCCCCTTCCTTTGCTACTTGCAGGTCGTGCAGAATCTCCTCTAACTGTTTTAGCGAGCTAACTTGGAACGAATCGTATCCAAGCCCCATCAGCGTAATCAGAGCAATGCTGGATAAGAAAAATAAAACATAGAGCAGTTCATATTCTGATCCCGCCACAAAGCTGATTTGCTCAAGTGTCTCTTGAAAAATGGCGAAAATGATAAAGGCGCCACTAATCAACCCGGCCGAGGCTAAACCAAGTTTGCGGCCGTAGATAAAAATTGAACAGAGGGGCAAGAAGATAAAGGCGGAAACCGTGGCTCCGTGTGTGCCTCCTAACAATCCCGCAAAGCTGATAATCAAGATGTGGCTATCAAAAAATGTAAGTAAGTTGACGATGTTATGAGCGACCGACTTTTTAAGTAGGAAAATGTTGAGCAAAAATAGCCCGCTAAATCCCATCGCCGTAAACGCGATGATCGGATTGAGCCGAATCCAAGTCAATGTCAAAATCGAAAACAGGAAAGCAACAATAATGCCCGACATGTTGCTCGTGATCAAAATGCGCATTTGCCGCTTTAATGCGGCTTTATCGGATCCTGAAAAGTCTATGTCAGGCAAAAAGTAATCGATTATTTGGATGACTGGGTGAGTATCTTGAGATGGAATCATACGTGCATAGGGCATTCAATTCATAGAAGTGCTCAACAGATAATTTAATTGATTTTATGCACGTTGAATATAGGCTTTTTGGCCCGAATTCCCCTCCAGTAACCGGCTTTTTAGCGGCCGTTCATAAACGATGCGCAATTAGCCTGTAACAATCGAATTTGAAATCAGCTTGAGTAGGGCGATCGCCTCGGCCGGATCTTTGTCATACTGCGCCTTCACCGTGGCTCCATCCACCGCCAGCGCTAACCCCTTTGCAATTTCCGGCCGATTGGGTGAGTCAGGTAGCACGGTTTCAAAAAGCCGGGCCAAATCTTGCTTGTGTTGCTGAGTGATTTCCACGACCTCTGGCAACGACTCCCCAATTTCTCCCACACTGTTTAAAAATGCACAGCCCCGAAACGCTTCGCTCGTAAACCACTCCTCCATCGTGCCGATGATGGCGTCAACACTCTTCCCTTTTGTGTTAATTGATTTCTCGAAATCTTGGATCAAGTTTTGATGCCGCTGTTCCAAATAGGCGATGATCAAGTTGTTTTTGCTTTTGAAATGACGATAAAAAGTCGTTTTAGTCACGCTTGCTTCTGCGATGATTTTATCAACGCCGGTCGCGCGGATGCCATCTTGATAAAACAGCTTGCGAGCTGTTTGCAAAATGCGTTCCCTAGCGGGGGAAGGTTTTTTGTTGGATAAGATTTCCATAGGCCAATTATATCTAAGTAGACAAGTCTGTCTACTTGTGTTATTGTTTTGCATGTAGACAGACCTGTCTACATGAATTTGATAGGAGATTCTATGAGCGAAACTAAACAAGCTTTCAGTCCCGCAACGATTGGGCTGGATCATTTGGGACTTGCGGTTCCAGATGTAAAAGCAAGCATCAGCTTTTTTTGTGATGTGCTGGGCTACAAACTGCTCGGCGAACGGCCGGACTACCCGGCCGCTTTTGTGTCCGATGGGACCACCATGCTGACCCTGTGGCAGGTTGAAGACCCCGAAACGGCAACCCCGTTTGATCGGCGCAAAAATATCGGTTTGCACCATTTTGCAATGAGCGTACCAACCATTGAACGTTTGCACGCCCTGCATCAACAGTTGGCGGCCCGTGACGATGTTGAAATTGAATTTGAACCGTCCAGCGTAAATTCGGCCGGAACAGAGCATTTTATCTGTCTGATTCCGGGGGGATTGCGCATGGAATTTAGAGCTAATCCGGAGGCATAGTATGACACAATCAGCTTTTCATGATGGAGAGGTAGC
>JAHDGV010000094.1:0-1191 GCA_020631655.1 Chloroflexota bacterium | reverse complement strand
ATCCGGCCGAAAAACCGTTCACAAAGTTTGATGCTGAAGTTACCGAAATGTTACAGGCTCAGGACACGTTTTTCATCGCCAGCCGAAGCGTGGGTAAAACCGAATCAAACACAGAATCTGACGGTGGGTTTGA
Organism: Chloroflexota bacterium; assembly: GCA_020631655.1. Taxonomy (GTDB): domain Bacteria; phylum Chloroflexota; class Anaerolineae; order Promineifilales; family Promineifilaceae; genus WTJY01. The sequence continues at coordinate 1,058 of JAHDGV010000094.1, read as the reverse complement.
CATCTCGCATCGGGGCGGCCCGGCCGGATTTGTGCAGATAGTTGATGATTCAACCCTCATCTTTCCAGATTTTGTAGGGAACAATTTCTTCAACACCTTTGGCAATATCGCGCTTGATCCGCAGGTGGGATTGCTGTTTGTTGATTTTGAAAACGGGCACCACATTTATCTGACAGGCACGGCCGAGGTGTTCTGGAAACAGGATGGACCGCTGGCGTTTGAAGGGGTTGAGCGCGAGGTTCGGTTTAAGCTGAAGTCGGGTAAGCTGGTAAAAAATGTAAGCCCTTACCGTTGGCGACTGCTTTAGTCAGTAGGAGAATTTTGCCCAACGGAATTAGTTGTTTTCTTGGGCAAAGTTCTATCTGTTATTTTAAACCAGTTGAAGAAACACGTTAGGATGCTGATCTGCAATTCGTAGCAGAGACTTTGCAGGGCCACTAGGTTCTCGTCTGCCTTGTTCCCAATCTTGAATCGTCCGAATGCTTACTCCCATGAGAGCGGCAAATGTTGCTTGAGAAATAGATAGCTTCTCCCGTATCATTTTTGGATGCTTGGGTTCAGAGAGGATCCGAGTTTTTAGTTCAGTTTCGCCAGCCTTAAACTGTTTGATCTCTTGTAAACCTTCTAAAATTTCTAAACCGATATTTCTCTCAGACATTTTTGATCTCCTCGGCAATTTTCTTTAGCAGATGCCCCGGAATCGAATCCTTTTCATTTTTGCTGTAAGCGGTCAACATCCAAATTTCGCTATCACTTTTCTTCCAAAAATAAATGACGCGAATACCGCCGCTTTTGCCTTTGCCTTTCGCGGCCCATCGAATTTTTCGTACTCCGCCTGAGCCACGAATGATGTTACCCGCATCAGGGTGTTCAACTAAGTAGACTTGAAGTCCTGAATATTCTTCATCGCTTAGATAGTCGTTGATCAGCTTTGTAAATAGAGATGTTTCGATGAAGACCATGAATAATGGTACGGCTTTGCCGTATAGATGTCAATGATAAATTTAGCTAAGCCCAATCCGTCGGCCGATGCTCTCCGGCAAAATGCGGCCGAGCAC
>JAHDGV010000093.1:13716-17592 GCA_020631655.1 Chloroflexota bacterium | reverse complement strand
GCCCGATAAATATCTTCCCAGCCGTTACGCTCTTTCACTACTGTTTCAAGATATTCTTTCCAGACCACGGTGTCATGTATCGGGTCTTTGACGATGGCGCCTGTCAGGGCCGCACCAATGTCTGTGGCTTTTAAACTACCATCCCCAAAATGGGCTGACAGAGCCAAGCCGCTGTTCATCACAGAGATGACTTCAGCCGTGCTTAGCGTACCGCCGGTCCCTTTGATCCGTTTTTTTGTGTCGTGAGTTTCCCCATCCCGTAGCTCTCTAAAAATCGTGACGATGCGTCGAATCTCTTCGAGAGCAGGTTCTTCAACCGGCAGTTCTAGCGCATTGCCCAGATCAGCCACACGCTGACGGACAATTTTGATTTCTTCCTCGGCCGTGGCTGGAAGCGGCAACACCACCGTGTTAAAGCGCCGCTTGAGCGCGCTCGACAAATCGTTTACCCCACGATCTCGGTCGTTGGCCGTTGCTATCACATTAAAGCCACGGTTCGCTTGAACCTCTTGCCCCAGCTCAGGAATCGGGAGCAGTTTCTCACTCAAAATCGTAATCAGCGCATCCTGCACATCGGCCGGGATGCGGGTTAATTCTTCGATGCGAGCCACTTTGCCCTGTTGCATGGCGGTCATGACCGGGCTAGAGACTAGTGCTTCGGCCGAGGGGCCATTGGCGATCAAACTGGCGTAGTTCCAGCCGTACCGAATTGCCTCTTCGCTCGTTCCGGCCGTCCCTTGCACCAACAGCGTGCTTGTGCCCGAAATTGCGGCCGACAAATGCTCCGACACCCATGTTTTGCCGGTGCCGGGAATTCCCAACAACAGCAACGCCCGGTCGGTTGTGAGGGTAGCGATGGCGATCTCGATCAAGCGACTGTTGCCGATATATTTTGGCGTCACTTCAAAGCCATCGTCTAAGGTGCCGCCCAAAATGTAGGTGCTCACCGCCCACGGCGAGAGTTCCCAATTGGGGGGCTTTGGCCGATGATCGGCCGCTTTTAGTGCTTCAAGTTCCGCTTGATATTTTTCTTCGGCATGTAGCCTGATTTTGGTAGTTATGTCTGTCATAAAAATTCCATCCCGGTCTAACAGGACAACCTGCTTCAGCAGGTTTTATATCTTAATCGAGGGGTTAATCCCTCGAACTATTGGGCGTATATTTTGCGAACACCGCATCCATTTGCCGCTGTGATTCGTTCTGCCGAAACCCTTTGTCTACGGCCGACTGCCACAGCGTGTGTACCTCACCTTCAAAGGTGAACATCGTTTCAATCTGCTCAATTAAATAGTCAGGAGAGCTAGAAATAAGTTTGGTTAACCAGCCGCGTAATGATGCGCTGGGAACATGTTTGCCGTTTTCACTCCCCACATAATCGGACAGAACTTGGCCGATTTCAAGCACAACATCGGCCGGCCACGGATGCTTCCACTCTTTGAGCAACATGTAAAGTGGGTGGTTATAGGTCAGTTTCCCATCTGGGATCGGTTGGATAAGCGCCTTGCGGGTGATGGCGCCGATATCGGCCGGGTCAAGCGCTTTTAGCACCGCCCCAGATTTAGGCGTGATGCCCGCCACGCTTAACATGGCTTTAGCCCAGTCCGGCCGGTTTTGCCGCACAATGGCGGCCGACAATCCGCCCAAAATAGTGCGGGGCCAAGTTGTCCCTTGAATCAAGTGCAAAAACTCTTCGGCCGTTAGATCGGTTTTTGCTGTCCAATAATCAACCGGAATACAGCTAATGATGTGAGTCATGCGGCGTGAAATAAAATCAGCCCGCTTTTTCTCAACCTGATCTTTTAAGCCATCTCGCAACATGGAGCTAGACATCCGAACCGGCATTTTGATCGTCAAAAACGGTTTGCGATCTAAGTGCCAATTGATAATCAGATCCGCATATCCCTGCATTCGTTTAACCAAGCGAGACTCATCGAGCATTGACAAAAGCTCGTAGGCACGTTTACGCACAATCATCTGCCGAGAATCTATCGCCTGCTCTAAAAACGGTTCGTCATGCATACTGAGACCGTTTTTGAGCACGACGAGGAGTGCGTGCCGATTGGCATCTGGCTCATCGGGCCAGCGAGATTCAAGCAGAGCCAGCCCCTTTTGTGGGTCAGTTTTGCGTAGCCAGTGCAAGATCGACAGGCGAATTTGCTGAGGCGAATCGACCCAAAACTCATTGAGTTCGTCCCACGTCATGTTGGGCAACAGCCCATATTGCCACTCTTTGTTCTTAGCGGCTAGCCAATGGCCGTAGCTGTCTAGCACGCTGATCACCAGCGGCCGAACTGTATTATTTTTTGATCCAAGTTTGAGCAAATCGGGAATCGAATCGGGTGATAAGCGCCATCCATGCTCACTAACTCGTTCTAAAACCTGTTTTTGTAGAGACGTTTCACCCCGGCGTCGATACTCCAAAAGCAGGCCGCTGACATCGGCCGGGCATTCCGGCAAGGTTGGATCTGGCGGCTGACTCATATCTGAAGCTGGAACTGTTTCGATTTGCTCAGTGCCAAGCTGGCGATGAATGGCTAAAACACCGGCCGCGGCCAGCAAACGGTGGGCCGGGTCTTCAGTCGGAATCGTGCTGATTAATTGCTCAACTGGGTCTGCTCCGGCCGCATTGGTGCCTCGTGCCGAATTGGTTTCTAATCTGTCGGTCCCCAATAGGGCATCTTTTGTGAGTTTGTTTAGATGGATCTGACTCATATGCGGCCTCCCCAAACAATTAAATCTCGCCAACCCTCATCCACCAACACGCTGACGAGGTTGAGCCCTTCGGCCGACCACTCTGCAAACAAGTTTAGTGGCTCACCTTTGCTGTGCGCCAGCAAATACCAACCGCTATCTTTTGCATTGATGAGGGGAACTGCCCGCTGGTCGGTATCAATCAGCAACCAGCGGGCATGCTGATCATCATATTGCAATCGAACTTGATTTAAAACCACGGGCCAAGCTGGCAACCACGGATTGCGGGTAAGGTGCGACAAGAATTCTGCTTCTTTTGCGGTTAATTGAGTTGATTCATCCGAGTGCTTCACTCGAACGGCCGCTTGGGTTGTGGCCGATTCAGCGTCAAAACTGCCATAAGCCCCCAACGTGCTGGGGGCAAACCGGAACGGCCCCGTAACAGCTGTCCCTGTTACTAGGTCGGCCGTGGGAACTCTACGGTCGCTAATTAAAGATTCAGAGAGGGCAAAACGGCCGGATTCCTGTCCCAACAGCCACGTGCGCCGAACCCACATTCGCCCATACGCTTCAAAACGCCGCCCTAAGACGAGCCAACTGTCTTCAATTGATTCAGCTGATTCAGTAGACGATGTTGGACGAACGGCCGGATTCATGCAGGCTTGCACCAAATCGTTTTGCTCAGCCGGACTAAGGAAATCGAATTTATTCCACGCTTGGGTCAGGAGGTAAAACCGGCCAAATTCTTGAGTCAGGATTTCCGGCCAGTTGTCAGGTGGAGCTCCTTTTCGCGGGGCTACCTTTGAGGCCAAGGCTCTTATTTCTTCAGCGATGGCGGGCACGTGGGCATCGATCAGCCGGTTGGCCATCGCCTCTAACCCTGTGGGGGAATGAGCATCAAACTGCGACAGGCCGTGTCGGATTTGATCGCGTAACCAGCGGCCAAATTCGTCCATGCCGGTTCGGGTTTCGCGCAATGCATCGGCCGGGGTAATTTTTGCTTTGCGTGATTCAGCGGTTGCTAGTTTGTCGCTAGCCCAGCTAGGGGTTTGACCAGATGCAAAAAGCTCCGGCCGCTTGGCGTACATGGCCAATAGCGCAATCACAAATTTGCAGGGGTGTTTGAGTGCGGCACAGGGGCAAACGGGGGTTAGGTCGGGTAAGCGGACAGCGATCAGGTGTGGG
>JAHDGV010000093.1:5677-13616 GCA_020631655.1 Chloroflexota bacterium | reverse complement strand
CGGCCGAATACGTGCTTTACGCACGACTTCACGAATTGTTGTAGCAACAAAACAATTCAATTGCAATCTGCTAGAATTAGCACGTTACTTTTTGAGCAAAGAATAACTGATTTATGCTAAACAAATTGATTCTTCTACAAATGACAGATCCAATGGATGTCCCTGTTTGGGTAGTAATTTTGGTCAGTATAGCAATTCCACTGATCCTTATAATTTTGCCTTGGTTTAGGTCCAAAGAGCTGACTGAACTAAAGACGATAGATAATAAAATTTTAGCGGCCGGACTTGGCTTAGAGTACGCTAGAGGGTCTGCATCATCGATAGATAAACTAAAAAATTTGGGATTAATCACCCGCTCGCATGCTCACCAACCTGCACACCTGTTTGAGTATTCATCTAACAAAGCAGACGTTCGGCTACTTGGGGCAACTTATACGGTGGAAGATTTTCCTCGGGATTTAACATATATTTGGATTCAGTTTAATCACATTCAATTACCTAGCTTTGAAATTGTTGATGCGAGAGAGACTGCTCAAAAATCTCCGTTTGATTCTAGTTCAAAAATCCCCCGCACTAATTTAACATCATGGATAAATTCCAATATTGATGTTTTGAAATCTCAAGCCTCAACAACACCATCGGCCGACATTGAAGAAATTTTATCGAGGTGTAGCGATATTTCATATTTGCTCGATAGCGATGAGTTTGAGAGGTTGATCACTAATTCAAATAATTTGTGTTACTGGATCAGTGAAAAATTATTGGTAGATTCCAATCAACTTGCCCGGTTAAAAGTAATGGCGGATCACCTCGTCGATGTGTTTGATGCCGCAGCAAAACCAATGTCTGATTTGGATGAGATCGAACGGCTAAAGAGGGATGAGCAGGGTTAGGCACCTGGCGGCAAATTTAGCACTGGATACCCGCCTGCGCGAGTATGACGTATACTAGCAATGGATCAGCTTAGAAAATCGGAGAAACTGAGATGCGTAAATTTATGAGTTTTGTTGTTGGGGCAATTTGTGGTGCGGCCGTGGGAGCAGTAGTTGCCCTTGTTCTAGCTCCCGCTTCTGGGGATGAAATTATGCGTGATATGCAGGAAAAATGGAACGAGGTGATGGATGAGGCTCGCAAAGCACAAAAAGAAACTCAAGAGCAGTTAGAACAGGAGCTCGGCCGGATTCACCCCAAAAACGAATCTGAATGATCTAGAGTGACACTACTCGACTTCAAACCAGAAGTCGGCCGGGGAATTTGAAAGAGGGGATGAAGGCGCGATGACCAATGTGCCTTCTCTTTGAATCGACAGAGGGACCTTTAATTCTGCAAACTCATCTACAATAAAATCTTCAATCACAATCTGCCCATCGTTATATTCATGCACCACACTAACGGTCCATTCTTGTGGAATTAAGTGTCCCGTGCGGGCAAAGCCTTGCGCAAACCAGCCATCATGATCCAAATTGAACGATGAGTTGCCCAAGCCCGCGATATGCACATTATCGACTGCCGCACCGTTGCCGGGTACGGCCGAATCGGTCAAAAGCTGGAAGCGGATCATAATTTCCCGGCCGCTCCACTGCATGAGCGAGGCCGATTGGGTGATCCAGTTGCCAGCGTTTCCGGTTAATCCTGGTCCGTAGGTACCCTGCTTCATTTCGCTGGTTTGTAGTGGAGTCCAGCTTTTCCCTTTGTCGGCCGAAACCATCACATACAGATGGTCAAACCCATCCTCTAAGTCATACCAAACTTCAAAATTAAGCTCTGGGCTGATGACGTTGCGCAGGTCAACCGTTTTGCTTAGTGTCGAGTTGATTCGGTTACGTGGAGACGCGTAAAAGACAGTCCCGTCTGCTCCTTCAACCGGTTCTGGGAAGAGCGTTTGCGTAGAGTCCCCCGCAAATGAAAGGGTTAAATCCCGATTGCTGGGGAGTTCAACATACCAGCCAGAAAACTGCGGCCGACCCTCGCGTAAATCTGCAAACGAGTTGCCAAAGCTGGCTAATGCAACTTGATGCGGTGCTGGTGACTCAAATTCGTATCGGCTAAACCCATAAACTGGCTCAGCTACGTTTGGATCGTTTTTATAGACCGCAATCAGCCAGTCACGGAAAACAGTTTGAAGTGAATGATTCCCGTCTACTTTGTTCAGAGCATCGCTTACGGCCGCCATGCCGTCAAACGGAGACTGGGCCAAGTTAGTAATAAACTGATCCCCAAATTGCTCCCACAAATAGACCACAAATAGGGCCGATGCCCCATAATGGCTGTAGATATCAGCACTGTCATACGACCATGAATTCAACTGAATATTGTTGTGATGGATGTAATCATCGACCGTAAAGCTATCGAATCCGCTATAAATTTCGGTTACTTGTGATAAGCCTTCATCGAGCCAAGTTTCTTCGTTGCGGTCTTTGCTCCAGCGGATTAAATGTTGGAGCTCATGTACAAGCGTTCCGTAGTAAACTTCATCACCCAACGAGAGGCTTTCCATGTTGATATAAATAGCTTCGTTTTCGTTCGAGTCTGCAAAAACAACTTTGGGGTAAACGTCACTGCTGTCGAAAAAGCCTAACTCGCGGGTTTCTAAGCGGGCCAGATGAAAAACGTGGAATCGTGAGTCCCCATCGATGCCGGGAGTGCGCTCGGTGCCAAATAACGAAGTTACTCTGGGATACAGATCGGAATCGAGTCGGTTTGAGATCGGGGCATAGTTGTCGGCCGGTATAGTCAGGCGATCATCTGCCCAAAAGTAGGCTTGGTCGCCAATGTTCACCAGCCGAACATTGACCGATGTTCCCATCACGTTAATGGTTCTGACCTGCCCAATTTGCCAGCTTTCAGCCGTTTTGGGGACCGGAGCTGTTAGAGAGGTCATTTCTAAATGAACGGCCAAATAGTCTCGTGGGGGAATGTTAGTGTTTAAGACGGTGTAGGCATCCCGTCGCATCCGATCTGTCACAAATTCTTTTTCGACGTTTTCTGTTTCAAAGCCGTAAACGGGCATTGGGATCGGGGTGATTTGTAGATCAGGCGCGGGGCTGACGGTTGGGACTAAAGATGGTTTGGGATCAACGATTGTATTTTGATCCACAGGGACCAATGCTCCGTTGGCGTTAGGCTGGTTTAGCTTTTGCTGTTGGCTACCGCTTATTGTGGTTGATGTGGGGTAGATGGGAACCGAGGCCGCAACTGGCACCGGTTGTGCTGGTGCTGGCCTCAGATACCTAACAACAAACCACATCCCCAAAACACTAATCGCAGAGACCAAGCTGGCAAAGATAATGGGCAAATAGACCGAATCTTCGATCTCATGTTCAGGGATCAGTTCGTAATCTGGCTCGTAGTAATGGTCATCTTCAGGGAAGTACACACGGTCTTCTTCAGGAACCATCAAAGATTCAAAGAATTGATTTCGTTCATCTTCATATTGAATCCGATGGGGTAAGTTGTTTCTTGAAGAAAAAGTGGTCATTTGCGGGTGTTATTTGTTGTCTTCAGAGACAAAAAGGTGGTATCCGGCCGCTTGGCGCGTGACCGGCGTTGTGCCAGCAATGGCGATAATGGTGTTTTCTAGTCCGGCCGTAACTGGCAGGTTGATTTGGAAGGTGCCTGATGAATCTGGCTGATGTTCTGTGACTGTGGCAGTGTTGTCTTGGTTAATGGCGATGGTGCTGACCACAAACGTCTGTGGTAGCCGGTTCGTGTGCCGCACAAATCCGGCCGCTGTCCAGCCATCTTGCCCATTTTCTGCCCCATCTTGCCAGCCGATTTCAGGAATTGAAAAGTTGTCTAAAGCCCACCCTTCATGTTGCACAGCATCATCGGTTATATACGTAAATCGAAGCAATAGTGATTCAGAGCCAGGGCCTGACCATGCTGATAGGTCTGCACTCAGGGATACAGTTTGTGGTGTGTCTAAATCACCCGAAAGTCCTGTGATGCCGTTGCCTAAATTTTTGTTATGGGGATCGGTATTAACCGATGCGGTGGTTGAAACGGTCTCCCACGTTTGCCCATCGTCGGCCGAAACCGCTACATAGCCGTAGTCGTAACCTGTCTCAATATCAAAAATTGTGTCAAAGTTAAGCGTTGCACTACTGACAGCGGAGAGGTTGATTTGGCGGGTGAGGTGCATTTCAGAAAAGTCGGCCGGAACTGTTGTCCAATACCATTGGCCTTCGAGCGGATCACGATCAAATAGTGAAACCTGCTGAGTCGTTGTAATTAAGATTGAATAAGGTTGGTCTGCCGGAATTCGCCAATAATCCGACGCGTACTGCCCCACCGTTGTTTCGATTCGTTCCTCCATTCGAGGTTGAATCGGCTTGATGGTTTGTGCTCGGCGAAAATAAGGTGCCACAGACTCAAATTCATAGTTATTTGATAGATCCAAATTATGAGCGACCCCATAAACGGCTACCATCCAATCTGCGTAAATTTCTGCAAAGTTCACCGAAGGGTCCTGTGTCTCAAGTAATGTGTTGACTCCGCGGACCCCGTTTTCAGGTTCTTGGACCAGCTGGCGCACAAATTCGTCCCCATACTTTTCTTTGAGCCAAGCCATCATCAACCACGCGGCCGCGTAATCTCCCCCTTCATAGTTAAAGCCGGTTAAAGATGTGTCTGTGTTATTTAAATAACTTGGTAAAAAGTCGCTTCCCCCGTATCCGTTTATCGTCGTTGATAATTCGGCCAGCCCTTCGTTGATCCATGTTTGCTCGTTGCGATCGATATTCCACTGGATCATGTGCAAAAATTCATGGCTGACCACGTCAAAATAATCATCACTGCCAATGTCCACAAATTCGAGGTTTAGATAAAACATCTCCCTCTGGTTTGAGTTTGCCGCAACCGATTGTGGATACTGATCTTTGCCTGAAAAATAACCGATGGTTGATCCGCCCAGATCACCGATATGCAGGATATGAATGGCTGAATTTTGATCGATTCCGGGGAATGGCTCCTGCCCAAATAGGGCTCTGGTGGTCGGGAAAATTTCGTTTTCTAACGTTTGGGCCGCATCAATTACATCCTGCTCTGAGATGCGGACACCGGTCTCGACCCACATAATCAGTTTATCGCTGGCGTAGACGGCTCGGGCTTCAGCTTGCTGTTGTGTTTCAGACTGCTGTTCGGTGTAGAAAAAGATGTCTATGTCCCCTTGTTGCCACGTGCGTCCCAAATTGTCGGCCGGAGCCACATTTTTGTACCGCCTCGCAATATCGGCCAAGTCGGCCGTCGGTGCATCTGCTAAGAAAATGCGGTTTAGGTTTTCTTGCTCTTGGGTAGTGGGGGGCTGTTGGATAAGGGGAACCTCGCCTGTGTCTCGTTGCGAAATGAACTGACAAGCAGATAAAAGCAGGCAACAGGCGGCAAATGCAAACCGGCCGATCACCGGCCGGGAAAATGTAGAATCAAAATGAATCATAAAGCTAAATCAAGTTGATTTTAGAACATAATTTCTAATTTTACATCTAACTTCACATTTTTCCTATGCAAACTGCGCAAAAGGAGCATGAAAAAAAGGCAACAAAAAAGCCCGGCCGTAGCCGAGCTTTTCATAATTTTGTTGGATGTGGTTAGATGATTAACCGTGCATCTTGTTCCAGAGCTTTTCAGCCGTGACCGGCGTTTCGGTAATTCGCACACCGGCCGCATCTTTGATCGCGTTGCCTAGCGCACCAATTCCGGCCGTGATCGGCGGTTCTGCCAAGCCACGAGCCCCGTACAAGCCCAATGGATTTGGCTTTTCAACAATGATCGCTTCAACGTCTGGGGTGTTATCCATGCGGGGCATGCAATAGTCCATAAACGTACCGCTCAACAACTGACCGTCATCGTTGTACACAATCCCTTCGTACAGACCCATGCCCAGCGACTGGATCGCACCACCGTGCATTTGCCCTTCAACCAGCATTGGATTAATCGCCAATCCCACGTCTTGGATCGCAACGTATTTCTTGGGGGTCACTTCACCCGTATCTTTGTCCACATCTACTTTAATGATGTGAACCACAAAGCCGGGGCCGGCCTCTTTGGGTGCGGCTGAGCCTTTACCGACAATCGGTTTAACATCCCGTTGACTGCGCCCTTTTTGAGCAAGTGCACCAATCCCAATTGTTTTGTCTGGTACACCCACAACTCGGGCTTGCCCTTCAACGATCTCAAGGTCTTCAACGGCCGCTTCAAACTCATTGGCGGCAATTTCTAGCAACTGCTTGCGGGCATCTTCGGCCGCTTCTTGAATCGCGGGAGACAGGGTATAGGTAACCTGGCTACCACCTGATCCAGGGCCATAAGCCCCATTGGTGTCCGTTTGGTCGATGTGGATGTCGCCCGGGTCAACGCCCAAGGCTTCGGCCGCAATCAGCACCAACGCACTTTTGGTTCCCGAAATGTCAACGATTCCAGCTTCGATATTGACCTGACCAGAGCTATCTACTCGGCAGACCACATCTGCGTTCCCCATAAAGTTGGGCCAGCCACCAACGGCCATCCCCACTCCATCACCTGGTTTCCGGTTTTTCCAGAGGGGATGGTTACGTGCCTCTTCTAGAACATCTTTTAAGCCCAGCGTGGCTGACCACGGCCGGCCGACGCCGAGTAAGTCGCCGTCTTCAACCGCATTTTGGAAGCGGAATTCAAGCGGATCAAGCCCCAGCTTTTCAGCCATGTCGTCCATACTGCTCTCGAGCGCAAACGCCGCCTGCGGCGAGCCAGGGGCACGATATGCCCCAACGGGACAGGTGAAGGTGTTAACCTCGTACGCATTAATTTCAAGATTGTCCCATTTGTATGTTCCACCCAAAACCATAGCGATAATGCCGCCATGATTAAAACTAAAGGCTGCGTTGTTGGTGTACACGTCCGCTTTGAGGGCGGTTACCTTGCCCGCTTTGTTTGCACCGATTTTTAGGTCGATCACGATTTGCGGCGCAGGGTTTGCGCTCAAGAAATCCTCTGAGCGGGTTAAGACGAGTTTTACCGGCTGTTTTACCGCCATTGCGGCCGCAGCCGCTAGTGGTTCAAACACCGCATACTTGGCACCAAAGCCACCGCCAAACGCCATCGGTTTAACCACCACGTTGCTTTCAGGCATATCGAGCAAGCCAGCTACCGCACCGCGTACGCTAAACATCCCTTGGGTGCAGGTGTAAATGGTCAACTTGCGGCCGAGTGGATCGGGATCAGCGATTGCGGCCATCGGTTCCATATACCCTTGATGGACACCGCTGACCTCGTAGCGCCGTTCAATGATTTCATCTGCTTCGGCGAAGCCAGCTTCCAGGTCGCCACGCTGAAAATGATTTTCAGACTGAATGTTGTTCAGTTTGCCAGACCCAGCTTCTCCTTCTTCTGTGTTGCCGTGTAGCGACGACATATCGTCATCGGCCGTAGGGAATCCGTTGGGCCAAACCTTGGGTGCATCTGGTTTAATAGCTTCCATCACATCAACGACTACATCACCAGGTTCCAAATCGACAAACACCATTTCAGCCGCATCGATCGCTTGCTGTTCAGTCTCAGCCAAAACAAGGGCTACCGGTTGACCCACCCACAGGATTCGGTCTTTGGCCAGCACCGATGTTGATCGGCTGTTGATTAGCTTGTCTTTGTTTGGTAGATCATCGACAGTTAAAACGGCTACCACGCCCGGCATGGCGGCCGCATCTTCAGTGTCGATGCTTAAAATTTTAGCGTTGGCCATCTGCCCCAAAATCGGCCGCGCATACAACATGCCCCGAACAGTAAAATCCCCCGTGTATTGAGTGTAACCGGTGACTTTTTCTAACCCGTCAATAATCGGCCGAGGTTTGCCAATATATTTGAATTCCGGTTTTGCTGATCCATTTGTATTTGCCATATTACTCATTTAACTTCAACCTATAAAAACTTGATTTTAGAAGAACCTACCAAAGGGAAATAGTTAGGG
>JAHDGV010000093.1:0-5577 GCA_020631655.1 Chloroflexota bacterium | reverse complement strand
TAGGGTAAGCGCATAATAAATTGTCTTTTGATCGTATTGGAATAGATGGATGTAACGTTGCTAAAAACTTTTTAAATGCAACAAGTAACATGTTACGCTTGATAAGATTTTCAGGCAAATAAAACAATTAAATGCAAATTTAGGAAACTGTAAAATCGAAACGTTGTAAGAGAGACTGATATATAAGCTTGATAGACTCCTTTGGTCTTCAAACTCTATTTTGAAACTCGTCTCAACCTTATTCCATTAAACACTATGATTATCCAAACCATAAGGACCCTAAAAACGGCCAACGCGGTACTTTTTGCTGTTTTTGTGATTCTTCTTCTTGGCCTGTCTGCCACGGCCGTTTTTTCATTTAATGCAGACAATACAGAAGAAAACTCCGAGTCGAATCTTTCTGCCGAAATCGTTGCTGAGCCGGTTCTCTCTCAGGCTGAGCTGGCCGAACTAGCGGCGGCCGATGCAACCTACTCACTGACTGAGATTGATCGAGTGATCAGCGAGTCTGGCTGGGGCCCTGTGGAAATCGACCAAAATGTGGGTGGGGTTGAGCTAAATGACGGGGGACCCATGACGGTTAATGACGTTGTGTTTGAGACAGGGTTTGGGGTACATGCTACAAGTGTTTTAAGCTTTGATCTAGAGCAAAAATGTAGCACCTTTTCAACATCATACGGTGTTGATATTGAAAATGGAATTTGGATGGGGTCTGTACGCTTCAAAGTTTATGCAGATGGCACATTGATCCATCAATCTCCACCGTTCAGCTCTGGGACAGAGGTTGGGAGTTCCGGCCTGCTTTCTATGACCGGCGTGGATGAACTGATGCTGATTGTGGATGACCTAAGCGGAGATCATTGGCAAGACTGGGCGAATTGGGGATATCCCGAAATAACCTGTTCATCTAAGCCAGGTGGAGATGGATCCAGTTTCCGGCACATCCGTGGAAGCTGGGAGCCGGTAATGGACTGGCCGGTCAAAGCTATTCATGCCACCCTGTTGCCATCTGGCCATATTGTGAGCCACGCCAGCGTTGACCCCGGCGCGATTGCTCCCGGTGATCCTGAGCTTGATCACGACTACACCAAAGTTGATATTTCAGATATTGAAACTTGGTCTCATGAATGGGTCGACCATACATCCCAAGAAATGTACTGCTCTGCCCACACCCTCTTGTCAGACGGCACGCTGTTTGAATTTGGTGGGCATGATGGGGATCATCCCGGTGGAAAAGTGTTTGGTAAAGCCCAAGCCAGCAAATTTAATTTTGAAGCCAAAACATGGGAAGAAGTAACCCACATGAGCCAAGCACGCTGGTATCCCACGGCCGTAACGTTGGGCAACGGTGATATTTTGGCCATTGGTGGTTCAAATGGCGAAGACAACATCTACAAACCAGAAGTCTACGATGGGTCTAGCTGGCGTACGCTCAGCAACGTTGACTACAGCGAATTACTTATCACCAACAATAATGTGTTTGACCACACCTATCCGTTTGTCCATTTGGTGTCTGACGGCCGGGTATTTTGGGCCGGTTGGGATACAAAGATGGCTTACATCAATACGGATGGGAACGGGACATGGGGAGAAATGTATACTCGTGAAGATGACCACCGTGCTTGGGGCTCTCCTGTGATGTACGAGCAAGATAAATTGCTATTAATCGGTGGTGTTAAAACTGAGAATGTTTACAGCACGGCCGGGCATTCAGCCATCAAAATCGATTTAACCGGAGATACCCCAACCACCAGCATGAGTGGTGAAATGTTGTTTGCGAGAGCTGATGCCGATGGCACTATCTTGGCCAATGGAGAAGTATTGGTAAATGGTGGCGGTTACTATCACTTTTTAGGCTTTAACCCAACCCAAATTTTTACTCCAGAAATCTGGAATCCTGATACAGAAAAATGGACGATTGCTGATGCGGCAACCAATCCGCGTGGCTACCACTCAACTTCGTTGCTGTTGCCGGATGCGACCGTCTGGACCGGCGGTGGTGAATGTGGAGATGAATGTACGTTTGGACAAACGGCTCAAGTCTTTATCCCACCGTATCTGTATGACAAAGACGGAAGTGGGAATCTGGCTCCACGGCCGGTGATCAATTCGGCCGATGAACAGATCCTCTACGGCGAACAGTTTAATGCAACCGTTACTGCCCCAGAAGGGATTCAAAAAATCACCTTTATTCGGTACGGTAGCTCGACCCACCACATCAATTTTGAACAACGGATTCAGGAACTTGAATACAGCCAAAACGGAAACAACCTAACGATTACAGCACCGGATAATGGGAACTTGGCTCCTCCAGGTTTCTACATGATGTTTGTGATCGACAACGATGGGGTGCCATCGGTCGCCAAAACGATTCAAATTCTGTCTGATTTAACGCCTCAGGTGCCAACACCCACACCTGAGCCGCCTGCTGAACCAGTTGGGGAGTGGCTAAAGGTCGAAAGTTCAGACAACAGCACCGCATGGGCGCGTCATGAAGCGGCCTATGTGGAACTAAACGGCAAATTTTATCTGATGGGCGGTCGCGGTAGTCGTCCCACACAAGTGTTTGATCCCGTTGCAAAAACATGGACCAACTTAGGCAATCCGCCTCTTGAATTCCATCACTTCCAGCCGGTTGTTTTTGATGACAAGATTTATGTTGTGGGGGCCTTGATTGGTGACTATCCAAGTGAAACTCCGGTTAGCAACGTTTATATCTTTGATCCGGCCGATAATAGCTGGACGACAGGGCCAGAAATCCCCGTTGCCCGCAGACGTGGTGCTGGTGGAACCGTGGTTCACAATGGCAAGATTTATGTGATTGCGGGTAACACAAATGGACACAGCGGTGGCTTTGTTAAATGGCTCGATGCATTTGATCCAGTCACAGATGAGTGGACAACGTTGAAAGATGCGCCAACTGAGCGTGACCATTTCACGGCAGTTGCGATTGGTGACAAGATTTATGCGGCCGGTGGTCGTAAAACTGATCTGCCTAATCCATTCGACGGCGAGATCTACCAGATCGATGTCTACGACATCAACACTGACAACTGGACAACACCTACGGGTGGTATCCCCCGCATGCGGGCCGGTACGATGGCGGTTGGCTATGGATCTGACTTAATCGTTATCGGTGGTGAAAGCAGTTTCTCTACCACAGCGCACAAGGATGTGGACGTTTACGACACAACCAACAACAGCTGGTCTGATTTGCCTGATTTAATCACCGGCCGACACAGTGGCGGCGCCGTTGTTTGGAACGACGTGATTTACGTTGCATCTGGCTCTGGTGGTCAAGGTGGTGGTCCTGAGCTAAACGATCAAGAAAAATTGATCTTGAAAGACAATCCAGTTGAACCAACACCGGTGATTACCCCCACAGTAGAAGTGCCTGTGGCAACCCCAACCCCTTTGCCCCAGCTACCACCTACGGGCGGATTGCTACGTGAGGTTTGGAACGGCATAAGCGGCCATGAAGTGCAACACTTAACTTCCAGCCCCGACTATCCAGACAATCCATCGTTAAGCGAAGAGATTGATATCTTTGAGACAGAAAAGAACTTTGCTGACGCTTACGGTCAGCGGTTGCGTGGTTACGTCCATCCACCCGTTACTGGCAACTACACTTTCTGGATCGCATCAGACAACAAGAGTGAGTTGTGGATTAGCACCGATGAAAACGATGCGAACGCTAGCAAAGCTGCAGAAGTAACTTCTGTTGTCGCATACCGATCTTTTAACCAGTTCCCAGAGCAACAGTCGGTAAGCATTTTCATGGAAGTGGGCAAGCGATATTACATCGAAGCGTTGCACAAGGAATTGGATCAAGGGGATCATTTGTCTGTGGCTTGGGCTTATGGCCGTCAAGAGCAGACTGTCATCGATGGAGAATTTTTGTCTCCGTATACCGGTCCAATTGAACCAACGCCTACCCCGGCCGCTACGCCTGTCCCAACGACTGTACCGGCCACCCCGGAACCAACCGCTGTGCCAGTTACTCCTGAACCAACTCCAGAGCCACCGACGGGCGAAGGACCAGCTATTTCAATCGAAAGTGCGGAATTGGCTGAAGGTGGTGAGACCGATGTGATCATATTTACGGTCAGGCTCAGCGAACCTAGCCTCGACATGGTTTCAGTCAGCTTTACAACGGAAGATGTAGATGCTGAAGCGGGCGTTGACTACACGGCCAAATCGGGCAAGCTCTCGATTGCGGCCGGTGAGACAACCGCATCGATCCGGATCAAACTGCTAGACGATGAGATAGACGAACCAAATGAGTCGTTTAAAGTTGTTTTATCAGCCCCGACAAACGGTTATTTGTCTTCGGCCAGCGAAGCAACTGGCACCATTTTAGATGATGACGGCTCGCTCTTGGGCCCAGATGCGCGCAACATCTATCTGCCGTTTACGATTCGGTAGTTGTTGCCCGGGCACCCACAAGGGATGCCCCTACAAAAAACAAAAAAAGGGCTGTGCGCAAAACTGCGCACAGCCCTTTTTTGTTCTTAGGGTGATGCCGTCTACTCGGCCGGAGGGTTTTCCCACCCTCCATTTTTAGCCAATTCGCTTAGCCGTTTACCCGTATATTCTTCTTCGATTTTGGCGACCATACCGTCTAAAAATTCGTCGGTGTCTCCTTCAATCGCAATCCAATCGCCCGGTTTCCACTGAGCCAGATACACATCGGTATCGGTGTCACCTGATGCCATAGAGGCGGCGTCGATGATTTGCAAAAAGCGTTCTGACAGTGCACGTGAGACACGTTTACGGCCGACTTTGCCTTTGATTTGGCTGGGAATATCTCGCCAGTAGATAATTTGAACTTTTCCGCTCATAGGATTTTTCCTGTTCGTTTTTAGATTCGAGACGTTTTATCTCGTGAGCTATTTTCCAAGAGACCCTTGCAGTTTGTCAAACGACAAGGGTCTTGAGCCTATTAACCTAACGCAGCTTTTACAATCGCTTGGGCCTCATCCAAAATCTGATTCAGATGATCCTCACCCTTAAAGCTTTCAGCATAAATCTTGTAGATGTCTTCGGTTCCTGACGGCCGGGCGGCGAACCAGCCGTTTTCTGTGGTTACTTTCAAACCGCCAATCGCCGCATCGTTGGCGGGGGCTTTGGTCATTTTGGCCGTAATCGCTTCGCCCGCCATTTCTGTGGCAGTTACCTGCTCAGGAGACAGCTTTTTGAGGATCGCTTTTTCTTCAAACGAAGCCGGTGCGCTGATCCGATTGTAAATGGGTGAGCCAAACTTTTGCTCCAGCGCGGCATAGTGTTCACCCGGATCTTTGCCGGTGACGGCCACGATCTCGGCCGCCAGCAAGTCGAGAATGATGCCGTCTTTATCGGTGGTCCAGACGGTCCCGTCCATGCGCAAGAACGACGCCCCGGCCGACTCTTCACCACCAAAGCCGTAAGAGCCATCAACCAACCCATCAACGAACCATTTAAAGCCAACAGGCACCTCAGCCAAGGTGCGCCCAAGGTCGGCCGCAACCCGATCGATCATGGAGCTTGAAACGAGCGTTTTGCCGATAGCGGCATCGGCCGACCAGCCCGGCCGGTTTT
>JAHDGV010000092.1:14343-17601 GCA_020631655.1 Chloroflexota bacterium | reverse complement strand
GGGCGGTATGGATTTCTTCATGCTGCCCTTTTTCTAATCTCTTATTTTCACAAGCGTGCTTTAATATGGACCATTAACCTATTTAAGAGAACCTAGTTCTATTTCCGAAAACAATAAGACCCATGACGACAGAACGCATCGTATTTGAAGAAAACGACGAAAGAGTCAAAATAACAATTCCGCTTGAGAGACAAACCGCATACTGGGCCCTGTATACAACCATGCTGGTTGTCTGGATTGGTGGCTCGATTTGGGGATTATCCGTAGTGATTGGCTATATCCGTAGCGGCGATTTTGGCTTTGAAGGGGTCTTTTTGTACGTTTACTTTGCCATTTTGCTGACTGTCGCCATATTTTGGTGGTACTTGGGGCAAAAAGTTTGGAAACAGTGGCAATACTTCAGCTCGAATCGAGAAATCTTGTTTTTCTACCCTGA
The DNA here is from genome assembly GCA_020631655.1 of Chloroflexota bacterium. Classification (GTDB taxonomy): domain Bacteria; phylum Chloroflexota; class Anaerolineae; order Promineifilales; family Promineifilaceae; genus WTJY01. Next base: position 17,165 of record JAHDGV010000092.1, on the reverse strand, counting down.
TCGTCTGATTGTTCGCCGGCCGCTCTCTCTGCTGGGTGTAACTGATGGGTATGCGCGTCAATACGTGTCTCGCTTTAGCATGGATGACAAACTAGAATGCCCAGCGTTCGATTACGGCAATTACCGTATTCCGGTTGGGATGACCTTACCAAAGGAAGAGGGAGAAGCTCTAGTTTCTGAGATTAACAGCCGTTTTTATGCTAACATTCCAGAAGAAGCTGAAGACGACTACTAGACCAGTTTTGAATCACCAGCTTACGCACAAAATAGATCAAAATAGATATCGAAGAAGGTTAACCCCATAGGACTCCATAAAACCAAAGCCAAAAAAGAAAAAGCGGTTCTTGTCGGAACTGATATTTATACTGAAATTTCCCCACTATCGGCCGAAGACAGCTTAGAAGAGCTGGCACGATTGGCAGAAACGGCCGGGTTAAAAGTTGTGGGAGCCGCGCTACAACGCTTAGAAAAACCAATTACAGCTACCTACATCGGCAAAGGTAAAGTCGAAGAAGTTAAGTCGCTGGTTCTGGAACTGGATGCCACTGTCATCGTGTTTGATGACGAGTTGCAACCACGGCAGCAGCGATCGCTTGAGCGAGAATTTGAAAGCGAAGAAATCAAGATTTTGGACCGCACGGCCCTCATCCTTGATATTTTTGCGCAACATGCTCAAACACGTGAGGGTAAGCTACAGGTTGAGCTGGCTCAGCTCGAATATCGCATTCCACGCTTAACCCGCATGTGGACTCACTTAGCTCGGCAGGCGGGAACCGGTGGTGGAGCCGGTGGCAGTGTGGGTCTCCGCGGACCGGGTGAAACTCAGCTGGAAATGGACCGCCGGATGATTAACAAACGGGTGGCCCATATCAAGCAAGAGCTGGATGGGGTGATGGCCCATCGCACCAGACACCGTAGCAAACGGCAACAAACCGCTCTGCAAACGGTGGCGATTGTGGGATACACCAACGCGGGTAAATCTACGTTGCTTAATCGTTTAGCCGGAGCCAAAGTACTTTCGGCCGACATGCTATTTGCAACGCTTGACCCAACTACACGTCGGGTTCGAATGCCCGGCGGCCGTGATGTGCTGTTTACCGACACAGTGGGATTCATCCAAAAATTGCCGACAAACATCGTGGCGGCATTCAGAGCCACGCTTGAAGAAATTATCGAAGCCGACATTTTGCTCCACGTCATTGATGCGACCCATCCCAACGTAGATGCCCAAATTGAATCGGTGCTCGACACGCTGTCAGAATTGGAAGTGGAGCATTACCCGACCGTTTACGCATTTAACAAGATTGATGCGTTGCCCGATGACGTTTCTCTTGATATGTTACCGGAGGTTGATTCGTGGAAAGTACACGTTTCAGCCCACAAAGGGACTGGGATTGAAGATTTGCGTGCGGCCGTCTTTGAAGCGGTCAAATCGACGTATAACGCAATTGAAATCAAGCTCCCATATGATCGCGGAGATCTGGTCAATCTATTCCACGAACGTGGCTTGGTGGACAATGAATCGTACGAAGATACACATGTCGCAATGTCCGGCCGAATTCCTCCCCGATTGCAGTCTTATTTCAAGCAATTCATGCTCGACGGAGAATATTGGGACGAATTTTCAGGAAACTAAGGTATGGACATAAATAAACTGATCGACCAAATGAGCGAATACCTGTCAGCCCGCAGAGGGCTTCTCCCTATTGTGGGCATCGCTCTGATCCTTTTAAATTTTATTCTTCAACTGTTCCCGATTATTGATGGACTTTGGTTGGTTCGCAGCAACCTATTTTTACATTTAGGCTTAATAGTCGCCCTTATTGGCCTGCTTTTGATTAAACCTTTGCAATGACCCAGATCAATCAGCTGTCCCGCCACCCCAAGGTAGCCCCCGTTCTCAAACAGTTCCATGAAGACTTAGAAATCAGTCTCGATTTAACCGTCGAAATTCAGCAAATTGCCGCCCCAACTTTTGCTGAAATGGAGCGAGCCATGCACATCCTCAATCGCTTTAAACAAATGGCTTTGGCAGATGTTTCGATTGATGAGCTAGGTAACGTATACGGCCGATTACCGGGAACCGGCTCAGATCGCCCCCCTGTTATTGTTTCGGCCCACACAGACACCGTTTTTCCGGCCGAAACTGATCTAACCGTTCGGCGGGAAGGAAGTCGGATTTTTGGCCCAGGCATTGCAGATAATTCGGCCGGAGTTGCGGGTCTCATCCGCATCATCGAATCGATGCAGGCGCACGGTGCCATCCCCCCCAGAGACGTTTGGGCGGTAGCAAACGTGGGGGAAGAAGGATTGGGTGACTTGAACGGGATGCGGGCCGTTTACAGTCGATTTGGGCAGAAAGCGACCTACATCGTGCTTGAAGGTGGCTCGTTTGGCCATCTCATCCATCAGGGGATTGGAGTTCATCGCTTCAAAGTTAATATTTCGGCCGCAGGTGGCCATTCATGGGCCGATTTTGGTCAGTCAAGCGCCATTCACACGATGGGGAGCATCATCCATCAAATCAGCCAAATTCAGGTTCCGAAGAATCCCAAAACCAGTTTTAACGTCGGTGTCGTTGATGGTGGCACATCGATCAACACAATCGCTCGAAATGCCTCATTTTTGCTCGATTTACGTTCTACCGAACTTGAGAGCCTTAAGAAGCTCCAGCGCAAAGTAGAGGCGATATTGCACCGCTGGCATGATCAAAATCAGGTGCTTGTCACGTGGGAACAAATCGGCAATCGGCCGGCTGGATCGCTAAGCTCATCTAATCCACTAATAAAATGGTCGGTAGATGCACTCCGGACCGTTGGCGC
>JAHDGV010000092.1:0-14243 GCA_020631655.1 Chloroflexota bacterium | reverse complement strand
GCTCATCTAATCCACTAATAAAATGGTCGGTAGATGCACTCCGGACCGTTGGCGCGCGCAAAATTGAAGAAGGCGCCAGCAGTACCGACGCTAATATTCCGCTGGCAAACGGAGCCTCGGCCGTCTGCTTAGGCATCGCCAATTCGGGCAACGTACACCGCACAGACGAGTATTTGGACTATACAAACTTTGCAAAAGGGATGGGGCAAGTGCTGTTGGTGACTCTGGCAGCGGCCGATTTTGGGCAATTTTAAATTCTGATTTTTTCTGGAGAAAAGTATGAGCGATCAAATTGTGATGTACGGGACCAGCTGGTGCGGCGACTGCCATCGAGCACGCTGGTTTTTTGATAACTACGGCATCGACTACACCGACATCGATATTGAAGCTGATGAAGCGGCGGCCGCCAAAGTTGTTGCCATCAACAACGGCAACAGATCGGTCCCCACCATTATTTTTACAGATGGATCGGTTTTGGTTGAACCATCTCTTCAAGCCCTAAAAGATAAAATGGGAATCGAGGAAGACTAGGCGATTATGGAACTGGTTATCGTTCGACATGGAAAAGCGGATAGTGGCGTTGATCCCGGCTTATCGGCCGAGGGGCAGGCGCAGGCCAACACAGTTGCTAAGCGAGTAGCGGCCGAACAGATTGGTGCCGCTTACTGTAGCCCGATGCGACGGGCGCAAGAAACCGCCTCTCCGTTTTTGGAGCTTTCAGGATTAAGCCTGACAACGGTTGATGGCTTGGCCGAAATCGACAAATACGCTGAAAAATATATATCCCCGGCCCTGATGAAAACAGAACCAGAGCTATTTAAGGCGTTCTTGAAAAACCCCTACGAAGTCTGCAAAATCAGCCCTGAAGAATTCAACGCAGACATCACCAGCTCTTTTGCCGATATTGCGGCCGCCCATCCCGGCGAAACGGTTGCGGTTTTCTCGCACGCCATTGCCATTAATGTCTATTTAGCCGATATTCTTGAAAAAGGGAGCGACTTTTTTGGGATGATTCCGTCTAATTGCTCAATCACTCGGGTTCAAATCGGGCGTGACGGCCGACGGTCAATCAAAGCCTTTAACGACACGGGCCACTTCTTCTCGGTAGCTTAGGCACACATTCCTCCCTACATTCCACTCCAAACACATAGGCAAAAAAAAGACCCCGCTTCTATTGGGCATCAGAAGCGGGGCCGAATTGGGATAAATTAACATAAATCCCACGGTTGGTCGCTGGAAGGTTATCACCAATTAGGCCGTTCCGTCAAGTTTTTGGCCGACCAAAACCGAAATTCCCCCATTCAAAGTTAGCCGACTTTATTTAATCGTTTTAATTTGCGCCGACTGAGCTTCACCGTACAATCCCTCCTGAAAAAATTTTTAATTCTGAGGCAAAAATGGCAACTCTAACCCTTCCTGAAATCTACCAACTCTCCTACGATGCACTGGCCCGCTGTGGCGCGGCCGATGTGCAAGCGGCACCCGGTGCAAAATCAGTTGAAGATGCTGAGGCAGATGGCATTCGCAATGTGGGGCTCAACTATCTTCCGATTTATTTGGGACACTTACTACACGACAAATTGCGGGGCGACGCGGTGCCAGAGCTCATCAAACAGGAAGGGGCGGTGATGCAGGTGAACGCCAGAAATGGCTTTAGCCACACCGCATTTGCCCACTTTTTGCCGGAATTTAGCGATTTAACCCGACAACAGGGGATTGCCATTATGAGCATCCACAACGGCTATTCGGCCGGGGTTGTGGGCTGGTTCAACGACCTGTTGGCAAAAGAAGGATTTTTGAACTTCGGATTTGCCAACGCCCCATCAAGCGTGCATCCGGCCGGTGGCAAGAAAAAGTTTTTTGGCACTAATCCATTGGGATTTGGTGCGCCACGCGGTGATGGCCCCCCCATCATTGTAGATTTGGCGACAAGCATGACGGCCAAGGTAAATGTAAAACAAGCCGCCAAAGAAGGTCGGCCGATCCCGCTGGGCTGGGCACAAGATGCAGACGGAAATCCCACCACAGATGCGGCCGAAGGGTTGGCCGGTAGTCTTTCACCCCTAGGTGGTGCTAAAGGGTACGGCTTGGGGTTAATGGTTGAGCTGATGGCGGCCGGGCTGACCGGTGGGAACTGGGCATTTGAGGCTCCGCAGTTTGGGAACAACGAAGGAACTTATCCGGATGTGGGACAAACGTTTATCGCCATCGACCCAGCAAAAACAGGTGGCGAGGCATATGCTGAGCGGGTTGAACACATGCTTGGGGCGTTGCTGGCGCAGGATGGGGTCCGGCTCCCAGGCGGCCGTCGGGCTGAATTTCGGGCTGAGGCAGAGGCGAATGGGATCGACGTGCCGGACGCATTAATCGAGCGGATTAATAGCTTCTCTCTCTAAAAAAGGCTAACTCAACAATTTAGCTTCTTTTTCTAAGCTCACTTCGATCAGAACTTTAATTAGATCATCGATTTTAAACGGCTTCGATAAAAACTTATCCATGCCTGCGGCGATGCATAGCTCTCGATCTTGCTGTAACACCCCGGCCGTGAGTGCCACGATGATGGGCATATTTTCGGCGGGGACCTGCTCACGGATTTTAGTAGATGCCTCTAGCCCGTCCATTTCGGGCATATGCACGTCCATCAAAACAAGATCAACCTTAGAATTTAAAGTTGCCTCTAAAGCGATTTTGCCGTTCTTAGCAATTTCAATTTGATACCCTAAGCGTTCCAGAGTTCGAACCGCCACCTTTTGATTCACCGCATTATCTTCAGCCAGCAATATTTTTAGCGGGTGCTCACTGGCAAACGAGATGTCGTAGGCCGTAGATATTTTTTTCGTAACCTTCTGCTCTTTCTCGCTGAAAACAGTTAGTAAAGATCGGGCCAATTGGTCACTTTTCAGGGGCTTGTATAAAAACTGCTCAATCCCCAGTACATCTGCCTCGCTTTTGATATCTCTGTTCCCAACCGAGGTGCACATGATAGTTGCTGGTAAAGGGATGTTTTCGTCTCTTATTTTTTCGACCATTTTAATGCCATTTACATCCGGCATCTGATAGTCGAGCAACATCACATCATATGGATCATGCTCGAGCAGAGCGGTAATTCCTTCCAAGGCACTTTGGACCAAAAAAGGTTCCATTTGCCATTTTAGGCAATGCCCCTTCACAATGCTTAGATTGGTCTGGTTATCATCAATCACTAAAATGCGTTTGCCAACCAGCTGGCTAAGATTTAGATCTGGTCGTTGATCCTGCTTATCAGTTACAGGAGATGCAAGAACTGAGAATGAAAATGTAGAGCCTACATTCAACTCGCTTTCAACCCACAGCTCACCTCCCATCATTTCGGCCAAGCGTTTACTGATGGTTAAGCCCAAGCCGGTTCCCCCAAATTTGCGCGTTGTAGAGGTATCAACTTGGCTAAATGACTCGAACAGCGTGTGCATGCGATCGGCCGGGATACCGATGCCTGTATCCGCAATGTCAAATCTGACCTTGAGATTGTTGTTAGCAACAGGCTCGGCCGAAACAGATAGCCTGATCTCACCCGTCAGCGTAAATTTCACCGCATTAGAGAGCAAATTGACCACAATTTGCCTAATTCGAGTGACATCTCCCTCAATCCAACTGGGGGTTGAGGGATCGTAAAGCAATAACAATTCTAGATCTTTTTCGGCCGCTTTGGGGGCGACTAGATCTAAGGCCTCCTCCATACTTTGTTTTAAATTAAGCGGCTCACGTTCAAACTCAAGTTTGCCCGACTCAATTTTAGAGAAGTCCAAAATATCGTTGATGATGGTGAGCAGAGATTCTCCACTGCTTCGGATTGTCTCAACAAAGCTTTCTTGCTCTGCATCTAATTTTGTATCTTCAAGCAGGCTGGCCATCCCGATTACTCCGTTCATCGGTGTTCGGATTTCATGGCTCATATTGGCCAAGAAATCCGCTTTGGCTTGCGCGGCCGCCTCAGCCGCCTCTTTTGCTTCTAACATCGCTTGAGCCGCCAATTTCCGCTCATTAATGTCATACACACTAGCGAGAAGACACTCCTCCCCTTCAAACGTAATTTGTTGCCAAGAAGTTTCTGCCCAAAAGGAACCTCCTGTAAAATCTTTAAGCTCAACCTCTTCCCCATCAACATACCCAAACTCAAGAAACGTATCGATTACTTCTCTCCCACGATCCTTGTCAACGTATAGGTTGGGCACTGTTGTGCCAATAATCTCTTCAATCGGGAAGTTAAACAGAGATCCATAGGCTTCATTTGCATAGACCAGATTATAGGTTGTCAAACTTGTGATTGAAATCGCATTTGGCATAGTAGCTACAACATCCATTAATTGCTGTTCGCTCGCCTTTATTCGCTTTTCAGTTGCTCGCTGTTCAGTGATGTCAAAGTAGGTCAACATGCGTGACCCATCCTCTAAATTCGACACTGTATAGCGTAAAATTTTGCCATCTTTCCGCACAAAATCGGTCGGAGGAAGGTTCCCGGACCGTAACGACATAATTCGATCGTCGATGTAGTCTTCCCAATCTTCTTCCTCAACGTCATACAAGCCCGCATGCTTGTTGAAATTTACAACATCGCGAAATGATGGTTTGGTCGCCAAAAACTCGTTGGTGTAGAACCATAAATCCCTTGCCTTCCGATTGGCCATGATTAATTTCAAATCTGCATCAAGAAACAGAATTCCATAGTCAATCGTATCGACCACGCTCCTTAGCTGGTCTAAAACGAGCTCTAGCTCCCGCTTGTTCGCATCTAGCCGTCTTGCATTTTCTTTTCTCTCAGAAATATCCTGAGCATAGGCAACTTGATACTCTGAGCCCTCGAAATTCATGTAGCTTGAATGAATTTCTACCGGGAAGCTCTCTCCGCTTTTGGCCGTAAAAGTCGCCTCAATAAGTTTCCATCGATTTTGACGAATATATTCCCAAACACTGGCAAATCCATCTTTTTTGGCACCGTGATCAATTTGGAATATATCCATCTGAAGAAGTTCTTCTTTTGAATAGCCCAGTTCATCGGCCGAAGCATCGTTGACATAGACAATGTTTCCCACAGGATCAAGCCAGAACATGATTCTTGGTGTCTGGTCCACAGAAAATTTTGTAAGACTCAAGTCTCTAAAAATCTTCTTTCTCTCGGTTATGTCGAGCAGTGTCCCCTGCATGTACTCAATTGTTCCATCTTCAGCCCGCTTTATCTGTTTTTGATCACGTATCCAGCGCTCTTCTCCGCTTTTGGTTCTAATCCGATACTCCTGCGTAAATTCATCAACACCCATTTGAATATGGTCAATCAAATCCTTTCTCAGGGCGACAAAATCTTCCGGAGAAATTAACTCTCTATATTTAATTAGACCTTTTCTAATTTCATCAGCATCGTAACCAAATCGTGACACGTTGGAAGAGATAAATTCAGGCTGAATCGTGTCACCAACAAATTTCCAGCGTACAACAACAATTGGGCTGTTCTCTATAACCGAGTGGGTAAAGTCGAGTTGCTTGCTAGTTTCGATTGACTGTTTGATCGACAGCTCATTTGATTTCTTGAGATACAAGTTTTCAAATGCATTCGAAAGTAGTGTCGCGATCTGGCCGAACAAGATTTTATCGTTCTCGTCGTAAGCATTGACTTCAAAGGAAGACAGGTTGAGCGATCCGATTATTTTTGAATTCACAACAAGAGGGGCGTTCATCAGCGACCGTAAGCCATTTTCTGCAACTTGTGCAAACCCAAAATAATCTTGTTGCCGAATATCGTTAGAATGGAACATTTGCTGTTTCCAAGCAACAACCTCTAGATTGGAACCCGCGATCTCAAATCTTTTTTCAACAAATTCCTTGATATCCAATCGCACCCCTTCAATATCTATCAATTGCCAATGCTCAAGCTCTTCATCAAACTCAGCGAGCGATGCACGGGTGGACGGGATGATTTCAACCAATCGTTTACAAATGATTTGGAATGCAGATATGCGGTCTTTGGCTTTGATCAGTTCAACCGAAAGATCGTTTAGCTGTTTGACTCTGTCAATATTTTTTTGAGCAAGTGCATTTGCCCGGCTGGCAAACTCGGCTAAATGATGGTTGTTAAAGGATGAGGCAAGCAAGCCCGCAATCGCTTCTAGAAAATCGGTGTCATCGGCCGAAAATTTATCCTTTTGGGCTGATGTTAGGGTTAGTGTTCCGATTGTCTTGCCCCACACAAAGAGCGGGACTACCACGGCCGACTCCGAAGACTTAAAAAGTGGCTCAGGCAAGCTGGTAAATTGATCAGTTCCAATTAGCTGACACTCACCGTTATTAATAGCCCGTGTAAGGGCAGAATGATCGGCCGGAAAAGATTGGCTCAGCAGGATTTTTTTAGGGTGCTCAAGCAGGCTCGTTGCTAGCTGAGTTCGATTTTCATCCAACAAGGATAAGTAGCAGGCATCAACATCAAACCGACCTTGTATCGTTTGATGAATAAGCTCAAGTATCTGAGAAAGATCATTTGCATAACCAATCTGTTTGGCGAGCGTGACAATCTGAGAATAACCAGAAGACATACAAAACCTGCAGGGAAAAGTGCATCAGGCACATGATTCTGATTATTGTCAATCAACAGGCATCCCTCTTCAATACCCAATTGGACCTATTAAAGCCGACCAAGCTACTCTTTAAGTGCAACAGGCAAGAAAATAGTGTTAGAGAATAAAGGGGGAGCTTCGGTGAAATTAAGGTTTAGATTATCGATATAAATTGGGGAGCTAGATGAAACATCCCGAATAAGAATATATTCAACATCACCCGTGTCTCTAAACTGATCCATATCAAGGGCAATCTGATTCCAAGATGTGTCCGTTATCTCGATTGAAACGGTGTTTAGACTCACAAACCTTTCGGCCGCCAGCTCCAATGAAAAAGTCTGTCCAACGTCATTCCCTTTCAGCGCAAAATTGATGGAACTGTATTGCTTGGGATCAAACGGATTGGCTGTTTGGAAAAAGATCACTGCAGAAGTATCTGCAAATTCAAGTTCCAGAGCTTGTGTTCCTGCAAAAACATGCGTTGTAGAATTGGGATTTGAAGTAGCTGACCCTACATTCTGCAAGGTCCAATCGACCGCCACTGCATCTTCATAAATCACCTTAGGCGTATTAGGAGCTGGGGTGGCAGTAGGTGGTGGAGTGGTTGGGGTTGGTGTCACAGGATCAGGATCACCTAAAAACACATTGTCCAGATAAATAGGGCTCAAGGTTGATGGGTTGTTAAATTGCACATATTTAACCTGATTAGATGGAGCGAACTCAGACGTTTGAATCGTCACAGGAGTCCACGTGTTTGCAACCAGAGGGATTGACACAACGCCGAGGGAATTAAAACCCTCGTCTAACAGTTCAAACGACAACGTCTGACTCGCATCGGAGCCAAAAATATGGAAGCTAATCGAATCGTAATCAGAAACACTGAAAACTGAATCGGCCACAAAATGAAACCTAGAAAACGTAGTTTGATAGATCACTTCAAACGAATGTATGCCAGCAAATACTGGTGCAGACGCAAATTCATTTGTGTCAACGAATCCGATATCATCAAAAGACCAGCCTGATTGAACCCCATCTGAATAGATCAGGTTTTGGGCGGCCGGCCCTTTGCCCGTTGTCTCTGGCGAAGCGGTTTGAGCTGGAGCAGTTGGCAGGAGTATCACGGCCAAAAACAGCAACAATAGAACAAAGAAGCCGACGACCGATGATTTTGATTGATGGATTGAGTTGGGCAAAGGTTTTTTCATAGTAAATTGATTTAGATTGCGAATTAAATAGGACCCTCAATTTAACCCCATTTGTGATAATTTATCATCCTTGCAACATCAGCAAATAATTTGTGACGCTCATGAGTAATTGTGCCGACACATCTCGGCTCGCTTACAATCTACAGTAACCGCTTTATGATTAGTCGCGCTCAAAAAATCCTCATCGCAATTTTACTGCTCCAGATCGCTTTAATTGGCTGGGTCTACTGGCCTGAAAATGACCCTGTTGGTGCAGGAGTCCGGCTGATGTCAGACACCGACTTCGGCCGTGTTACCAAAATTGAAATAGAAAATAATTTGGGTGAGAAGATAGAATTGGCACGGGATCCTACAGCGAATGAATGGGTCCATGCCCCATCAGGATATTTAGTCACTGTAGGCAAGGTTGAAACATTTTTAGATGATTTGAGCCAAATTGTGACCGGCCGCCTTGTGACCCAGACCCCCGCCAGCCATACCCGCCTTGGCGTTGCTGACAACCAGTTCGAAGCCAAAGTATCCGTTTGGGTAGATGGGGTTAAACAAGAGATTTTGGTTGGGACTGCCCCAACCTCTCAAACCATCCACGTGCGGATCCCCAATCAAGATGAGGTCTGGCTGACTGACCGGCTCACCGAAGATGATGTTGATGTTGCCCTACGGAACTGGATGGACACGCTTTATTATTCAGTTGAACGAAGCGATGTTGTGGCCCTATCGATCGAAAATGAGGCCGGAATGCTCAGGGTTGTGCAGTCTGAACCGGCCGGTCAGGATGCAGATGGGAATCGCTCTGCGGCCGTGTGGGGGTTAGAAAACGGCCCGGCCGGAACAAGCTTCGATCAGGCCGCATTTGGAAACCTACTCAGCCGGGCAACAAGTATGCGGTTCACAGAACCCTTGGGGATCCAACCTGAGCCATCCTACCAGCTAGACTCCCCTACTGCGACGATCAAAGTTGAGCTGGAAAACGGAAAGCGCACTTTGTTTGTGGGTGATTATGATTCAGAAACCGACAGTTATGTCGTCGCGTCTGACTTTAACATGATTGTTCGTATCGCAGGATCAAGCCTAAATGATCTAATCAATGCAACTGCAGAGAGCCTGATTTTGGATCAGCCCAGTGAAAATTGACCCAAATTGATCAGCGGAGCCATGTAAACATCTTTTACATTTGTGTCCCAGATCGTTAAAATTTGGCTAACTTAGACCCAACCCCACTGGGAACGCATTTTATGACATCACTAAAGCAGATTCTGACCGACATTGTAGCCGAGGCTTTTGAGGCCTGCGGCATTGATAAAAAGTATGGAGCCGTTGAGGTTTCTACGCGCCGCGAGATGGCCGATTATCAGTGCAATGGTGCCTTGGCGGCCGCCAAACCGTACAAAATGAATCCGCGCCAAATTGGTGAGCAGGTGATGTCGAAGCTTCAAGAAAGCTCGGCCGATATTTTTTCTGAAATCAGCTTGGCTGGTCCCGGCTTTATCAACCTGCGCTTAAATAATGATTGGCTCGCCAATCGGGTGCAAAGCGTGGCGGCCGATGAATCCGGCCGGTTTGGCGTTGAGCCTGTAGCTGATCCCAAGATGATCATTTTGGATTACGGCGGGCCGAACGTGGCTAAACCCCTCCATGTAGGCCACGTACGCACCGGCATCATCGGTGAAAGTTTAAAACGGCTCAGCCGCTTTTTGGGGCACGAAGTGCTAAGTGACATCCACATGGGTGACTGGGGGCTCCCCATCGGCCAAATTATTGTAGAGATGGAAGATCGTGACTTCGACAGAGTCTACTTCGATGCGGATTACACCGGTCCTTATCCTGAAGACCCTCCAGTCAGTGTGCAAGAGCTCGCTGAGATCTACCCCACCGCCAGTGGCAAAAGCAAGGTAGATGAGGAATTTAGAGCACGAGCACAAAAAGCAACCAGCGAATTGCAAGAAGGTCGGCCGGGGTATCGTGCCTTATGGCAACATTTTATGACCGTCTCGGTTGCAGACCTGAAGAAAAACTACGGCAGTTTGCAGGTTGAATACGACCTGTGGCTGGGCGAAGCGGACGTCAATGATCTGATTAATCCGATGGTCGATCAGCTCAAAAAAGATGGCTTTGCCTATCTGAGCGACGGGGCGATCATCATCGATGTAAAAGATGATGCGGATAAGAAAGAGATGGAGCCGCTCATGGTTGTCCGGTCGAACGGGGCTGTTGGTTATGAAGCAACTGATATGGCGACGATTGTTCAGCGGGTGCGGGATTATGATCCTGACTTTGTCTGGTACGTGGTCGACGGCCGTCAACAGCATCACTTCAAAAAGGTTTTCCGGGCCGTGTATAAATCCGGGATCGCTAACCCAGATAAAGTCAGCCTTGAGCACACCTATAACGGGACAATTAACGGGCCTGATGGCAAGCCGTTTAAGACCCGTGACGGCGGTGTGATGAGTTTGCAGGTGCTGGTGGAAATGGTGATCGACAAAGCACGGCAACGGTTGGCCGAGATCGATTCAACGGCCCAATATTCGGCCGAAGAGCAAGAAGATATTGCTCAAAAAGTTGGGATTGCGGCTCTAAAATTTTCAGATTTGGTCAATCACAGAACCGGAGATTATATTTTTGATCTCGAGCGTTTTTCTTCGTTTGAAGGGCGTACCGGCCCTTATTTGCTCTATGCGGCTGTGCGTAACCAATCTATTTTGCGCAAAGCGGCCGAGGAAGGGTTAGCGGCCGGCACAATTTTGCCACCGGCCGGTGACGAAGAGCGTGAGTTACAGCTCAAGCTTCTCGAACTGCCAGATCTGCTCGATTTTGCGTTTGACCAGCGTGCACCAAACCATCTGTGTGATTACGCATATAATCTTGCGATCGCTTTTAACCGTTTTTACCGGGCACATCACATTCTGAACGAAGAAGATGCGGCACAACAGGCTTCTTGGCTTGGGCTGGCTCAACTAACCGTTGATGTGCTTAAGCATGTCTTGTACCTATTGGGCATAAGCGTGCCTGAAAGAATGTAAACGTAAACTATCCGTGAACGCAAAAAGGGATGCTTTGGGCATCCCTTTTTTATTTTGCGGGGTAAGGCCTTTCACTTGAAAAGAACCCTGAGCGTCGCTACGCTTACCCGCAAAACTGTGTTTTGCTAAGGCCAACTTGTTGGCACAGCTTGTCGAAGGGTGATCTCGCAGTTGCTGAGCACATATGAAGCGAAAGTCCTAAGAATAAGTAATTCCATTCATAACCTATTGTTGTTGGGTATAAAGTGTGCAGACCTACAACATTTAATCTCTATTTTGAAAAAAGAACTCTCAGATCGAATTCACTCGTTTGGCTATGCGATTGAAGGGATTGTCTACCTTGTTAAGTCACAGCACAATGCGTGGATCCATTTAATTATCACGATTTTGGTGATTGTGGTTGGCTTTTGGTTGCAGATTAGCCGAACGGAGTGGGCGCTTATTGTCTTGGCGATGATGGGAGTCTGGATGGGGGAAGCGGTAAACACGGCCGTTGAAGCGATTGTAGACATGGTTATGCCGGAGTTTCATCCTCTGGCAAAGATCGCGAAAGATGTGGCGGCCGGTGGTGTGTTGCTCTCGGCCGTGGCCGCGGCGATTGTGGGTTTGCTGATTTTAGGGCCGCCGCTGTGGGAGTTTATTACGTCTTTGTTTTAAGCAGTGCATGGCTTTGGGTTGCCTTGTGACTTACTCACCAATACCGAACGGCATTTAACCGTCACTCCCGTGCAGGCGGGAGTCTAGTGCTTGATCGTGAATAAAAGCTCGTTTCCCTTCAACCGGTGAAAATGAGTTACTTGATTGGTGGATTCCTGCCTTCGCAGGAATGACGTCGCAAGAATGAGGTTTGTGTCACTAGTGGATAACGAAAAACCACACATCTTCTAACCGTCACTCCCGCGCAGGCGGGAGTCTAGCGCTTGATGGTGGATAAAAGCTCGTTTCCCTTCAGCTGAGAAACTAAAGCTCGATCTTTGGTGGATTCCTTCCTGCGAAGGAATGACGTTTGCAGAAAGTGACTGGGTCACAAATCAGAATCTGGAACGATATCATCCCACAGATCTCGCCAAGTTGGGTTATCTTTTTGAATCAAATTAATCTTCCACTGGCGTTGCCACTTTTTGATCTGTTTCTCCCTCAAAATGGCTGATTTCATACTGGAGTGTTGTTCAAAATAAACTAGCCGATGAACCGAATATTTTTGGGTAAATCCTTCAAGTATGCTGTTTTTATGTTGCCAAACTCGTTTTATTAGGTCGCTGGTTACACCAACGTAAAGTGTCCCGTTGCGTTTGCTAGCGAGTATGTAGACTGTAGGTTCTTTACGCATAAAATTTCGACGTTGAATCGTCACTCCCGCGCAGGCGGGAGTCTAGTGCTTGATCGTGAATAAAAGCTCGTTTCCCTTCAACCGGTGAAAATGAGTTACTTGATTGGTGGATTCCTGCCTTCGCAGGAATGACGTCGCCGGAACAGATCAGCTCCTGATTAAAGCGAATCGAATTTGAGGAGGGAATCTGGGTCGATATCCTTCAGCATTGGATTACCTGCATCCCGGCCGGAAAGAACCGCCTCGCCTGCGTTAAGCCCCCAGTCGATTCCCAATTCAGGATCATTCCAAGCAACCCCAAACTCATCACTGTTATCGTAGTAATTATCAACTACGTAGGTCAAAATCACCCGCTCAGAGAGCGTAGAAAACCCATGTGCAACACCGGTTGGAATAAATAGACCCACCATATTGTCGTCACCCATATCAATGGTCTGGGTTGCTTTGTAGGTAGGTGAATTCGGCCGGATATCAGCCAAACAGGCCCGAATCATACCGCTCATGACAAACCAGTAGTCAACTTGGTGGTAGTGGTAATGCAAACCACGCACAACCCCCCGAACCGACTCAGAACGATTGCATTGCACAATGTCCCATGAGCGTTGCGGAAACCATTCTTTGCGAAAGCTTTCTAAAAATCGGCCGCGATCATCTCCAAAAATAGATGGCTCAAGAATGTAGACCCCTTTAATCAATTCAGATTCAACAATGTTTGGCATAAGATTTTTCCTATTGGCTAGCGACTTAGGCTGAACTTTAAATAGATGTCCCAAGTTTTAAAGTTCAGCTGGGTAGGATCGGGGAGGTGCCCCTTGAGGGTATTTAAATCCCGATCCTAAGTTTGGCCGAACTATACCGATAGTCTCTTACGATTTCACCTGCAACTGTTGAACCTTTACACGCTGGGCGTATGCTGATAAAAGGGTAATTCTTCGGCCGGTAGCGGCTCTTTGCCCAAAATGATGTCGGCCGCTTTTTCCGCTACCATCATCGTAGGAGCGTATAAATTGCCGTTCGGGATCGTAGGGAACACAGATGCATCGACTACACGCAGGCCGTCTAATCCGTGCACACGCATTGTATCTGGGTCCACAACCGACATCGGATCGGTCCCCATCTTACAGGTACAGCTAGGGTGATAGGCGGTTTCACCTTCGTGACCAACCCACTCCAGAATTTCTTCGGGGGTTTGTACGTCTGGCCCCGGCGAAATTTCTCCACTGCTATATTCATCAAACGCCGGTTGATTTAAAATCTCACGCGCTTTTTGGATCGCCTCAACCCATTCTTGCCGGTCATTGGGGGTCGATAAATAGTTGAATTTGAGAGCTGGATATTCAGCTGGATCGGCCGATTTTAGCTTGATGCTACCGCGCACGTCTGAAAACATCGGGCCGACGTGAACCTGATAGCCGTGACCACCGCTAGGCGATGTGCCATCATATCGAATGGCGACCGGCAAAAAGTGGAACATCAGATTGGGCCACGCCACCGTTTCGTTTGAGCGGATAAATCCACCCGCCTCAAAATGATTGGTAGCGGCCGGCCCCGTCTTGCCGAAAATCCACTGCAAACCGACCCACGGCTTGTTGTACCAAACGGTAGATGGGTAAACTGAAACCGGCTGTTTACTGCCATGTTGGACATACACTTCCAGATGATCTTGCAGGTTTTGTCCTACACCGGGCAGATGATGCACCACATCAACCCCGGCCGCTTGTAAATCTGCCTCATCCCCCACCCCAGAAAGCTGGAGCAAATGGGGAGAGTTGATCGCCCCACCACACAGAATAATTTCGTCGGCCAAAATCGTTTGAGGTTGCCCTTTGCGCAAAAAACCAAACTGCACTTCTACACCGGTTGCGCGCTTGCCTTCAAACAATATCTTGCGCACAAAGGCGCTCGTTTTCACCGTCAGGTTCGGCCGTTTTTCTAGGATGGGGTGCAGGTAGGTGCGGGCGGCGCTTTTGCGGCGTCCGTTATGGATATTTTTATCAAACGCCGCAAACCCTTCCTGTTTGTAACCGTTCACATCTTCAGTCAACTCATGCCCAGCCTGTTGCACCGCTTTAAAAAACGCTTTAAACAGCGGATTTTCGGCCGGGCC
>JAHDGV010000602.1 GCA_020631655.1 Chloroflexota bacterium | reverse complement strand
GCCATGTCGTTGTCGATCATGTGCAAAATCTCGCGCCACACAGCTTCCATGATGCGGTCAGCCACAAAGCCAGGTACTTCTTTGTTGAGTTTTAACGGCTGTTGCCCATTGGCACGGTAAAAATCAACCGCCCACTGATGCGCTTCTTCGCTGGTGTCAGGACTAGCTACAACCTCGACCAACGGCATCAGATAAGGTGGGTTAAACGGATGCGCCACGGTGCATCGTTCAGGATGTTTTAGATTAACGGCCATCTCGCTCATCAAATAACCAGATGTAGAGCTAGCGATGATCGTATCGGCCGGGGCGGCCGCATCTATCGCTTGGAACGTGGCGATTTTGATCGGCAAACGCTCAGGGGTGTTTTCTTGGATAAACTGCGCATCTGCGACAGCTTCTTCCAACGTATCGGTGAAAATCAAATTATCAGGTGATGCGTCTGGGTGTAACCCGATCCGTTCAAGGATGTGCCACACCTGGCTCAAGCGGTCGCGTAGAATCTGCTCTGCCCCTTCACCAGGGTCATAGACTTTTACAGTCATACCGTTCCGAATAAAATGTGCGGCCCAACCGCCGCCAATCGTGCCAGAGGCAACGATTCCAACTCGTTTTACGTCTGTGGGATTTGGTCTCATTTTGGGCTGTTAGCTATTAGCTGTTAGCTTTTGGCTAGGTCAGCTTTAGCCTCACTCCTAACTTTGATGATGTGCTTGTGCTAAAAGCCAATCCTTCGACATGCTCAGGACAAGTGCCAATAGCCAAAGCGAATTATTTAAGCCTTGTTAGCTGTTTCACCGCTCGGCCGGCTTGGTCAGGCACTGGTAAGTGTGCATGGGCTTGGCCGATGGTTAGCACTTTTGAATACAAAGGCTCTAGCATAGGGGATACTTTGCTGGCGTTTTGGTCGTAATGCAGATGCATTGTCTCGGCCGTAGCCGCTAAATATCCTTTTTCAGAATGGATCATTCTGTACAAAATTTGAATCTTTTTGGCATCCATCCCCACAATCTGAGCGGTAAAATGGATCGGATCCCCTTTCATTAATTCTTGAGCATAGACAATATGAGTCTCGGCCGAGTAAAAAGTACAGCCTGTCTCTTTTAGGTACGCCTCTAGCCCCCAATCGATGAACATCGTATCGATGGCAAAACCAAATGCGAGGCCGTAATAACCTTCGTTCATATGGTCGTTCATGTCCAACCAATCTGGTTGCACCGTTGTCGAATATATTGTTTCAAGTTCCATAGCTCTACGCCTGCGCTGGCCTTACATCAAATTCAGAAATCCCTTCTTCATCCGCCCGATAGAAAATATGAAGCGGATTGCAACAGACTTCACAATCTTCCACATAGTCTTGCCGTGGAATCGAAACATCCAACAACATCGAGATTTCTTCCCAACAGTGTGGGCAAGTAAAGAAATATTCTTCTTCTAGCAAAACATACTCCGATTAAGGGCCAATAGTTGCTTTTACTTGACTGTTCCGTATAATGGAACAGTGCCACCAAGCGGAATTAAGCAGATTTTGGAATTATACCCACGAGATTTAAGATGTCAACGATTAGATCAATAGATAGAGCTTTTATGATTTTGCGCGAGGTCTCAACCTCTGAGAATGGGATCGGTGTAAACGCCATTGCCAAGAAAATTGGGCTGGCCAAAAGCACCACCTCGCGCATTTTGTCTACCCTTGAAGAGTGGAATGTGGTTGAACGCACGGCCGAAAATCAATTTGTGATCGGTCCAGGGATGCTACGCTTGGTCGAAAATCAGCCCTTAACCGCAACGCTCAAAGCTTTGGTCCGGCCGGTGATTGAACAAATTTCGGCCGAAACAGGAGAAGCAACATTGCTTGTCGTTTTGGACGGGAACGAAGCGTTGTATTTAGACAGTGTTCCGGGAAATTATGCGGTGCAGGTTCGCGAGTGGGTAGGCGAAAAGGTCCCCCTGAATCTCACATCTGGCGGCAAGTTGCTCTTAGCCTATGCAGGACAACCGTTCATAGACGACTATTTGGCAAAGCCATTAGCCAGCCACACGGCCAACTCCGTCTCAGATCCGGCCAAGCTAAAAACTCAGCTCGAGCTGATTCGTGACCGCCGGTTTGCGATCACCGACGGGGAATATGACGACGAGGTTGCAGGCATCACCATGCCGGTACAAAATGATGAGGGAGAGGTTGTCGCGGCTATCACAGTGTATGGCCCTACTTTTCGGTTACGGCCGTTTGCGAATCGACAAGCGATATTAGAGAGCATGCAAAATGCCCTAGAGTCTTTACAGATTTCAGCGTAGATCATTTAAAAAGTAGCCTAAAAGATCGCCTCAATCCCACTTGTAATCGGGCAGCATCGCTTTGGCCAGCATCTGAATCCCGGCCGCCATTTGCGGGTCATTTTTTAACTGCTCATCAAAATTGCTAGATGGCTCGGCCGTGCACGTAAAATCTTCTTGGTGTACCAAAACCCCTTCAGGCGTGAGCAAAACAACGCCATAATGGGGTGATTCTGCGATACCGCCGGCCGGGTCAAGGCTGGTCAAACTCAGCGGGGTTTGGGGGCTGAGGCTTGAAAAACACGCAAACGGAACACCACTAACTACACCTGAAATTTGCCGATGGTTATGTCCAAACAGCACCATTTTAACGTTGGGAAATCGATTCACAATCTCAACAAATTCAGGCCCGTTCATCAATCGAATTGTGTCCATACCGGGCAATCCGATCTCAAAAGGATGGTGGTGCATCGCAATCACAACCGGCCGGCCGTCAGCCTGCTCCAAACTCTCAGTTAAAAAATTAATCCG
>JAHDGV010000601.1 GCA_020631655.1 Chloroflexota bacterium | reverse complement strand
TCTTCCATGAGCGCCACCGGCCGTTTGCCAAATTTGCTGATGCAGAATTCCTCTTCGTCAATCGTCTCAGCCAGATGGGTGTGTAACTGCACACCAGAGTAGTTGCGGGCCAACTCGGCCGCATCTTGCATCAGGGTAGGGGTGACAGAGAATGGGGAGCAGGGGGCGACCACCAGCCGCATCATGCTGTGCCTGCTCGCATCGTGATACGTTTCGATTAGGCGTACCGTATCTTGCATGATGGCTCGTTCACTCTCGACACAGCTGTCAGGTGGCAATCCCCCATCACTTTCACCCAAGCTCATGCTCCCACGGGCCGCATGAAAGCGTATGCCGATTTCACCGGCCGCCCGAATCTGACTGTCAAGCGTGCAGTCGTTGGGGAATACGTAGTGATGGTCGCTAGAAGTTGTGCATCCGCTTAAAAGCAGTTCGGCCGTAGCTGTGAGCGTACTCACCCGAATCATCTCATCTGTTAAACCGGCCCAAACCGGATACAGCCCCACGAGCCACTCAAACAAAGTGCCATCTTGCACCATAGCTCGGGTCAGCGTTTGGTACATGTGGTGATGGGTATTTACAAAGCCGGGGAGCACAACGTGGCCGTACAGGTCAATCACACGGTCGGCCGATTCAGCTAGCGGTTCAAGCTCGGCCGTGGAGCCAATCTGCTCGATCACGTTGTCGCGAACAAACAGAGCTCCATTTTTAATCTCATCGCCAGCATCATTCATGGTGGCGATAACAGTTGCATTTTTGATAAATAGGGTGGACATAGACTCCCTAATTTAGTTTGTCGCAGGCAAAAGTCAAATTTACAAGAACTTCTTTGAAGCAAGCTGTTTTTCAAGCTCTTCGATCCGTGCTTTTAAAGCTTGGTTTTCAGAGCGGAGCCCATCGATCAAGATAGAGCGTTTTTCTTCGTAGCGCATTTGAGCCACTTTTTCTTTAGGTTGATCGATCAACGGCCGGGTCCAATACAAGTCACCGTCAAAAATATACATGTAAGATCGGATCTTACAGCGAGTCTCATGCTGGAGCCCTACTTTGTCTTGATAAATCACATCAAACGATGCGGTTCCTTCATCAAAATCTAGCCATCGGCGAGAAATAGAAATGGGCTGAAATCCCTTTTTCTGAATTTCTTTGGCAATTCGGTTTTCAAATTGTGATGTTTTAAAGAAGGCTACCACGATCATAACCAGTATGATCAACCCAAAAATTAAAAAGGAAAATTGGTCTTCCATTTATACACATGTCCCTTTGAGCAAAAATTCCCGTGACCGCTGTGAATTTTTCTCTTAAATCATTCGTCAGTCACTTACAGTACGTGTAATTCAGGGATGGGTTCTGAACTATCAAGCTGTTTACAGGCAGTACAAATTGACCTCAATTTTTACTTTAAACCTAGCCAAAGGTACGATTGTGCAGGCGGGATTGGGTGGGTACTATGCTCCAAATGGAATCAACTATTTCTTTAGCCAAGCCTTTGCCAAGGGCAAAAGGAATCCCCCTTTTTGGAAACATATTTAGCCTAGCAACAGATCTCTCTGGCTTTTTCACTCGTCAATATCATAGTGTGGGGCCTGTTTTTACGATCCGGCTTTTTAACCGAGAAGTGATTGTGCTTGCTGGAACAGAAGCAAATTTGTTTGCCTCTCATGAGGGAAGCCACTGCTTCCGGTCAAAGGAATTTTGGCAGGCAAACGATACTGAATTAGGTGCTAAACAGTCGATGATTAGCTCTGATGGCCCTGATCATATGCGCTTGCGTAAAGTTCAACGGCCGGGATATTCTCGATCTCAAATCTTAAATGAATTAGATGCGGCAACTAAAATTGCTCAGTCCGAAATGGCAACTTGGCCGCTCGGCACCCCTATTCCGACCCATTATTCAATGCAACGCATTGTCACGGAGCAGTTAAGCGTCATTGCGTCCAATTATTCGTCTAAAGACGATATTGACACAATCATTAAAGCGGTGCATACGATTTTATCGACGACGGTTGCGGGTCAACGGCCGAAATTTTTCTTGCGTCTGCCGGGATATAAACGAGCTAAAAAACGCTTCTTTGAAATTGGTAACGAGGTCATCGCGGCACATTCTCCTGAACTGCGCCGAGGGAAACCAAAAAACCTTGTTGATGCACTGGTTGCTCTTCATGATGAGGACCCTGAATTTCTGCCGTACAGCGACATGCTTTCACCCGTGATGGGGCCGTTTATCGCGGGGCTAGATACAGCCGCCAGCACCACATCGTTTATTTTGTATGCGATTTTAAAATACCCAGGATTAATGGAGCAGGTGACGGCTGAGGCCGATTTCTTGTTTGATGGAGATGGGCCAACCGGGAATAAAATGCGTGAGCTAGATGTGATCCATCGGGTGGCAATGGAATCGATGCGGATGTGGCCGATAGCCCCCGCACTTTTTAGAACTACGGCGGCCGAGTTTGAGTTTGCGGGCTACAAAATTCCAGCCAATCGGGAAGTGATTATCGCAACAACGGTGCCCCATTTTCTGGAGGAGTATTACCCGAACCCAGAGAAATTTGATATCGATCGCTTCACGCCAGAGCGTAAAGAACATAAACAGCCGGGTGCTTACTCTCCTTTTGGCGTTGGTCCACACCGTTGCTTAGGGCAAGGTTTGGCCGAAATGCAGATGGGGCTCATCATCGCAACCTTGTTTCATCATGCAGAAATCAAGCTTAGCCCTGAAGATTATGAATTGCGGATTGATTCGGTACCTACGCCTAGCCCAGACGGCCGCATGAAATTTGAGATAGTTCGCTGGCGAAATCCCATC
>JAHDGV010000091.1:16595-17652 GCA_020631655.1 Chloroflexota bacterium | reverse complement strand
TCATCGCTTTTGAGCGCACATCTTTCAGCTCTTGCATCGATTCGTTTGAATTGGTCGCGGCGATCATCCGGCCGCCCTCCTTCAAAATCCGCCGAAATTCAGCTACCCCTTTCTCTTGGTTCGGAATGTGATAAATCATGTGGTTGGCTAACACAATATCGGCCGAGTTAGTCGCCAAAGGAATATCCATCGCATCTAAATTGACACACCGATGGCTTTTGCCAGCCCCATCCTGCAACATGCCCAGCGACAAATCACACGCAAAATATTGGCTACACCGCTTTGAAACATGTGAAGCATATAGCCCAGACCCGCATCCGATATCAAAGACAGTTTCATCACCGCTCCACTCAATTTGATCCAAAATCCAATCGTAAAATTCGACTTTAGGTTGAGTATATTTTTGATGGGTTTCAATGCGAATGTTCAGCTTTTCGGCCGTTTTGTAGCTCTTCTCTTTCAGATGTTTCTGATCATTCCCAACTTTCATCAACTTGTCCGTTACAGACATATTCGCCTCCTTCTTCCAGTCTAGTTAATTTCCCGAAATATTTAGCAACGCACCCGAGCTATCTAATTCCAGTTCATATGACCGGTTCTCAGAAAAACTCGTAAACTGATTAAACGTTGGCACATCATACCGGTGCGTTCGGCCGTCTTCGTCTAAAAAGATGGCCACATACGATTCTGATCGTCGTCCTTCCCGCTCATTTCCTTCCAGCCGATATTCGGGCCACAAAGAATTTTGATCTGAGCCGGTCAAACGCTCCGTTCTTGAAAACACCCATTTGTCAATTTCATAGGTGTATTCTGTGTCATACACCGGCTGGGATTCATAAATCGGCACATCTTCATAAACGGTTGAGAACTCTGTCTCGTAAATCGGATCTGAGCACCAGATATCTTCAAAGAAGCCGTTGCCCAAATCTCGTTGTCCACAAACATACTCATTTTCACCCACGTAAACCTGTTCAGAAACCTGACGGGCTTCCTCTGTATACCCTATGATGACATCTTCGTAGGTGCGAATCTCTTCGCTCTGAGAAAGCAAGACAGC
>JAHDGV010000091.1:8833-16495 GCA_020631655.1 Chloroflexota bacterium | reverse complement strand
TCTGAGAAAGCAAGACAGCCCCGGCCGGCAAATTCCAATCAGTTTCAGTTACCGTTGTGAGTTGCTCAATTTCAACCGAGCGCTCCCACTCATACCCTTGCAACGTTGCGTTGGCATTGGTTGTGCGAGTGAAAAACCAAATAGTCGCCACGCACAGCAACAGCAATATCCCCACGCCAATCAAAATTCCGCGCCGGTTCGGCTGTGGGGATGGCTGGGGCACAGGTTCAGGCTCGTCATCAAACGTCATGTCGCCCGAAGTGGGGACAAGGCCGGATTTATACTCTTTGACCGCTTGAGATTCAGAATCTTCTTCGCGCAGGTTGTTACAGTTAGAACAATGACGATTTTCAGCCCCATTGTTTGTTTCGCAATAGGCGCAAATCCAATCGGGCCCCACTTGGGCGTATCCGATTAGCTTTGAATCTTCGATAACTTTGGCATCTTTAGGCAGGTAGAACTTTGTCCCTTTCTCGCGGGGTGCCGTACAGACAGGGCAGGCTTTATGCCGTCCCAAGGCTCCTTTTGTTCCACAATATTGGCAGTCCCAGCGTCCTTCCCGTATCGCCATAAACGATCAAACCTCCATGCCGGTAATTTTACCCGATATTTTGGGTAATGGTGATCTTTGAACCACTTTTTTAGATTGCTGATTTCAGAGCCAGATTTAAGAGATTCTGTAGTCAGTGTACATTTCAACCAATCTTGGCTATAGTCTGGTTTATGGACCCAGAAGAAGCGCAAAACACCCATCCCCCACAAACACCGGCCGACCATGAACCAGAAGCTGAACAACCTATTGTAATCCCGCGGCCGCTCCAAATCGGAGATTTAGCCCATCCATTTTCTCAGTTAATCCCCAACACCTTTGTGACATATACGCTGGTCACAATTATTGGTGTTATTTTTTTGGTACAGCTAGGGGAACAGTCAACCGGCCCATACTCATTTGATGTGCAGTGGCCCAGCTGTTTTGACGGCACACGAATTTCGCACGACTGGGCAGGATGTGGCGCGGCGGTGATTTACGGCCAGCAGTTCTACCGGATGTTCACACTCATGTTCTTGCACGGTAGCACGACCCACATCGCCTTTAATGCGATTGCCCTGTACGCGCTTGGGCGAGATATGGAGCGGATCTATGGCCGCGGCCGATTCCTCTACATCTACTTTGTGGGTGGTTTTATGGGAAGTTTGCTCAGTCTCGCTTTCCGCGGCCCATCAGAATTTACTGTGGGTGCGTCAGGCGCCATCTTTGCAATTGCTGGCATGAATTTGGCCTTCTACTACATCTATCGGCAACGCTTAGGCGAGATGGGTGAACAGCAGTATCAGGCGATGTTGCGCATGGTGGGCATTAACCTCGTCATCGGTGTTTTACTGATTCGAGTCAACAATTACGCCCATATCGGCGGGCTGATTGGCGGCGCTTTGCTTGGATATTTGTTTATCCCGTGGCACACAGTCAAATCCTTGGCTCCAGAAATCATCACGGCCGATGAAAATAGTCTATCTGCTAAATCTGGCTTAGCCATCGCTATTGTTTGCATCCTCACAGCGTTAACCGTTGCAGTCTGGGCTCTCTGGCGTTTCGTATTAAGCCCTATTTAGTTGTTGACAGGCTTCTAATTGGACGGTAGGATTGTGGACCAATTGCTAAGCCTTCCCCTTAGATTTAATAAAAAAATAGCTAAATGCAGACAATTTGGGCTCCCCATTTTGTTTTTTAGCTATCTCTGACCCAATTCAAACCGCCTCTGTGTTGGTTTAGCACACACCCTTTAAAATTTCTACTAGGTAAATTCAAACGGTCTGTCGCCATGGTTGCAGTTCAACCGCTTGAATTTGTGTACCTGTTTTTAGGAGAAGAACGTGAGACGCGAAATTTTAACCTGGTCTGACGTAGACAAACTAATCGATTATGTCGTGCCGCAAATCCACGGCCGATTTGATTCGATGATGATTATCACCCGGGGCGGCATTGTGCCCGGGGGTATGTTGGCTGAAGCCTTAAACATCACCTATTTGCTCACAGCATCTATCCGTTTCCCGGCCGATTTTCCGGGGATGTTTAGCCCGCAAGACAAATATGTTATCCCTGAATTTATCCAGTTCCCGGATGATGATTTGCTTGAGGGACGTCGTATTTTAGTTGTGGACGATGTCTGGACTCGCGGCCGGAATGTTGTGACTGTCTCTAACCGCATCGACGCGGCCGGTGGCATTCCAGAGAGCTGTGTATTGCACTACAAACCGGGATCATCTTTGTACCCCGGCCACTCACCCACCTATTACGGTGCTGTGACCGATGCGTACATCATTTATCCGTGGGAGTTGGACCGTGGTCCAAGCGCCATGCGGATGATGCACGACCAGTAAATTTTCACATTAGTAGATTGAATTAAACAAATTTATTTGCTACTATCTCGCTACCGTTAACGTAACGGTACACAGAAAAAGATAGGCATCGTACCCACAAGTTTGGTGGCGATCGGGTCCCCGGCGGCGAAGACCGCTGAATCGTGTCAGGTCCGGAAGGAAGCAGCACTAAGGCGAACCCTTCGGGTGACTGGGATTACCTGGTTGTCATCAAACTTGTGGGTATTTTTTTGCCTCTTCCCCGCTCACTTTCTACTAGCCTACTTTCGAAAATCAAGTTATAACTCTTAAAGTAAATTATAAAGCCTTGCACCACAGCCTCCGCGACTCTTCCAAGCCTGAAGTACCCGATTGCAAGAACCAGTGTGGCAAAATTTATTGGTTGGCCTACTCAATGTGATAAACGTTTGAGCGGTAAGCCGCTCAGTGTTAGGAAGTAACAGTTGCAAAAATTGGAACCCTACAGCTGAAACATGGATAGCAAACAGCAAATCGAAGCATTACAGGCTGCCTTAGACTTAAAAGATCGGATTCTGGATCTGATCATGAAGGTGGATTCAATTCGGGACACTGCAAAAAATCCGGCCGTCATGATGTCTGAAATCGTTGAGCTAATCGCATCAGACTACCAAACTGATTTATGTTTTATCGCCCTGCTCAATCGGGAAACAGAGCAGGTTGAAATGCAAGCGGTTGAACAACGGCCGGACCTTGAAGCGAAATACGTGAATGCATTAACCAAACGAGAGGTCATCGCCCACGTACTAGATTTTGAAGAGGTGACGATTTGGGAGCGGGACCAGCATCCCCCCTTAATTGGCAACCAGCTAGATGCGGATATTGCGATTGTGCCGATTAGCTTAAAGGCCAACGAGCCTTTGGGCGTGATGCTACTTGTCTGCCGAGAAAAATCGTTTACGGCCGGGGATATTGAATCGCTGACTTACATCGAGGATCACATCGATTCGGCCGTAATTCAGGGGCAAACTTACTATGAGCTGGTCAACCGGAATCAACAGCTTGAGCTTATTGCCAAAATCGACCAGATCCGCGACCTGCATTTACCCATCGATGAAATGCTTGAATTGGTCGTAAACACCTTAATTGCCGACATCCCAAGCGAGCAGGGATTTGCGATGCTGTACGACGAAGGGACCCAAAAACTGATCTTGCGTGTGTCAACGGACGCCGATTACTTCGCATCGCCTGAGCCATATCGACAAATACTTGAATTTTCTGAAAAAACATTGATCGACGGGGGGATAATAGTCCGGAACGAACTCGATATTCCACAAATGGGGTCGATCATGTGCTTGCCTCTGATTTTGTCTGAAAAAATTATCGGCGTGTTGGGGCTCATCAACCGAAAAACTGAAAACGGATTTTTAAATCAAGATGTGCGCCTGCATCAGGCGGCCGGGAGCCAGATTGATACGGCCCTGTACGAAACGATGGAAAAACGCCATTTGCGCGAGGTACTTGGACGCGCAGTGGGGCCACGTATCATGGACCGCATTTTGCACCGTGATTCAGACGTACTGAAATCAGAACGGATGATGATCACCGTTTTATACGCAGATATTCGCGAATCTACCCAGATGACGATGGAGACTGAGCCAGAGATTTTAGTCGCCTTTATGAACGACTATTTGCACACCATGAATCAGATCGTGCTGGAATATGACGGCACATTAGACAAATTTGTGGGAGACGAGGTGATGGCACTTTTTGGCGCCCCCATCCCGCAAGAAGACCATGCGTTACGAGCGCTAAAAGTGGCCCAGGATATGCTCGTGGCCCATGCAGAGATTATTGAACGTTGGAGAAAACGGGGGGTTAACGCCCGGCCGATTGGGATCGGCATTGCAACAGGTGAGCTGATTGTGGGTGAAATGGGCTCCACTCAGCGAACCGATTACACAGTGATGGGGCACGCCGCAAATTTAGGCGCTCGCATCTGCTCGATTGCACCGGCCGGCAAAATTTACATTTGCCCCGAAACCCATCGCCTGACGGCCGCTCATACAGACGCGATCCCGCTTGAACCCATGACTTTCAAGGGAATCAAAGAAAAAACGACGATTTATCAGGTCGCGCCGCTGGTTTCGACCCTGCTAACGGCCGAGACTGATCGGCGTTTGGGTAATAGTCCATTAGGATAACGGGTTATTTTTGTGCGCGTAAAAGCCCTACAAGGTGAAGTCTGCGAGATTTGGGGAGTGCGGTTTCGAACCAGCACATCACCCGGAAAATTAGGGGGTTGAAGGCCAAGTAAGTCGGATCAGGGACAAAATCTAAGCGTTCTAGCTTTAAATCAGACTGAGCCAGTTGAGCTTGGCTATTGGCCCGATACCACGTGGGGAACGTATCGGCGGCTACCCGGCCGTAAAGCCGTTCAACCAACCAATCCTGCACAGCAGAAAAACGGCCGATGGCTTGATTTAACCACGCGATCGGGTGCATTTTGTTGGGGGTGATGAAGATAAACACGCCGCCTGGTTTTAAGACGCGGCCGATCTCTGCCAAATCTTGCTCTGGGGTTTCAAGATGTTCGAGCAACCAACTGCAAAAAACAACGTCAAAGCTGTTGCTGGCGTATGGCAAACCGTGGCTAAACCCAACGGCGGCCGGTAAGTCTAAACGATGTTCTTTGACTGAAAGCCAGTCAGGGTCCAGACCGATCGTTTGATCAACTATCGACGGCCCATGCGTTTCAACCAATTGCTCGATGAGTCCACCACGGCCGCATCCCAAATCCAGCAAACGACTTCCCGGTTGGACGTGCTCACGGACCAGAGCGGCATAGGTCTCTGTCGCTGGTTCCCATCCCTGATTGATTTGACGATATTGTTCGCGGAGCTGGTTTTGTTTGTCGAGTGTGAGCACGGCCGGAGTTTAGAACTGTCGATTGTATAAAACAAGAAATTGATTCGTGGGCTTATGGTTTTATTCAGAGGGCATAAATGCCTCTACTCTCAATAACGGCCTTCGGCCTTACTTCAGTCTGAAGGTCGTTGTGAAAAGTCGATGCGCTTTAGCTCACCGATGAAGACAAATCTACCCAGCAAAACTTGCAACAAGTTTATAATCTGCTCACAACATTTCCTATCTGCTTAGAGTGCAAGTAAAATTTGCCCATGAAAAACTACGGCCGACCCCTACCTATGATCTTGGCAGCCTTGCTTATGCTAGCCGCATGCCAAACCCAAGATGCGCCTGTTGAGACAGAAGTTCCCGAGCCAACGGCCACACAAATTATTGCAGTTGAAGAACCCACTGAGGCGTTGCCTACCCCTCAAGTTGAAATCGTATTAACCCCGGCCGAACCTGAGCCAACTACAGTTACAGCCACTGATTCGCCCCCTCAAGAAGTCGTCCCTTTGGCCGTTGTTGAGTTCCCTCCACCGGCACGCCCATTTTTCACACCGATTAGTGAGCCACCCACCGAGGCAATGATTGAAACAGCTTGGCAACTGGAAACCAATTTGCCCCTAGCTCGAAACGATGAAGAGCTTGCCAAAGGGTATTTGGGTGTAACAGATGATCAAATCGCCGCATCGCTACCTGAACTCGGGATTGAGTACCAAATTGGTGATGTCGTTGAATTCTCGGTTAACAATTTCAATATCAATACCTATGCACGCGTAAATGCGGAGCTTTTAGGGATTAGTGAACACGGTTATTTTTGGTTCGATGAGACAGACGGCAATGCTCGGCCGACGCTTGAAGAAGTCGCCGCGGCCGGTGCTCAATTTGATCAAATCTATAAAGATGTCTCGTTCTACTTTGGGACAGAAGTTCAGCCCGGGATCGACGGCCACCTGCGGGTGCATGTGCTCAACGCATCCCCCCTAACCTTGTGCGCCAGCAGTGCTGATCAAACCAGAATTCCCCCTTGCGGATTGCTGGGTTACTTCAGCAGTTTAGATTCACAACCCAAAGCGGTAAACGGCAACTCGAATCAGAAAGATATGTTTGTGATGAACGGAGACAGATTCGGAAGCCAAACTTATCTGTCTGTCTTGGCACACGAATATCGGCACATGATCGAGGCCAACTATGACGACAATGAGATCGACTGGGAAGTTGAGGGATCAGCCGTTTTAGCAGAAGATTTGGTGCGCCAAACGGGAGACGCAGTAAATCGCGGCAACTCATTTTTACTCAATCCTGATCAGCAATTAAACAGATGGACCGACGTAGGCGCAGGAACTCACTATGGTCAAGGGTATATGCTGAATCGCTTCATCTATGATCGTTTGGGAACCGATTTGTATCGCCAGTTTGCACAAAGTGATCTTGAAGGGTTAGATGCGGTTACGGCCGTGGCTTTAGAAGCAGGCTTGCCTTTAAACGGAACCAGCTTATGGCTCGACTGGCTGGTAGCCCCCGCCATTCAAAATTTCCCCGTGGTGCCACCAGAGTATCCGGCACCAGCCAACAGCGTAACCGTGCTGGGGGATTTTGTGACCAACAGCGGCTACGTGGCCGATACAACGGTCAATCAATTTGCGGCCGACTACTACGAATTTGCCCCCGGACAGGCGTTCACCATCGATTTTAAAGGGGATTCCCTCGTGTCTTTGATCGACACCCAACCGATTTCGGGTGAACGGATGTGGCTGTCTCGCAGAACTAATAACAGCATGGCTCGGCTTACCCGCACGCTTGATTTAAGGCAGGTTGATTTCGCCACGCTTCAGTACGACGTCTATCGCGACATTGAATTGGGGTACGACTTCGCCTATGTCGCCGTTTCGGCCGATGGTGGCCAAACATGGGAACAGTTGGTTTCGGAAAACATGGATGGGTTGAACTTTGAGGACAATCCAGGCAACAACGCCCTCACCGAGCGGTTTTACACTGGCCGTGGAGACGCATGGGTCCCTGCCTTTTCAGATTTGACCCCGTGGGCAGGACAAGAGATTTTGCTCCGATTTGAGTTTATTACAGACCCTATTCTCAACTTCGACGGCATCGCCATCGATAACCTTGCAGTCCCAGAAATCGGCTATTTAGACCCGGCCGAAGATGATACAGGCTGGACGGCCGAGGGGTTTGTGCTGGCAACCGGCTTTATCCCCCAAACGTGGCATCTGCAGCTCGTCTATCCCACCAGTGATGGGGTACGTGTTGAAGATATCGAGGTTGATTCAACAGGATCCGCTACATTTGAGGTGGAGGCCACAACCACGGCCGATGGGCCAATCTTGGTTGTAGCCGCCTCAGCCCCTGTTACGTTAAACCCAGCTTCTTACCGGTTGAGTAGTCGGTAAACTCGGT
>JAHDGV010000091.1:5709-8733 GCA_020631655.1 Chloroflexota bacterium | reverse complement strand
GCCAAAGCAAAATCAACGGCCGCCTGTGCGTGGATCAGTGTCGTGTCAAAAACTGGCACGGCACAATCCCGAGCTTTGACAAGCAGACCAATCTCGGTACAGCCTAAAATTACCCCTTCAGCTCCGGCCGCAACAAGCCGATCGATAATTTCAATATACGCCTTTTTCGATTCCGGCTTGATCTCTCCCACAACTAGCTCTTCATAGATAATGCGATGAACCGTTTGACGGTCATCATCTTCTGGAATCAACACGTTGAGCCCGTGCTGATCGACCAATCGGCCCTTGTAAAAATCTTGAGACATGGTGAAGTCTGTCCCCAACAGGGCGATGGTTTGCACTCCGGCCGCTTTGATCGCCTCGGCCGTTGGGTCAGCGATATGGATAAACGGAATCGAAATCGCCTGAGTAATCGCATCCCCCACTTTGTGCATGGTGTTGGTACATAGCACCACGCAATCAGCTCCGCCCGCCTGCAATGATGCGGCTGCACGGGCCAAAATCTCACCGGATTCGTCCCATTTGCCTGCCATTTGGAGAGTTTCGATCTCCGCAAAGTCTACAGACAGCATCAAACTTTCGGCCGAATGCAAACCACCCAGCCGCTCACGAACCTCTTCATTGATAATTCGATAATACTCAATCGAAGACTCCCAACTCATCCCACCAATAAGTCCAATTCTCTTCACACTAATTTTTCCTTTCTAATGACCAATGTCATATTTTAAATATAAGTCGTTTCTATTTACGATGATTAGACTATGCCTGAAAATCGTTCCATACTTCGCCCATTCAGCTTCGAAACCGCAAATTATACCTTATACGGTTTCCTTTTCGGTCTTTGTTTTCCCATTATCGGCGCAACAATCTCCGTTCTTGTTGAACACGGAGAGATTCAATTATCCCACTACCTGCCCACATTTTTAGCGGACCCACTGTTGTGGATCATCGCCTCTGCCCCACTTATTTTAGGCATATTTGCACGCTTTGCTGGAGTCAAGCAGGACAGGGTCAATCTAACCGTTATTGATTTAAAAGAGGTAATCGAGGAGCTTAACGACACCACCGTTTCGAAAGAGGTTGCAGAGGCGGCCACAAAGGCAAAATCAGAATTTTTAGCCAACATGAGTCATGAAATCCGAACACCACTAAACGGGGTCATCGGAATGACCAGCATTATGCTGGATACCCCTCTGACAGAAGAACAGCGTGATTTTATGGGGACGATTCGGCGCAGTGGAGACAGCCTGCTCACCTTGATCAACGATATTCTCGATTTTTCAAAAATAGAGGCGGGCCAACTGAACTTAGAATGGGTGCCGTTTGATCTAGCTCAGTGTATCGAAGACGCATTGGACCTGCTGGCCCCCAAAGCGGCCGACAAAGGGCTAGAGCTCGCCTACATCTTAAACAAACCAACACCCCACTACATTGTGGCAGACCCCACCCGCTTGAGACAAATTTTTGTTAACCTGGTGGGGAACGGGGTTAAATTTACTGAAAATGGAGAGGTGACCATTCATGTCAACAGCCAACAGCAAGACGACGGCCGCTTTAAAATCCACTTCTCCGTTCAAGATACAGGCATCGGCATTCCCAAGGACAAAATCGGCCGATTGTTCCAATCTTTTAGCCAAGTAGATGCCTCGACCACCCGAAAGTATGGTGGAACCGGATTGGGCTTAGCCATCAGCAAACGGCTTTCAGAGCTGATGAACGGCCGGATGTGGGTCGAAAGTGAGTTCGGCAAAGGATCTGCGTTCCAGTTTGAGATCGTTGTTGAAAAAGCGGAAGAAGCACCAAAGCAGTATTTAATGACAGACCATGATTTGCAGGGCAAAGATGTCCTTGTTGTCGATGATACCGAAGTGAATCGGGTGATCTTAAAACACCAAACCACAACCTGGGGGATGGTTCCTTACATGGCATCAGATGCGGCCCAAGCCCTTCATATGCTTGAATGTGGGAAAACGTTTGACCTCGCCATTTTAGACATGCAAATGCCGGAAATGGATGGGGCAGAGCTAGCCAAAATCATTCGGGATAAATATACCGGTGGCAAAATGCCGATCGTTTTGCTCACTTCACTCGGCCGGCTTGAGGACAACGAGCTGTTTGATCAACAACTCTCGAAACCGATCAAACCATCACACCTGTACAACAATTTACGCAAACTGTTTACCGACAAATCAGAAGAATTGCCGTCTGCCCGAGCCACAGAATCAGAATTTGAAGGGGAGTTGGGCGAAATCCATCCGCTAAAAATATTGCTGGCAGAAGACAACGTTGTTAACCAAAAAGTTGCCCTGCGCATGTTGGATCGGATGAGCTACACGGCCGATGTTGCTAACAACGGCGTTGAAGCACTGGAAGCCTTGCGCCAAACCGACTACGACGTTGTGTTGATGGATGTGCAGATGCCAGAAATGGATGGAATGGAAGCGACAACCCAAATTTTGGCTGAATGGGGTTCCGAAAACCGGCCGACAATTATCGCCATGACGGCCAACGCTCTGTCTGGTGACAAAGAGCGTTTTTTGGCCGCCGGTATGGACGATTACATCAGCAAGCCGGTATCGGTTAAAGATCTCAATCGGGCATTAAGATTGGTACAGCCAAGGGTTAAAGCTGACTAAATTTAATGTCGCCACCTACGATGGTAGCCTGCACTTTCACGTTTTTAACGTCGTCTGGATCAACCGCAAACAGATCTTGATCATAGACCGTAATATCGGCTAATTTGCCCGGTGAAATCGAGCCTTGGGTCGCCTGCGTTCCGGCCGTTTCCGCGGCCGCCAGCGTAAATGCACGGATCGTTTCAGCCATGTTTAGCTTTTGCTCCGGGTGCCAGCCATCGGGCGCATACGCCCCATTCAGTTTTTTGCGCGTCACAGATGCATAAATGCCGATCATCGGATCGATCGGTTCAACCGGGCAGTCTGAGCCATAAACGAGTAACGCACCAGTATCAAGCATCGTCCGCCACGCATAGCTGTATTTTGTCCGATCACCCCAATGCTTGTC
>JAHDGV010000091.1:3837-5609 GCA_020631655.1 Chloroflexota bacterium | reverse complement strand
TTTTTCCAGCCGCGACCCTGTAGCCACTCTCCGGCCGGAGTTTTGGCCGCAAATTCTTTAATGCGTCGATCAACCTCGGCTCGATCAGGAATATCGAGTAGATCAACCCGCTGAAGTTCCATGGCGTAGTGCATAAAATGCACATGGGCATCAACAAGGCCGGGGGTCACCCCTTTCCCTTGCAAATCGATCACTTGGGTGCCGTGTCCGGCCAGCGGCAAAATATAGCGATCCGGCCCTATCGCCGTAATTTTATTTTTATCGATAGCAACGGCCGACACCACCGGCAAATCAGCATCCATCGTGTGGATATTTCCGTTATGCAAAATTAAAGTCGCGGTCAATTTTTCCTCCGTTTTTTCAGAAAAGAGACCAGAGATAGAGAATAGACAATTTCGATTCTCGACTCTAATCTCTCGTCTCTTTTTTCTCTAATCTCTATTAATAAACACGGTCGCCAAATTCACAAAAAATGCGAGCAAAAGCAAAATAATCCCCAAAGCCAATGCCAGCGAGAAATTCCCTTTCCGTGTTTCTTCTACAATTGCAGTTGTCAGCACCTGTGTTTGCCCCCGGATATTGGCACCAACCAGCATCACCGCCCCCACTTCGCTAATCGCCGCACCAAATCCGGCTACAAGGCCCACAATCACCCCATTTCGGGCTTCGCGCAGAGTTGTAAATAACACCTGTCGATTGGTAGCTCCCAACACAAACATTTGCTGGCGCAGTTCGGGGCTTACTTCTCGCACCGATGTCATCGTTACCCCAATAATCAGCGGCAAGGCTAACACCACTTGGGCGAGCACCATCGCGCTGGGTGAAAAAAGCCATCCTAGCCCCCCCAGCGGCCCCTGCCGAGACAGGAGCAAGAAAACAACCAATCCCACCACAACTGGAGGAAAGCCCATGCCGGTGTAAATAAAGGCGGTTAGCCAGCGTCGGCCGCGAAAATCTCTTAACCCAAGCCACGCCCCGATGGGAACCCCCATCAATCCACCTAAAAGCACGGCCAAGCCGCTTACCCACAAGCTGAGACGCACAATTTGCCATAAAGCGGGGTCACCGCTTACAAGGAGTTGGAGCGCATTTAGTAAATCTTCTAGCACGGCCGGATTTTCTGCCGTTCGGCCGGTTTAGTCAACGTTGTGTAACTGTTTGTTAGTGTCGTTGAGTTTGAATTTCATGAAAGTTAAAATTGCACATTCTATGAACCAAACAAGTTTATCCGTTCTTCTCTTGCTTATCGCATTGGGGTTGATGTCATGCACAAACGGGTCAGATCAACCGGCCGTTCTCCGGCTTGCAACCACCACCAGCACCTACAACTCCGGACTGCTCGAGGCGATTGTGCCAGAGTTTGAAACAGAGTTTAACGCACGGGTCGATGTAATCGCGGTGGGGACGGGTCAAGCGATTAAACTGGGAGAATCAGGGGATGCTGATGTGATTTTGGTTCATGCCCGTAGCCGCGAAGATCAATTTATTGCGGAAGGACACGGCCTTGAACGCTTAGACGTGATGTTTAACGACTTTGTGATTGTTGGCCCGGCCGCTGATCCGGCCGGAATAGCGGGGACTGTTTTGGCGAGTGAGGCGCTCCAAGCCATCGAGCAGGCTCAATCCCCTTTTGCCTCACGCGGTGACGACAGCGGTACGCATATCCGCGAAAAAGAGCTGTGGCAGGCGGCCGGGTTTGAGCAGTATCCGCCGGGAGATTGGTATCTGTCCTTGGGGCAAGGGATGGGCGACACGCTCCGGTTTGCCAACGA
>JAHDGV010000091.1:0-3737 GCA_020631655.1 Chloroflexota bacterium | reverse complement strand
ACGGCCGATGCGATATCTGATATCCGATCAAAACATGAGTCTACAGACGATGTTGTCGCTCTTGTTGTGCATGGAGACTTCATTGATCAATTTATTAATGAGTTGATGGGTGTTAAAAGGATTCCTGAAAATTATGTTGGGGGAGCATGGTATTCAAACTGGGTCATGCACAACACGTCTATTTCTCGCATCGATTTTAATAACGGCGCACACAACGTCATCTACTTGAACAGGATCGACCATTTATCGGCCGATTTGGTGACATGGTAGCAAAATTTTCGGTTTGAAAATCAGGGTTTGCAGGCGGCTACAGGTCTAAGAATTTAAAACGGTGCGGATAATGTTTGTCGCCCCAGCGTCGAGCAGGGCTTTATGAACATCCTCTTCAACTTCATTGTTAACTAGGGCGATCATATTGCCGCCTCGGCCGCCCCCGCTCAGTTTGGCTCCCAATGCACCGGCTTTACGTGCGGCCTTAATCAGCTTTTCTAACTCAGGGGATGAGACAGTCATATCTTGCAAGACATGCTGATTAAAGTTCATGAGTGATCCTAGACCTTCAATATCACCCCGATCCAACGCCTGCCGAGCCTGATTAGCGATCTGCCCACAACGGATAAACAGCGACTCGAATTCAAATCGGTTGGTCAGCCACAACAGACGCACATCACGCACACTTTCAGACGTTGGGGCCGGAATCCCCGTATCTGCAATCAAAAAGGTGAACGGCGCACCGGTAGAAAAAGTTTTAATGCCGGGCATAAACAGCATATACCCGTCGCCGCCAAGCAAATAGTTGTAGGTGTCTACATCGTCAAAAAATAGATCACGAACAAAATAAACCGGCTTGTTGTATGAAACTACGGTGTTGTCTATGCCGCTTGGGGTGCCATGATAAATTCGCTCGATTTCGTAGGTCATTTTTGAAACAACCTCAGATTTACCAAGCTGGGGCACATTGTAATGGCGGGCCAAGGCACGAAACAGGGCGGCCGAAAGTGCAGCACCACTCCCCATACCACCAGCCATCGGTATTGTGCTAGTCAGTGTGATGCGTAGCCCGTCATCACGCATGGCTAGATCGGGCGATTGTTTAAAAAAGTCTCGAATGGCTCTTGACTGTGGGTGATTATCATCAGCCTCGTAGAGCCATAAGCGCTCATCGAGATCTGGCATAACCAGTTCAATACCATCTTCTGATTCGGTAGACTCAACCACTGCTTTGGCTTCAACAGATTCGATAGGCACCGCGATAGCCGGTTGCCCATACACAACAGAATGCTCCCCAAACAAGATGATTTTGCCAGGGGCCGTGGCTGTGCTCATCGACTCAGTAATGTGGGGTAAACGCAAGTTGCGTACCGTTTTGGGGGCTTCGCTTGAAAGTTCTGCCATAGAGCTATTATCGGCCGATCAGTTCAGTGAGTTTTCTCTTTCTTGTGAATCGCGTAACCATCTCCTCAATCCCTCGCCATGTCGAGGTTCGAGTTTAACTAATTTCCGCTTATCCACCAAAAAATCTCGTGCTTCTTCAAATGTCATTGCTTGGTGCTTCATCAGCCAGCCAGCAATCAAAGTGGCGGATCGACCTCGCCCCTTTGCACAGTGTACGTACACGTTCCGGCCGTCTGCGACCTGTTGCTGAATAAAATCAACACCGGCCGTGATTACGCTTGCTTCAGGAACATGTATGTCGGGCACTCTTAGTTTTAAGTGACGAATATCGTGCCGTTTATACAGCTCAAGGTCATCAGATCGTTCGTTACGGATATCAATCACAGCACCGATCTCATTTTCTAACAAATACTTGTAATCTCTTGCATAGGTTGGAGCACCACCTAACCACACTTGATTAGTTATTTTATCATACCAGCGGTTACCCTGAATTCGCTCGTAAATAAAGCGAATGATTGGGTAAAGTTTGTCAAAAAAGTAGTGAAAAAGAGACATCGGAAATTTGAGCTAAGTCGTTGATTAACAGGGTCAATATACAGGAAAGCAACGCCAAGTAGTTTAAATGTTTTAAAACCATCAAACTTTTTTAATTTCTTTTTTACGTCTATTCACAACCTCTTACTAACGTATATTAAATGCAAGCGGAGCAAATTTCAGGTCCAAAATCATAATAAGTACCAATAGCCTAGCCCGTGGCACAACTTTGACACACCGGCCGACAATCTGACACATTTTTACAACATAGTTTCACCAGATTTTACCCACCCATCGCTTAACATATTGGTATTGGCAGTTACGACTTGCCCCCAAATAATTTAACGATTCATGCGACAGTTTGCCCCGTGCACCTGTCGTATTTTTTTTCGGAGATGTAAACGATATGAACGATTACGCTTTAGCAAAATTATTGCACAACGAGTATGAGTCACGGTTTTCAAACCCTGACACAAACGAAAAAGTTCAGTTCAACAGCGGGATTCGTGTGACCACAGTAGCTATCGGTCTACCACTTGCCCTCGCAATCTTTTCAGCAATTTTATTTTAGTTTTTAGTTCAAGAGAATAAGCTATGTCACACCCAAACCTAACAAAATACTACCGTAGCGACATCGGTCGTCAACCAGAAGGCTCAGCTATCGGATTAGTTATGAACCTTTTAGTGATTGCGGCCGCATTGTTTGCTGCAGTTGAATTTTTCTTCTAGACGTCACTAGAACAATCCAAAGAAAAAGCCGCTGATGGAAACATTAGCGGCTTTTTTGTTTATTATCTTAATTAAGAGTGGCTTATCCCCCTGCAACGGGAGTAAAAACAGATAACTCTTCACTATCGTTCAGAACTGTCTGGGGATCAGAATTATGAGCCTCGTTAATGGCCCACAGGACATCTTCCCAATGGATTTCGATAGATGCTAAAGCCTCAGCCACTGTAGCCCCCTCAGCCAGCTCAAGCCATTTCCGGCCGCGATTTTCTCTCGGTAGCTTATCCCTCAACGGGCCATAAAGTCTCAAAAATACGCGCATCACACCCTTATTCCTGCAAAAAGTTCAGAATCCAAGTCGCTAGTTCTTTGGTGTTTCTAGACTGATCGAGCGTTGCCTTGGCAACCGCAATCGTCTCGGCCGGGATGCGATCCGTACGCGCATCCATCAGCGCTTCAGAAAAACTGGGCAAAAATTCAGGATGCCCCTGAATGCCCAACATATTTCCGCCAACCCTGAACATCCCTACGTTGCAAAACTCGTTTCCGGCCAACAGCTTACCGTTCTCCGGCATTTTTACAACCTGATCTTGGCAGCTCAACAGCACGTTAAACCCATCTAAGCCGGGAGTCATCCACTCTTGCTGTTCGTAAATTTCAAACGAGTGAACCCCAATCCCCCACCCTTTTGGTGATTTGATTGTTTCGCCGCCGAGTGCATGTGCCAGCATTTGGTGACCAAAACAGATGCCAACCAACTTACTCCCGGCCGCTTGCAACTCACGATAGTAACTGGCCAATTTTCTCACCCAATCCAGATCATCATAAACCGATGCGCTAGAGCCGCCCACGACGTAACCATCAAAATCGGCCGGATTGTCAGGATAATTCCCCGCCATGATGTCAAACTCGGTCAGCTCAACCTCAAATTCAGGCGCATGGTCAAACAAATTGCGGAAAATGTCTACGTTTCCGCCTCCAGTCACAGGATGGTATCTTTCAGGCACAGGGCCACTGCAAAGCAAAGCGATTTTCATGCCGGAATTATAGTCGGGAGACGCGCCAACGGCACGTCTCTACAA
>JAHDGV010000600.1 GCA_020631655.1 Chloroflexota bacterium | reverse complement strand
CGGTTACCGGAACCCCGCCTTATGGATTCCCAACCTCCCCATATTAGAGCTATCAAGGGGGGAACTAAACAACCGGCTACAGATCATCTTCCACCCAGCAGTGTTGCGTGACACGGAATCTAAGCAACAAGCGGCCGCTAAAATGCCAGCCGACAACGACCTCGAATCTGTTGACGACATCAACCAAGCTTTAGGCTTAGGCTAACCTGCCCTGTGGTGACAGATTCAGCTGGCCCGGCCGCCGGATCTGTCACCATCCAAATAAAACCATTATCTGC
The DNA here is from genome assembly GCA_020631655.1 of Chloroflexota bacterium. Classification (GTDB taxonomy): domain Bacteria; phylum Chloroflexota; class Anaerolineae; order Promineifilales; family Promineifilaceae; genus WTJY01. Next base: position 2,537 of record JAHDGV010000600.1, on the reverse strand, counting down.
GATAACAAAAAAAGATGACGACAAAAAAACTCCAAACCCTCTACCCTACAATCCCCATCGATGCCCTACAGCAAATACACAACACCCTCGCTGAACTAACTACCCTCCAAATCCAAGTCACCCTCGTCCAACAAAAAATCGACGATCGCATGGAGCAGCCTCGCTGTACCGGCCGAATCTCTGGCAGACATTGCATCCATCCTACAGGTCAAAACTGCCCATATCCCCGCCATCTTAAAGAAAACATCGACCCTAAAACCCGCATCCGTGCCAGCATTCGTAAACGGGAAGCTGCCGACATACAACGAGCTATCAAAAATGCTCAACAAATCAGAGAATTACAAATAGAGCTTCAACAAATTCAACGCACATTAGAGCTAAACATCTGGTCACTCACCAGCTCGTAATTAACACAGAACATGACTCCATACTGCCTACTTCATCTCGTCGTATGCTTGTGTTTCCAACCTCCGGAAAACCACTTTCTTCTGATGTCAAAACAGCTTGGTCCAATTCAAGTTTGACACCAGTGCGCCCATCCCCTAAAATCCGCATAGACATAAAAAAAGCTCTACGTGCAACGAACACCTAGAGCTTAAGACCACGGCCGTGCGGCGACCGAAGTCCAAAAATTATAAACCATAAGTCATTGAACAAAAAGCCGCATTTCATACCCGAAATGCGGCTTTTTTTATTTCATCCAACGCAACCACTCAGCCCACAATTATGGCTATAAACTTCTTTGAAAAACCGATCCTAAATTCCCCCTACGCCTACCCCCGCCAACATTGGGAGCTAGACACAGACGGCCAACCGACCAATCAGCTACTGAGCAACCGCCGCCCAGCCGACTTCATTACCCCAGTCCCCAAACCGAAAAAACGCAAAAAAAGCCAAGATGCCGCCGAACAAATGGGGCTCCTCTTCAGAAGTGAGTTCGCTACTGACGATGACGGAGAACGGCAAGAATACAACGCCACCGACTTCATCATGGGGGTCCGTGCCCAAGTAGACCGCTGGCGCGATGCCCCCGAAGCAGATTGGAAAGTCACCCCTGAAACCGCACGCCTGCTAAAACATTGGCGCACCCACGAATTCCACAGCATCAAACCCTTCTTTTGCCAAATCGAAGCGGTTGAAACCGCCATATGGCTAACCGAAGTCGCCCCCAAACTTGGCAAAACGGGCCAACGCTTTTGGGACCATATCCAAAGTGCCAATGAAGCCGCCAACCCCGAACTCATGCGCGTCGCCCTAAAACTAGCCACTGGTGCAGGCAAAACGATGGTCATGTCAATGCTCATCGCGTGGCAAACGATAAACGCCGTGCGCCATCCCCAGCGAAAAATATTTACGCGCGGCTTTTTGGTCATCGCTCCTGGCATTACGATTAAGGACCGCTTGCGCGTGCTGATGCCCAACGACCCCGACAGCTACTACCAACAGCGTGAGCTGGTCCCTAACGACATGCTGATTGACCTGATGAAGGCGAAAATCGTTGTAACCAACTATCACGCCTTTAAACTGCGGGAGCGCATTAAGCTGGCCAAAGGGACCCGCCAAATGCTCCAAGGGCATGGGCCAGAGCTCCAAACGCTCGAAACCGAAGGGCAAATGATCCAGCGGGTCATGCCAGACCTCATGGGGATGAAAAACATTCTCGTCTTAAACGACGAGGCCCATCACTGCTACCGAGAACGGCCGAACAACAGCGACATAGCCGACCTAAAAGGGGATGAGAAAAAAGCGGCCCAAAAAGAAAATGAAGCGGCCCGCCTTTGGATAACCGGCATCGAAACGGTGAAACGCAACCTTGGCGTCCGCACCGTCTTCGACCTGAGCGCAACCCCGTTTTTCTTAAGTGGATCAGGCTATACCGAAGGCACCTTGTTCCCGTGGGTGGTCAGCGACTTCTCACTCATGGACGCCATCGAATGCGGCATTGTCAAGCTCCCCCGCGTCCCCGTTGCCGACAATGTCCCCGGTGGCGACATGCCGAAGTTCCGCAACCTGTGGGAACACATCGGCAAACAGATGCCGAAAAAAGCGCGGGGTAGCAAGCAAGGGCTTGATCCGTTAAGCCTTCCGTTGCAATTGCAAACCGCCCTTGAAGCATTGTACGGCCATTACACCAAAACGTTTGATGCTTGGCAAGAGGCTGGCATCAGCACCCCACCCGTCTTTATCGTCGTCTGCAACAACACCTCAACCTCAAAACTCGTCTATGACTTTATTTCCGGCTTCCACCGGGAAAACGAAGATGAAGAAGAAGTTTTTCATGCCGGCCGATTAGAGCTTTTCAGAAACTTTGACGAATATGGCAACCGGCTGGCCATACCCAAAACCCTCTTGATCGATAGCGTTCAGATCGAGTCAGGTGAAGCGTTAGACAATAATTTCAAAGCGATGTCGGCCGACGCCATCGAACGGTTCCGGCGCGAAATCGTCGAGCGTAGCGGCAACCAAGCTGACGCCGACAACATCAGTGATCAAGATCTACTGCGTGAGGTCATGAACACCGTCGGCAAAGAAGGGCG
>JAHDGV010000599.1 GCA_020631655.1 Chloroflexota bacterium | reverse complement strand
CCCCACCGGAAATCAGGGCACTGGCCGAAGACTTTAACACGATGGCGGCCGCCGTAGAGGCGATGGTGGCGGAGCAACGGGCCTTTGCCAACAATGCGGCCCATGAACTACGCACCCCACTAACCGCCATGCGCATCCGCACCGAAGCCCTGCTGGAAGATGATCCGGATGAGCAAATTCAACAGGCATATATTTCAGAGATTCATGACGAGATCGGCCGGTTGAGCCGCTTGGTGGAAGATCTACGCACCCTGTCACGAGCAGACGCACGCAATATGGAGGCGGGGAGCGAAGAGGTGAATCTGGTCAACTTAGTACGCGCCCTTTTGCGGGAGTTCAGTAAGCAGATTCAGGAGAAAAACCTGACGGTTGAGCTAGACGCTGATGAGCTATTTATCGTGAAAGCAGGAGCCAGCCACATGCGAACCGCCTTGCGCAATGTGATTGAAAACGCCATCAAATACAACGTGGACGGGGGACGCATCGACATCTCTCTACGCAACACGCAACACGGGCACGAAATATCAGTGCGTGACACAGGCATCGGCATTCCGGCCGAGGATCTGCCCCACCTGACCAAACGCTTTTATCGTGTAGATAAGGCTCATAATCGTGATGTGCCGGGAAGTGGGTTAGGGTTGAGTTTGGTTGGCTCGATTGTGGAGCTGTACAGCGGCCGGTTGGAGATTTTGAGTGAGGGATCGAATCAAGGGACTCAAGTCTCCGTTCTCTTACCTCAAAAATAGCCCTAGCATCTAGCCAGCCAAACGCATCATACAGCAATCAGATTACAAGATTTTTATTAGACATATTCTTTTGCTGTTGATTTTTGAACTTTAAAGTTTAAAAATATACTTTATATTCAATTTCAGGAGAATAAACCATGATCTCAAATCAAAAACAATATGATGCAGTTATCGTTGGCGGTGGGCCAGCAGGCGTTTTAACGAGTTATATGCTGGCAAAAGCCGGCCGCAAAGTCTTGCTTCTTGAAGCCTACAAAGATTTTAATCGGCAGTTTCGGGGAGATACCTTAAACCCGCTTGCAATGGGTTTTCTAGATCAGCTTGGGCTGATGGATGAAATTCTTGAACTCCCCCATGAAAAAGTTGAACAGGTCAAGGCGGTTGGAGCCGAAGGAATCGAAGCGTTTGATCTCACCTATCGCCGTATGCCCTCAAAGTTCCCCTTTGTGATGGTCATCGCTCAACCGATATTTCTCAACTTCTTGGTCCAAAAAGCAGAAGCGTTTCCAAACTTCAATTTGCGCACTCAAGCACGGGTAAATGACATCATTGAAGAAAATGGGACGGTCACCGGAGTCCAATACAAAGATCAACAAGGGAAGCTCCATCAGGTCTATTCGAAATTGGTAATCGGTGCCGACGGCCGGAATTCGGTTATCCGCAAAAAGGCAGGACTCCCTACAATCCAAACAACCGAAAAAACCGATTATGTCGTTTGGTTTAAATTACCTACCGAAGCACACGATCCACAAGAAGGGCTTGTGGCACGGGAAGAAAGATTCTCTACTCTGTTTATGTTCCGCAGACCGGATGAGTGGCAGATATCGCTAACACTTAAAAAAGATGTTGATTACAAAAGCTGGAAAGCCAGAGGCATTGAACAGATGCGCGCGGCCGTTACCGAAATGGTCCCTGAATTTAAAGCTCGTCTCGAAACGGTTGAATGGGCAGATACCGCCCTCCTCCCTGTCGATTTAAAAAGAGCAACAAAATGGTATCGGGATGGTCTACTTGTTATCGGGGATGCGGCTCATGTCATGTCTCCATTTGGTGGCATCGGGATCAATGTTGCTTTGCGTGATGCGGTGATCGTAGCCAACCAGCTATCAGACGTTTTAGCCACGGGGCGGCCGTCGGTAAGCCAGTTACGCCGGGTTCAAAAACGGGTTGAGTGGGAAGTGAAGCTGCTCCAGCGGATACAAGCGGGGGTTCAAGATTCAGCATCGAAGCCAGATGAGGTGATTGGATTGCCCCCGATCGCCCGTTTCATTCTGCGGATTCCGATCATCCGTGATCTCCCGATCTTTCTGTTGAGCTTTGGGCTGGTACCCGTTTGGGTAAATCGCAAGTTCCGGCCGAGCAAGAAATCTCACCAGCTACAGCCGGTTGAAGTACAATAGAGTGCATGGCCTCGAACCGAGAAAAGAAACTAAAGTTGCGTGAAGCTCAAATCATGCGCTCAGCTGTTAAACTTATTGATGAGTCAGGGTTTGCCATGCTCACCATGGATCAGCTTGCCGCTGAATCTGGTGTGGCAAAGGCAACGCTTTATCAACACTTTAGAAGCAAAGATGAGCTGTTTATTGCGATGACAAAAACGGCTCTCCAGCAACTCGCCGACCATATGGAGTCACTTTCAGGCCCCGCTATTTTGCAGCTTCAATCAATTATGCGGTTTTTGATGCGTAGTGGGGCACTTTTAGAAGACCATCCACCAATGACAATGCATGAAGACATTCTGCATCTGTTCAGATCAAATGAGTCGGTGGGAGCCTTATTTTGGAAGCTGAGCGAGCAGCTTTTTACATTGATTCGACAGGCGCAGGCTGATGGAGAAATCTCGGCCGACTACAGCGAAGCGTTTGTGGTTTCGATGATCATGACCAACGTGGGTGTCATTCGTGGCCGGGCCGTTTATAGTGAAGCAGGCCTTACGGCTGAAAAAATTATTGACAATACGGCAAAGATTCTGTTTACAGGGTTGAAATAAGAAAAGCCAACCGACTTACCTAAACAAACTGCTCCCTACTTCCCCATCCCAGCATCCCGTGCCATCACAATCGCCTGCGC
>JAHDGV010000598.1 GCA_020631655.1 Chloroflexota bacterium | reverse complement strand
GGTCCAGCGGCCCCAGGTACGCACAAATCACTCACTATTTCCCACGCATCAGCATCACCCCGATGCAGATTGACCAGATTGGCCCCACCAAAATATTGGCCGTGAGCCCGATCAAACTTAGGGCTTCGATGTTAAACATGTTGCCTAAGGTGTTCAAAAGTAAAAACACTCCGACGATCATTGAAACAATGCCCAATCCGTTAAACTTTGACCGCAGGTAGGAGCCCATCCCCAAAAACCAAACGGCCCCAACCAAATTTTGCAACACCCCGTGCAAGCCCTCACCCGCAATTGTGTTGACCACCTGAAAGTCTAGCACCAACGCTTGTTGCTGAGCCGCGGCCGCTATTTCATATTGCTCCATTAAAAATGGCCACGCGCCTGCGAATATGGCAGACCCGGCCGCACCTAAAAGCATATAAATTAAGCCACCAGCTGTAAAAATCTGAGAGAAACCAGACTTATCTGACCCAACCCAGCGGTAGAGCAAAAGGGCAAGCGGCATCAAAAGTAAGTAGTTGCCCAACATGTTGAGCCAGTAACTCCAGCGAATGAAACCGGCGGCCGTTGCACCTGAGGCGATAAGCGCAGACGGGTCTGAAAACACCTCAAAATCCCAATTAACTCCCATCAATCCGACAACTAGGCTAAGCAGTGCAAAGACACCGGCAACAATCGCCAATTCCCCTACAACATTCTGATACGTTTTATCCAAACTCATTTGTACTCCTTAAATGATTTTTCTTTCTTCCGAATGTGTTGCAAAGGAAACCCCTCGAGGCAAGTTTCGGTCGATTTCATAATCGACGCAACTGTTAAGATTGAACAATCTATTTTGGATGGTTATGAAACGCTGGTCCTCTTGCTCACCTCAAACTCCTAGCTTACACCATTTCTTTCCCCCACAACTTAGGCAAACTTATTGCGTAACGGCTAAAAATTTGTGATTTGTGGGGTGATTTATGAAATTAAAATTGGAAAATGGGGTTACCATTCGGCCGGTTACCGGCTGTTTTGTTGTAGTTTTTTTCTGCGGCATGCTTACGATATTTTCTAGCGTCATGCTTGGAGCCGGTACACTTTTATTCACTGGGGTCAGTGGGGCTTCTGATTTGACGGAGGAAGTACACAAAATTGTTGAGGAAGACCCCTATTTGGCCGACACATTTGGAAGCCCGGTTAAAATTGGATTCTTCGGCTCATCGTTTAGTGCTACCTACAGTGAAAACGTGACAAACGCAACGTATAACGCACCTATCTCCGGCCCGATTCAATCGGGTGAGCTAGTTGCTAAAATCAAAAAGGTGGGGGATGAAACACGAGTCACATCGTTAATAGTCTATACCGATTCTGGCAGAGCCATTAACGTCGTTTCAGAGTAGCTTTGGAATCATCGGCCGGTTTACGGCTACTGGCTCGTCTCAATCAGCACATGTGGGAAAACGGGTCTTTTTTCGTCGCCATAGTAGGCTAAAAAGGTGTCCCAATCCTTTAGCTTAGGCAGATCGCGTGGCTCTCCTCGGCCAATCATGCGCTGGCGGCGCAGTTCTGGTGGGCAAGTAACGTAGTGGATTTCTACGGGCGCGTTTAGTCGCCGGGACAACCAATCAGGCCAAGCGGGATCTTGAATCTCACGGGTGAAGGGGCCAACAATCACGACGTTTTGATTGGGTAGATTTTCGGCCGCGATGGCGAAGAGGGTGTCATAAATCGGTTGGCGAAAGTGGGTTTTGAACCACGCTGAATCACGATCGTTTGGGTCGTGCTCGTTGGCAATTAGGGCGGCACGAACCATCGTTTCGGTGACGGTGTCGATGTCGAGAAAGGTGGCGTTGTGCTGGGCGGCGAGCATTCGGCCGTGGGTTGTTTTGCCAGCGGCCGGGGGGCCGCAGATTATGAAAGCTTTGTGCATGTGTTTATTTTACTTGTTTTCGGATTAACTAAGCCTTTCGCTTGCAAGGAACCCTGAACTTGTCGAAGGGTGATCTCGCAGTTACGGAACACGTATGAAGCAAAAGTCTTTTTCTTTTTTAACGGAGAGGCGCTGAGTCTATATAGAGTTGATTATAATTCGGGTATGTTGGTGGATAAGGCGGTTCCCATCCTGCTGAGAGAGAAAGATGGACAGCAAGAGATTTTGGTGTTTGAGCATCCGTTGGCGGGCAGGCAGTTGGTTAAAGGGACAATTGAGGCGGGAGAGAGCGGAGAAGAGGCGGCCGTACGTGAGCTGTTTGAAGAATCGGGGTTGGATGGAGTGAGTCAAACCATCTTTTTAGGAACAGAAGAATATACAGACATTGGCCAACGGTGGCATTTTTTTCTCTGCCATCTTGGTTTTGACCCAGCCGAAGCTTGGGAGCACTATACAGAAGATGGGGGCGGGCTGACGTTTAACTTTTTGTGGCAACCGCTTGATCGGCCGATTCATAATCCCGATGGCGAGGTGTTTGAGCAGGCTCGTCAGTTTGTTTTTGATCTGCTGAGTGGCTGAGATTTAAACGCTAGCTTGATTAGGAGTCTGCATCCAACGCTGTTGGGGCATTTTGATCGCTTGTTTCTGGAAGCCGTGAGCCACCCGCTGGTTTAGGTCAAACGTGGCGCTTTCTCGGTTTTGCGGCAAGATATTAGCTTCGAGCATCAGCTCAACGGAGGTGGGATGCATTTTGAAGACATGCGCGGCGGATCTTGGCTCATCAACGGTGTAAGGGCTGGCGTCAGCGGCGTCTTGCATAATAGCAACCGCCTCTTCTAGGTCAGCCGAAAAATCAACAAAAAAGCTTAGCTCAAGTTCTACAAAGGCTTTGGTTGAATAGTTGATGATTT
>JAHDGV010000090.1:16069-17719 GCA_020631655.1 Chloroflexota bacterium | reverse complement strand
CGGGAAAACAACTTCGGCCGAGTCGCTTTCAACGTTGACCGTCCACTGCTGACGGCCGGTTTTGCGCTCCATCAGTTCAGCCGTAGCTGTGCCAGATGGGACAATAACGCTGTTCCGCTCACCCGTCTCCAGCCACTGCGACGTGACCGGCCGGGGCCAAGCGGCCGGTGGCAAATACTCTGCGCTGACTGTGGTGCCGATGTTGCCGGTAAACCACTCGTATTGGGCGATGGATTCGGCCGTCACATCGTTTTGTGGCACAGGCAAAAAGTTTAAATTCAGCTTGCCCAATCCGATCACCACAAACGCTACAGCGATTAGCCCGGTCACTAGCGGAGCGACCCACACCGGCCGTCTGCGGATAATCTGCGATGCTTGCGGGCTTTGCCCAAAGGTGCGTACCAGTCTAAAAATCGGCACGCCCGCCAGCATCGAGGTGAAGAATGCCTGCACCGACAAAAACCGCCACGGGAACTGGGTAAATGGCAACAAAGGCAGTGTGTCCCACAAAATGATCGAGAGCGGGTTGAGCATAAAGGTGGAGATGACTAGGCCAAGCACCATGAAGCTCCATATCCCCCAGCCGAGCCGCTTGCGCACCGGCCGCCACACAAGCAGTATGAGCAGTGCAATCACTGTCACAATCGTTTGCACCAGCCCCATGCGGAACGCCTGCAAGTTTTCGAGCGATGGGTCAAACAAAATGCTCTGCTGCACTAGGCTGGCAAATCCGCGAAAGTGAACCCCGTCGTTAAAGCTGTAGTTGAAATACCCCTGCGTCATGTCTGCAATGCTGGTCAAATGCTGTTCGCTCAGGGCCGGGAGCCAAAACCAAGCAGATGCAGATACACCGAGCAAAATGGCGAGCGCAAAAAGGGCCAAGGCGGGTAAAAGCTGGAAGATGGAAACAGCCGGGGTTCGATTTTGTTTGAACAGTTTGGGGGCCAAACGACAGACAGCAAAAAGCAGGACAAAGGGGCTGAAAATCATCGCCGAAATATTGTGACTGAGCACCAATCCGCCGTAGGCCAAGGCCAACCAAGCCACCCCGTTGATCCAGTTGATGCCGGTCCGGCCGCGGCTCCGGTCGGTCGTTAGCAGTTGGTCGGTTGCCAAAATCACCAGCGGGTAAAAGGCCATCGCCCAAAATTCAGCAATCGAGTCGCCGCGCACATAAACGTTAACCAGATGGAACGGGGCTGTGGTGTAGGCGGCCGACACAACCAGCGCCACCCAATCCCGATGATACCAGCGGCGGGCCAGCCCAAACGATCCCCACGCCGCCACGATAAAGGCGGTCAGCTGGCTTAGCTGGATGGCTTGAACCGTGCTGACGCCTAACAGTCGATAGAGAAAACCGACATAAAATGCGAGCGGGGCGTAAAAGTTGAAAAATGGATAGCCGTAGCCGTAGGCTGAATCTGGCATCCAGCGGACGGGGAAATGGCCGTCACGGATGGCGGTTTCTAGCTGGTGTAGCCGCTGAATTAAAAACGGGCTGTCTCCGCCGCCACGGGTGTTGATCAAGCCCCCACCAGAGATCAGCGGCCATGCGGTGACTACAGCCACAATTAATGCGGCTAGTAGATACCAGTTAAATTCGATTTTGCGTCTAGCGTCGGCCGATGGTGTCACGTTAATACAACTTTG
>JAHDGV010000090.1:10406-15969 GCA_020631655.1 Chloroflexota bacterium | reverse complement strand
TACCCTTCTTCCGCATCCCGGATACCGCTGGCATTCGCATCTGCAAATGCGTTGATGCAGATGGTCCCACCGGTTGGGGTTGGGGTTGGAGTGATGGTTGGTGTATTGGTTGGTTCTGGTGTGTTGGTTGGCAACGGTGTGTTGGTTGGTAATGGTGTTGCGGTTGCCGGAGGTGGTGGTGGCAAGGTTGGAGCCGGTGGCGGGGTATCAGTTGGAGCTGGTCCCACAACGGTTAGCGATCCAGCGTCGTACCACATGTCCATGTGTGCCCGACAGTTGTTCACACCACCAAAGTTTGAATCAACAAAAACGGTCATGCTGGTGCCGGTTGCAACCGCATCAACCGTAGCGGTTTGCCACGTGTCACGCGGAGTAATGTTGCCACCCCAAACGACTGAGGCTGAGGTCCAGTTACCTGCACCGGCCGGATCGATACCGACACGGCCGATCATCGCACCACCGTCTGACCCTGCAGGCCATTGATCATTAGAGATGCGGCCGTACATGCTTACGGAGAAACGATATGTTTGCCCAGCGGTCAAACCATTAACGGTTTGGAAAACGCCACCGCGCCAAGTGTCCCATTGATTACCCACATGCTGTGAGCGAGACCCATCGCGAATCAGTTCAGATGATGCGAGCTCAGAGCTCCAAACCGGGCGAGCGTAATATACCTCGGCCGCACAATCTTTTTTCTCGTTGCTGTCTTGATGCCATGGGGCCCAGTTACCTGCAACGCCATTGCTGTAAGGCTCTTCGAACCCGGGATTAGGCAACACGTTGTCCTGTGCTTCAACCGCCCCATTGGGTGTTAAATATGCCGCAAGTAAGGCGAGCAATAAACCCAAAGTCCAAACTGATTTCTTCATCATCTTCTTCGTCTCCAGTTTGCTGTGGTGCAAACAAAATTTTCAAAAATCGGGTGATCCTTCTCCTAAAAACAATCACCCGATTTGCAGTTAAAATCTAAAATTAATCGATGGTCGCTCTGCGTGCGCTCATGATAACCAGCGCTACACCGATGATCAAAATAATGGCGATGGCCAAAATGATCCAAACGAGCCACGACATGATGCCGCCGCTTTCTGCATCAGCTCCAGCTTCTTCAACCGCACCTGATGCGGTGTCAGCCATCTCTTCTGATTCAGCCATTTCTGCGTCGGCCATCTCACCTTCAGCCATTTCACTATCTGCGGCCGAGGCGTCCGCTACAGCCATAGCTGATTCGTCGATGCGGCTACCAAATTGGAACTCTTGACGCGAGCCATCTACGATCGAAGCACCCCAATCTGCTCCATTGGTTGCAACTTCGTTGGCGGTAAACGACCGGCTAATGCGGTAGTTTCCAGCATCAAGCCCTTCGATACAGAACGGCTCGTTTTGACCGTCAGTGATGTAGTTGCTAACAACTGTTTGGTCTTTAGCAATCGTAAAGGCCACAGACGCACGCAAGCTTTCACCGGCACCATATTGGCCGTCTCCGTTTACATCGTCAAAGGCTAACAAACAAATAGCACCGCCTTCAGGTAGAGGGGTTGCGGTTGGCTCTGGGGCTGTAGTTGGTTCTACAACCGCGACTTCTTGTGCAGCTTCTTCTGCTGGCGCAGCTTCAACAGCCTCTTCTGCAGGGGCTGCTTCTTCAGCCGGTGCAGCTTCAACAGCCTCTTCCGCAGGGGCTGCTTCTTCAGCCGGTGCAGCTTCTGCGGCACCGCCGCCACCAGCACCATCTGCATATCCTAAAATGATGCGATCTCCCCATCCCAACAGTGAGTTACGGGTCAAACCCGGGTTAAGGGCCAAAACGTCGTCTAGGTTCATACCTGCCCGAGCAGCAATACTCCACAGGGTGTCACCAGATTGAACGATAACCTCGATCACACCACCCGCGTTCGGGGTTGGTGTTGGACCGGCCGGTGCGAAGCGAACGCTGCTGTTAACTGGAGCAACAGTTGCTACTTCACCCGTGGTTGGGTCAACCACTGTTTGGATTTCGCTTCCATCAGTAGTTACCAATGAAGCCTCATCCCAGTAAACGTCGTTGTGTTTACGTGGTTCGCTTGGGCTTGAATACATAAATACGGTTACTTTGTCACCCTGAGCGGTCGCCACTACTTCAAACAGGCGATACGCATCATATGAATCGGCCGTTGGGCTCCAAACAATGTTGGCAGAGAATGGATCTGAACCACCAGTTGGGTCGATACCAATCTTCATGTTCATCGGGCTTGGCCCTTCTGATTTTGCACTATCACTGCTGGTTGACCATGCTTGTCCGTAAACAGAGAATTTTAGGATGGCGTTGTTCGGTACCGTTACTTGTTGGTACATACCACCGGTATGTTTACTCCAGAAAGTAAAGTACTGAGCCGCTTGGTTACCACCTTGTAAACGGTTTTGGAATTTTTCTGGGCAGGGAGAGTATGGACAGACAGGTTTGAATTCCGGCATCCGGTTGGTGAATTCATCGTCATCACTGGTTTGTGCCACCCACCAAGGTAGCCATCCGGCCGGCATTTGGGCCGTTGTACAAACACCGGCTTGGCAAGCGTTTTGTTGGTACCCAAAAATCGGAGTAAATGTTGAAAATGGATCGTTGAATCCCGGATTGACCAAAAGATTGGTCTCTTGTGCATTAACTGTCGCCCCTGAATTCATTACCAGAAATAACGCTACCACTAGCAACGCTACAAACGTGGTAATAAAAGTAAAAGTCTTCTTCATAACCTACTGTCCTCTTCGATCGATTTTTCCATATTAGTCACAAATATGGGTGCCCACTAGGGACCCCCCTACATATCGTTTTGCGTATGTTCTTTTCAAGAAATTTGCGAACTAGATTGTTTAAAATTTAATCGTTTATCGTCGAATTTATCGACTGACAATTCTATCCAATTAAAAGGGCTGTTTCAGCGACTATTACTTTATAAGCTCCGTTTTTTAACGGCCGTCAACGAATTTCAACCGTATTGCCACCTGTTTGCCCATTTGGCAATCTGATTTGTAATCGATTTTGCGGATTATCGGCCGGATATATGCCAATGAGCGGTTGAAATCGTGCAGAATCCCACTCTTCTCCAAGGAAAATCTCATGTTGGTCATGAATCTGCATATTTGAGCGCCACTCTTTCACCGGCCAGAACCCCTGCCCCGGCACCGAATCGCTTTGAGCCACCACCTGACCGGTCTGTCGATCTAAGATGTGAACAAACACAATATCGTTCCGGTCTTGTACCAGCCCGTTGGCGGACCAAATCAGGTCAACGATCAGTTTGTTTTCATCGTCTCGCACATTTAGCTCGGCCGAATGCAGGGTGTACAGCGATCCATTCCCATCCCCCTCTTCTTCTAAGGTAGCCACAATCGATTCAACCGATTCATTCTCAGAGACAGCAAAGCGAATGTAGAGCGGGTAAGCCGTCGTCTCTAAATCACCGCGCGTTAGCGGCCCCGTTTGGGTCGAGATCAAAATCGGCTGGTCAGAATTCGTCTGCACCCCTTTTATCATCTGCCCCATGTCTAGCCCCGCGATGGGTGACACATAAAACACAAATGGGCCGGTAAACCAGCCATCCACCAAATTCCGATGGTCTAAGCGAATCAGCTCACGCTCAGGATTGAGCAGAAAAGCCTGGGAAGGCCAATTATCTTGGTAACGTTGATCCACAAAGATCGGCCGGTCGGCTGGGTCTGCATTGATGCGTTCCGCCATTTCACGGGCGGCCGACTCAAACAGGTAGCCTGTGGCTGGCTGGGCCGGATACGCAACAAAGTAATCTTGAATCGTAAACCAGAAAGAGCCGAGCAAGATAAAAACAACCGCCCCTTTGCCTAGCCAATTTTGGCGCGGCAAACGCCATCCCCATGCAAGCCCGAGTGCTGCCGGGATCAGCGCGGCGGGCAAAATGCCAGATGCACGCAGAAAGTGTGGGGTGTCTTCGGCCAAGATGGTGGCGGCCAGCATCACGCTGACCCAGCCCACAACGGCCAACGTGGTTGTTTTGCGCCACTCCCGGCCGAGCAAAAACAATCCCACCAAAAACGGCACCGCCATAAATGGATCAAACAGCGGGCGGCCGGGCGGGTTATGCCGCACAATCGAGTCCCCTTCTATAAAGAAGAGACGCAGGGCGGCCCAAACGTTCCTAAAAAATGTACCAACCAGATTTCCTTGATTGATGTCTGGGTTCAGGATCGAGACTTGCCCCGTGCGGCCGCCGAGCAGTTCAGGGTTGAACCACCACAGCCCCAGCAAGGGCAACATCATGACACCCCATCCGGCCAAGCCCCAAGCCAAACCGCGCCACGGCAGGCTTTTTTGTTGGATGGCAACTGCCACGACGATCAGCACAAGCACGGCCGGTAACAAGCGGGCTGAAAGATAGGTGTAAAAGCCAAGACCGACACAAGCTCCGGCCATGGCCCACAGCCACATCTTGTTTTTGCGATACGCCAGCGTCCCCAGCCACATGGCCAAAGCGGTCACCGGCACAGCGACAATCACCCGCAATCCCAACCGGCTTAAATGGATGGGTAGCACCGTTACAGCCCAAAGCCACGCGGCAAACAGACCCACCAGCCGACCGTACCAACTTTTGCTCACCGCATAAACGGCACCGGTGGTCAGCGTACCCAAAACGGCGGCGGCCAGTCGCACAGCCACGGGGGTCCGGCCAAATATCGCTACAAAAATAGAGCTAAGATAGATGTAGAGCGGTTCACGGCCGTTGTTAGCAGTAAAAAACAGGGCGTGTTCTCCGTTTAAGATTCCCAATGCATCTAGGCCGTTGAAAGCTTCATCCCTGTATAATCCGGGCGGCAGTTGATCCAATTGCCAAAAACGCAGTCCGGCCGCAACGGCGCAAATTGCGATTAACAGCCCGGCTAAAGCGGTTTTTTGGGATCGGTTGAGTTCGGTTTCTATCGGATCGGTCAAAGCGGGCGTAGTTTAGCAAATCAGTGATCAGATACCAGAAACCAGTACGAAGTACTAAGTAAAAAGTACAAAGCCAAGGGCACATGGCCAACGGCCAAAAGCCAATAAAATGAAAGTCCTAATGGTCTCCAAGGCGTGTCTGACCGGCACGTACCAATCAAAACTCAGCGCCATCGGCCGTCATCCTGATGTTGATCTTGCGGTGATGGTGCCCGCCTACTGGGACGATCCTTCCGGCCGGATTGAGCTTGAGCGCCAGCACACAGACGGGTATCAGCTGTGGGTTGAGCCGCTGCGCCTCAACGGAAACTATCATTTGCACCATTGGCCCACGCTCAGGCAGCGGGTTGCAGAATTCCGGCCGGACATTATTCACATGGATGAGGAGCCATATAACCTGGCCACATGGCTGGCGCTGCGTGTCGCCCAGCAGGCTGGGGCCAAGTTCATCTTTTTTTCGTGGCAAAATATTTTGCGCCACTACCCCATCCCATTTTCTTGGATGGAAAAGCAGGTGCTACAAAAGAGTGACTTTGGGCTGATGGGGAATCAAGAAGCGGCCGAGGTGTTTAAAACAAAAGGGTTCAACCGCCCACAGGCGATCTTCCCACAGTTTGGAACAGACACAGA
>JAHDGV010000090.1:4926-10306 GCA_020631655.1 Chloroflexota bacterium | reverse complement strand
ATGGCGTGCGAAGTCCCGGTGATCGGCTCAAGCTCAGGGGAGATACCAAACGTAATCGGCGATGCGGGTCTTATCTTTAAAGAAGGGGACAGCGCCAGCTTGGCCCAATCGATTCAAACCCTGCTGAACAATTCAGACCAGCGGAGCCAGCTTGCCAAGCAAGGGCGGGAGCGGGTGTTGGCCCACTTTACACAAAACCAAATCGCACAGGCTACTGTCGAGGTTTACCAATCCGTGCTGAAATAAAAAAAGACCTACAAGGTTTTAGAAACCTCGCAGGTCTAGTTATTTATTATCCGTTTGTTTGGATGGACTATGCCATTTCCATCATCTTGGGGCCAGCGGCCAAAATTGCACCGTCTACTTCATACTTCGTAAAGTTCGAAATAAAGCGTTGAACCAACTCTTGAGCCGTTTTGTCGTACGCAACTTTGTCTACCCACGTATTGCGCGGATTCAGCAACTCGTTTGGAACTTCGCGGCAGTCGGTCGGGATGTACAAGCCAAAATGTGGTTCTTGTTCATAATATTCGTCAGCCAGCGTACCGTCTAAAATAGCGTTGATCATGGCGCGAGTGTATTTCAGTGACATCCGCTCACCAACCCCGTATGGGCCGCCGGTCCAGCCGGTGTTAACCAGCCAAACGTTTGCATCATACGTGTCAATTTTTTGGCCAAGCAAGTCTGCATAGACGGCCGGATTTAGTGGCAAGAACGGTTCACCGTAGCAGGTGCTGAAGGTTGCTTCGGCTCCGGCACTCATCCCCGCTTCGGTTCCGGCTACTTTGGCCGTGTAGCCGCTCAAGAAATGGTACATCGCCTGCTCGCGGGTCAGCTTGCTTACCGGCGGCAACACGCCAAATGCATCGGCCGTTAAAAAGATGACGTTTTTAGGATGGCCACCCATCCCTGATAATTTGACATTAGGAATGCTGGTGATCGGGTATGACAAACGGGTGTTTTGGGTGATCGAGCCATCGTTGTAATCGATCTCACGTGATCCGGCGTCGAACACAACATTTTCGATGATGGTGCCAAACTTGCTGGTAGTGCCGTAGATTTCCGGCTCTTTTTCGGCCGAAAGATTAATCGCTTTGGCGTAACAGCCCCCTTCAATATTGAAGACACCATCTTCGGTCCATGCGTGTTCATCATCACCAATCAAATGGCGCGATTGATCAGATGAAAGGGTTGTTTTACCGGTGCCTGACAGGCCAAAGAACAATGCTGTGTCTCCGGTTGGTCCTTCGTTTGCAGAGCAGTGCATCGACAATACATTTTGCAACGGCAGGCGATAGTTCATCACCCCAAAAATACCTTTTTTAATTTCACCCGTGTAGTAGGTGCCACCGATCAAAATAAGTTTTCTGGCTAAGTT
Source organism: Chloroflexota bacterium (assembly GCA_020631655.1). Taxonomy (GTDB): domain Bacteria; phylum Chloroflexota; class Anaerolineae; order Promineifilales; family Promineifilaceae; genus WTJY01. The sequence goes on along the minus strand of JAHDGV010000090.1, from coordinate 8,928 downwards.
AACAAAGATAAACGCTTCTGAGCGAGTTCCATCCACTTCTGGGTCCGCTTTGCAACCAGGTGCCTGCAACACAGTAAATTCAGTTTCAAAGTTATCTAACTCTTCGTTAGTTGCTTGCACAAACATGTTGCGGGCAAACCAGCTGTGGTAAGCCATCTCGGTAATGATGGTAACCGGCATGCGATAGGTTTTGTCTTGCCCGGCAAAGCAGTTCTGTACATAAATGTCTTTGCCCGCTAAATAGGCCTGCACTTTGCCCAACATGCGATCAAAAACTTCTTCGCTAACCGGCTGGTTAATGTCGCTCCAGTAAACATTATCTTTTGAAGAAGGCTCTTCAACAATAAAGCGATCTTTGGGGGTTCGGCCGGTGTATTTGCCCGTGCGGACAATTAAGGGGCCGTCTTTAGACACATATCCTTCACGGTTCAAAATCGCTTTTTCATATAACTGAGGGGTGGTCAACTGCCAATAAACGTTGGCAACATTTTCTAAGCCTAGCTCCGATGCTAGCAAGTTGGCCGATGGACGGTTATTTATACTCATACTATTTTTACTCCTAAATCTCTGCGCTCAGAAGGATAAATTTGCCTGTTGTTCAGTTGGTTTTAGCAAATTAAGGTGGGATACATTCTGAGTAAAAATCACGTGACTAACATGTCACGCAGACTAAAGAATTCTTAAAGTGATATTGATGAGCATAAAGATATGAGATACGGCAGAGTTACAAGACGGGTAAAGTTTTATTTTTCGTTAGGGATATTGGGAAGATTGTTGTAAAATTTGTTAGATCGTAATTTTTGCCTATCAACGTTTAAAGCATTTGATCCTGTGTAAATATAGTTATTTGTACACTCTCTCCGTCTCTAGCCAATCCATATGAGCATCCCATTGTCACACATTTCTGATAAAGACCTCGTGGGTCTTCTTCGGAAAGAATTGAAAAACTATCATTTGGCAGATGAATTGCCGGATCCAATCTTATCTGAGTGCCGGTCTGTCAATGATCAGTTAGAAACCCAATCTCAACCCAACGCCTCTTTTGCCAAACGTCTGGCCCTAAACATTGTGATTCAGCGTGCGCTTGATGAAACCTACAAGGAAAACAAAGAGCTTGCTGATTTGCTCCGCAAACGATATCAAGATCGTGAAACAATTCCGGATGTAGCGGAAGCCTTCCACATGAGCCAAGCTACGGTGAGCAGACGCACAGATAATGCGCTAGAAGCCTTATCCTCTCACTTCAGAAGCATAGAGGAACAGGCGTGGGAGTCTTGGTTCAATCGGCTGGAGTCCCATTTGCCAGCCAAGCGGTATATCAGCTTGGTCGGCGTCGAAAAGCTCGAACAACATGTCATCGATCGGATCACATCAAACGATGGCCCTGGTGTGGTCGCCTTGGTCGGTATTGGTGGGATCGGCAAATCATCATTGGCAGATCAGGTAACGCGGAATTTGATTCGCTCTGGAACCTTTAGCAATGTGGGCTGGGTCACCTTCCGGCCGAATGCAGATGGGTTCCTGATTGCGGCCAATCAGGCCAAGGCGCAAGTCGTCAGTCTGCTGGCCCAAGCGCTCTTGCCCAACGCTGGGCTTTTGTCGGCCGAGCGACAAATGGAACGATTGGCTGATCGTTTAAAACGAGAGCCTCATCTGATTGTGGTTGACAACCTTGAGACACAGGAAGACGCAGACAGCGTGGTGCAGTATTTAAACGGGCTGGCTGAGCCCAGCCGCTTTATTGTGACCACCCGCGCCAAACCAGAGCGGGGCACCTGCCATGATGTTGATCTGACAGAACTCAACCGAGACGATTCATTGCGCCTGATGCAGCACTACTTGGAAACAACAGGGCAAACCAAAATCGGTGAAGTTGATACGGTCACGTTGGACAAAATTTTCAAAATTGTGGGTGGAAATCCACTTGCCCTAAAAATCACGGCCGGGCTGATGCAGTGGATGCCCTTGGACCGGATCTTTATCGATCTGGAGAAAGGCAGTGGGGATGCAGGCAAAATCTATCGGGTTATCTTCTTAACCACATGGGAAACTCTTTCCGAAGAGTCTCGTTTGTTGCTCCAAGCGATGTCGATTATGGGCGCAACATCTGGGGCGGCCGCTGCGCAAATGCAGCAGTCGAGCGGCTTGGCTGATAGTGAGTTTTGGAAAGCGGTTGATGAACTTATCATCCGTTCTATGCTTGAGGTTCGTGGCTCAGCCAACGATCGGCGCTATGCGTTGCACCGTTTAACTGAGTCGTTTATCGAAACTGAAATAACAAATTTTGACAATGATTGAGATCGAGGGTGGAGCTAAAACCCAATCGAAGAGTAAAAAAAAGGTCGCCCCATTTGAGACAGTTGTGAAAAATAATTTGGGGTATTGGCTCCGTCGTTTCCCTTGGGACAAGATGCCTGATGTGGCTGAGCTGAGCCTGGAAAAAGAAAACATCATCAAGGCGATTGAGGCCGGTCTACGCTTTAAATCTACCTATAACCTAGCCACACACTTTCTGTTTACGGCTACTGACATGATGTTGCACGTAGGCTCTAATCACGCTTGGAACAACCTGATTCAGCTTGCGGTTGACAAGCGATTGCCAGAATCTGACTTTGTGCGCGGCCGGCTTAACCTGTGCAAAGCCAAATCGATGATGCAGGACGAGCAGTATGTGCCTTTAAAAGCGATGCTTGAAAAAATGGCTGAGCTAGCTGAATCAAAGCAGGATATCGATTTACTTTGGGAGATTAAATTTATGCGTGGATTGGTTGAATGTCATTTCCAAAACTATGACAAGGCAACCGAATGTGTAAATGATGTCTCTGATTTGCTGATGAACTTTACCTTGCTAAACCCAGATTTGTGCAAAGGCAAAATTGCCACTTTGGGTGGAGAGCTGGGCATTGCGGTTCAGGATTGGGAAAAAGCGGCCTACTTTTTGCACACCTCTATTCATCACCTAGAACTTAGCGGGTCTGAGTACGCGCAAGCGATTGCTTTAGAGCTGTTCGGCCGCTACTACGAACATCAAGGGGAACTGGATGAAGCCTTACTGATGTGGGAGAAAGCGGTCAAATTGATTCCTGAAGGATTCAGTTTTGAAATCCGCAGTGAGCTAGAAATTAACATCGCGCGGCTTTATCTTGCCAAAGGTAAGCATGAGCGGGCCAAACAGATTTTAGAAGAGTTAGACTACAGTATGATGCGGAATCTAGGGTGCTTACCCCTCTATTTAACAGCGATTCTGCTTTTGAGCGATATCGCTCGAATCCAAGGGGATCATAAGCAAGCGGAGTTAATCTTAGAAACCGCAGAGCTGTTAAAGGCTGAAATTGCTCAAACCACAATCATCTAATTTTGATTCACTTTCTTTAGATTTTCGGCCGAGCCTTATTCACAGTTTAGAAATTTCCGATAAAAAAATTGTATAATGACGCCTATGCTTGAGTTTGATTTACCCATCGTGCAATCTGAAACAAAACCTGAACGTCGAGATGCGGCCGAAAATCGACAGCTGATCTTATGTACAGCATCTAAATTGTTTGCCGAGCAGGGTGTTCAGCAGGTCTGCATGAGCGACATTGCCAAAGCGGCCGGTGTTGGGAAAGGGACCCTCTATCGCCGTTTTGCAAACAAAGCTGACTTATGTTTAGCCCTGCTAGACTCTGAACTAAAACAGTTTCAGAATGATGTGCTTGAATCTTTTCGGCAACAGGTAGAAAAGGGGCAAAGTATCAAACAGCGGCTCAACTGGTTTATTGATCAGGCGGTTCGATTTACCCACAGCCATTTAGGGCTAATGGTTGAAATTAGCGAGATTGGAACCGATAAAGCGGTTCAAGATGTGAATGTGCCTCACTTTTGGATGGAAATGACCGTGCGGAGCCACCTAGAAAAAATGGCTGAGCAGGGTAACTTTCCGGCCGATATCGACTTAAATTATTTTACTAGCGCACTTTTGGCCCCGTTAGACGCCCGCATTATGAAAGGCCACCTGCAAAA
>JAHDGV010000090.1:3624-4826 GCA_020631655.1 Chloroflexota bacterium | reverse complement strand
CCGTTCCCGATTGAGCTCAATCCCCAAGTGCCGGGCAAAGGTGAATGGATTTCAACCAGCATTTTCAGATTTACACCGGATGAAGGATTTGCCGGTTCAACCACTTATCAACTCTCGGTTCCGGCCGGATTAAAAGATGTGACCGGCGCGGAACTAACCGCAGGAGCCAATGCTACATTCTCGACCATCGTGCCTCGTGTTGAAACGGTCACCCCGTATGAGGGAAGTGGCAACTGGCCTTTAGAAGATCCGCTACAAGTGACGTTCAACATGCCGATGAATCGGGATGTTACCCAACAAGCGATCAGCCTGAATCCGGCCGTTGACCTCTCATTTGAATGGTCTAACAACGACCGGTCGGTCAAAATCATCCCCGCCCAAAATCTACAAATCGATACCAACTACACCCTAAACGTGGCGCAGTCGGCGGCACCGGCCGGTGGCCAAGGTGGATTAGACCAAGCCTATCGTTTCGATTTTTCCACCGTCCCACTCCCATCCATTATCGAGACTGAGCCAAGCCATCGCGCCAGAAACGCAGAAGTGTGGGGCTGGGTTAGCGTTCAGTTCGCATCCCCAATGGATTGGAGCACGTTAGAAGACCAAATTATTATCGATCCTGCCCCACCCAAAGTTCGGCTCGATTACAGCGAAGGTTCGACGTGGATGGGAATTAACTTCTTCACATTGCCCAGCACCCGCTACGAAATCACGATTCCCGGCACAGCGGCCGATCCTTATGGCAACACACTGGGCAGTGACTACACGTGGCATTTCACCACGGCCGAATCTGATCCATTTTTGCGACTCAATATCCCGTTCAGCATCAACATGTTTAGCAGCAGTTTTGCTCCGCAAATCGATGTTCAATATTTGAACGTCAACGAGCTTGATCTGCGTCTGAGCGAATTTGAAGGGAGCACGAGTGAAATCTTCTACGGCAGTTGGTGGAATGATCAAAACAACGGAGCGCTTATTCGTGAGTGGACACGGCCGGTGGAAGATGTTCAGAATGAACTTGGCATTGTCCGGCTTGATTTAAACGATGGGCAAGCCTTGCCCAATGGGATTTATCAGCTCCAGCTCACCTCTCAACAGCTTCGCTATTACGAACGGGGACGATATGATGAAAACCGCCTTCTAGTCGTAGTTGACACCAATTTGGTGATCAAAGAAACGGTAGATGGGGTTTACGTGTGGGC
>JAHDGV010000090.1:2046-3524 GCA_020631655.1 Chloroflexota bacterium | reverse complement strand
CCATGGCAGTTTAACGTCCCGTATGATCCTGCACCAGAGGGGCGTTTAAAAAGCTATCTGTATACAGACCGCCCCATTTACCGACCGGGAGACACCGTTTACTTTAACGGGATTCTGCGCCGCCAAGATTACGGCCGCTATGCTCTGCCAACTGAGCAAAAAATGTTCTTGCAGATTCAAGAGCAAAATTTCTACACCGAAAATGAGCCCTTCTTTGAAGAGCTAACCCTGTCCACCAATCCAGATGGATCGTTCTCCGGCGAGTTTGTTTTGCCTGAGGGATCGAATCCCGGTAACTATGAGCTGTTTGCACGAGCCAATGATGATACCGGCTACAGCACCGCCTTTATTCAGGTAGCTGAGTTCCGCAAACCGGAATTTGAGGTCAGCATGGAGTCGGCCGAAAGCGATGTTTTGCGCGGCGAATCGGCTGAAGTAACCGTACAGGCTGACTATTTCTTTGGTGGCTCTGCTAGCGATCTGCAGGTGAACTACACCATTTTTGAAGAGACATTTAACTTTGGGATTGCTGAACCGTTTTTATTCTCGGCCGCAGACAGATACTTCTGGGAACCGTACAATCCGCCGTTCCAAAACCCGATTTTCTCGGGTAGCGGTGTTACAAACCAAGACGGTCAACTTGTAATCGATATTCCGGCCGATTTGCTGGCAAACAGCGAACCGGGTAGCCGGAATGTCATCGTCGAAGCAACTGTCTTTGATGTGAATTTCCAGCCCTTCTCGGCTCGCACCAACTTAACCTTCCATGCGGCCGAAGTGTACGTGGGAATCCAATCTGACCAGTACGTGGTTGAATCAGGTGATCCGGCCAAATTTAGTGTGGTTACGGTTGATTGGGACGGCGAGCCATTGGGCGATATCTCGGCCGAAGCCACCCTCTACAAGCGGGATTGGGAACGAGGTGACAACGGCTGGTATGAGCCTGTCGATACCCCTGTTGAAGGGACAACGGTCCAATTCACTACCGATTCTGCTGGACGGTCCAACCTTGAATACATTATCAGTGACGGCGGTACGTACAAAGTAGAAGTCACCGCAACAGATCAAGGTGGACGGACCCATCAAAGCACCAGCTTGATTTGGGTCACCGGTCAAAACGCCCGCTGGCGCATCGATGCTGAGTCTAAAACGATGCAGTTGGTCCCAGACAAAGCGGAATACGCTGTGGGTGAAACGGCTCGCATTCTGATTCAGAGCCCGTTTGAAACAGAGCAGGCGGCGTGGCTCACAATTGAGCGAGGCGGCATCCTTGAGCAACAGCAGATCACACTCAATGGCACGGCCGATTCTATTGAGATTCCGATCACGCTTGATCACCTGCCCAATGTTTTTGTGACGATTACAACGATTAAGCCAGAAAATGTAGGTGACAGTCGATACGGCGATATGCGCTTGGGCTTGCTCAATCTGCCGGTCAAGATCGATCCATTCTTGCTGAACGTAGACATCACCCCACG
>JAHDGV010000090.1:0-1946 GCA_020631655.1 Chloroflexota bacterium | reverse complement strand
ATCACGGGTGAAACCCTTGTTAACCAGACCAGTAACGAGATCACGGTACAAAAACCGATTCTCGTCCGGCCGATCTTCCCACGCTTCTTCACCGTGGGTGATGTGGCTCAGATCGGCACAGTAGTTAACAACAACACCGATCAAGATGTTGAGGTTAACGTTCTGGTTGAAATCGAGGGTGGCACGTTTGAAGGTGAACCAAGCGGCACACTAACGGTTCCTGCCAAAGGCAGCGCCGTTTATCGGGTTCCACTGCGGATCGATGACAGAGAGGTTGATTTTGTCGATGCGACAATCACCGTTTGGAACGACACCTTTAGTGATGCCAGCAAACCATCCTTTGGAGTGGGGCCAGATCAGTTGATCCCAGTTTATCGGTACAACGCAGAAGATGTGGTGCCTACCAGTGGCGTTTTGTCAGATGATCAAACTCGTCGGGTAGAAGCGGTTCTGCTCCCTGAAGGTGTTGATACCGATTCAGGCGATATCCGCTTTAAGCTAAACGGATCGCTGGCGGCCGTGGTGTTTGAAGGGCTCGAGGCGATTGAGCGGGAAAATATCGATCTAGGCTGTGCTCATTCAGTTGCAACACGCTTGATGCCAAATGCCACAACGGACAGAGCGATCAAACAGCTCAACTTGGACAAGCCGGACTTAGCGGCACAATTGGCTGAGTTGATCCCAACTGACATTCAGGCATTGACCGATACACAAAAAGAAGATGGTGGTTGGGGCTGGTGCTATAGCCGCCAAAGCTCAGAATGGTTTAGCGCCTATGTGCTACTGGCCCTTGATCGTGCGGCCGATGCCGGTTACGACATCCCGGCCGACACGCTGAACAACGGATTAAGCTACCTAGAAACGAAAATCGAGAACCCATCCCGTTTAGCTGGCAACAGCTGGAGAGCAAACGGGCAAGCGTTTTATCAGTACGTTTTGGCCGAGCACGGCCGAGGCGATGTCGATGCGGTGATTGAGCTGTACAACGAGAACAAAGAAAACCTCGACAGCTACGCCAAAGCATTGCTGATCTTGGCCCTTAATGCGGCAGGTAGTGATCCGATTACGGCTCAAACAATTTTTGCTGATCTAAACAGCAGTGCGTTTGTGAGCGCAACCGGTGCCCATTGGGAAGATGATGATTACTCTAACCTGAGTAGCGATCAGCGGGCAACGGCCATTGTGCTGATGGCGTTCGCCAATGCAGACCCATCTGCACCGTTTGCACCGCAGGCGGTCAACTGGCTGATGGGTGCTCGCCAAGCCCAAGTTTGGCGCAGTTATCACGATACCGGCTGGGTATTAACCGCTTTGACCGATTGGCTGGTTGAAACGGGTGAGCTAGACGGAGATTTCAGCTACGCAGTTGCTCTAAACGGGCAGGCTCAGATTGATGGGGCGTTTGCACGTGCCAACATGACCGAGACGGTTGATCAACGCATTCCGGTTGGTCAGCTCAGCCCAACTGATGTGAACTTCTTCGACTTTACCCGCAATGGGGACGGCCGTCTGTATTACAACGCCTGGCTCGATACGTTTATTCCGGCCGATTTGGTTGGCCCCATCGACCGTGGTTTGAGCATCGAGCGGCGTTTTTATGATGCTGGCTGTGACTCAGAGTCTGAAGAGTGTCAGGAGATTACGGAAATCGCGGCCGGTCAGCAGATTCGGGTTGAACTCACAGTGATTGCTAAGCGAGATTTGGTTTATGCGGTCATCGAAGATTACTTCCCGGCCGGAGCTGAAGCCAATGATCCAAATTTAGGCAACGCTAGCCAAGCGGCCGAAGATGGCATTACCCGCACGGGTGACAGCTACTACTGGTGGGGCTGGTGGAACTTTGACCGCATCAGCTATCGAGATGAACGGGTGACATTCACGTCGAACTTCTTGCCATCTGGCACTTATCGGTACAGCTACACGATGAACGCGATACTGCCGGGTGA
>JAHDGV010000597.1 GCA_020631655.1 Chloroflexota bacterium | reverse complement strand
TTTCAAATGAAATAGGTCGTAATTGGTCAGCTTTTCGGCCGTCTGGTCTGGTCATGAGTACCTCTGGTATATGGTGTGGGTATGGATATTCGTCTAGAAAACAAGCGTTGTGGTCCACGCCTACTGGTTAATTGTGCAGGCTCGGGATTATACGCCAATCGGCAATAACGCACGTTCCCTATCGCTATCCCATCTCTCTACCCTTTTTAGCCTGCAAACTTGAGCCTATACTGGCGCGGGGTTAGCTGTGTTCGCTGCTTGAACAACCGGCGAAATGAACTTACGTCTTTATAGCCCACCTCTTCAATAACACGTTCGAGAGAAAACCCGGATGTTTCGAGCAAACGTTTGGCCGTCTCTACTCGCAAATCTTGCAGATACTCAATCGGCCGTTGACCCAGCGTTTGCTTAAAGTGGCGAATCAGCGTTCGCTGGCTGACATTCAGGGTTTGCGCCACCTCATCTAAGCCAAACTCACGGCCGAGATTACTCCGAAAATATTGCTGAGCCTGCAAAACAATCTCATCGTTGTGACGCACCTGCTGTTGCAAGTAAAGATAGGGGGTTTGGGTTGCTCGGTTCGCATCGACAAGCAAAATGCGAGCACACTCCAGCATCAAAAAACGATCGACCTGCTTCTCAACAATGCGCAAGCCCATATCGACATAGGCGGCCGCTCCGCTTGTCATAACCCCTTTATTGTCGATCAGCACCTGATCAACATCGAGCGAAATTTTGGGGAATGTTTGTTCAAACAAATCAGCCAGCCACCAAGCAATTGTAACCGTCTCATCTTTTAAAAGATTGCAGGCCGCCAGCACAAATGGCCCCCCACAGCAGGCGGTGATCGCCACCCCGGCCGAGCGGAGCCGCTGTAAGTCAGCTTCACATGTTTGTTTTACTTCGTCGATTAGCGCAAGATAATCTTTTGCATTCTCAAAATCTGATCCTGGCACAATCAGCATATCGGTTGTCTCAACATCTGCCAGTGCCCCATCAACGGGCAACAGCAGGCGGGATGTAGTGGTCACAGGCCGGCCGTTGGGTGATACCACCTGCCAGTCAAAAATCGGCCCAGCATCTCGATGTCTGCGTTGCCACAATCGGTTAGCAACGTGAAACACATCAAGCATGCTGGTGACACCAGATGTATAACATTGATCAAAAGTGAGAAGGGTTACGTGATAAGTCATATGTCAGTTTTTGCCATTTAGTTGCCGATAATGACACTTTTTGAATTCGCTGTCAAGGCATACAATCGAGTTCATGAAGTTACAACTAATCCGAAACGCAACCCTTTTGCTCGAATACGGTGGAAGCCGTTTACTCATCGACCCGATGCTGGGTGGTAAACATCAGTTTCGCTCGTTTGCAGGCATCGAAGAAAACCCAACGGTAGGCATGCCGATTCCGGCCAAAGATGTAATTGCAAACATTGACGGTGTTCTGCTTACCCACCTGCACCCCGATCATTTTGATGAGTTGGCTCAAACCATCATTCCCAAAGAGACGAAGATTTTGGCTGAACCACACACGGTTGAGCCGCTGGAAGAAAAGATGGGATTTGTAAATGTTCATTCGGCCGATGAACCACTCAACTGGCGCGACATCGACATCATTCCGGTTCCGGCCCAGCACGGATACGGAGCATGGGCAGAGCGATTAGGTCCTGTTTCTGGCTTTGTTTTCAAGGCCGAAAACGAACCAACCGTCTACCTAACCAGTGACACCGTCTTTTATCCAGAAGTTGAAAACATTATCGCCACCCATCAGCCTGACATCACTATCACCAACTCAGGTGGCGCACAAATGGGTGGGCCAGAAGCCTTGATCATTTTGAATGCAGAGCAAACGATCCAAATCGCTAAGCTCATGCCACAAGGGAAAATCATTCCGGTTCATCTTGAGGCGTTAGACCATTGTCAAACAACTCGGCAGGATCTACAGCAAGCGGCCGATGAGGCTGGTGTGGGCCACCAGTTCATCATTCCGGCCGATGGGGAAATTCTGGAGAATTTGGCATGATCGATTTAGGTTCTCCATTTACAAAAGCAGAAATTCAGCAGGCGTTCAAGTCTGAAATTCCGACAGTGGCTGACTATTTCCACGCCATCCCGCAAGAGCGATTTTTTACCGCACCAGAGACGATCTGGACCCCGGCCGATAATTTGGTTCACCTGATCAAATCGGTCAGCCCGATTGTGCTTGCCATGAGCCTGCCTAAAACGGCCCTGCGCTTGCGCTTTGGCAAAGCCAAACACCGGTCACGCTCGCTGGCTCAGGTGCGTGCCAGCTATCAAGAGTTTGTGGATGCAGGCACCGCAATCGCGTCCACCGATTACGAGCCACAGATCAAAGCCGAAACGGCCGATGAGCGCGACAAAATCTTCAGCAAGTGGGGCTCAAAGAATCAACAATTGTTAGAAAAATTGGATGGCTGGAGCGAGGAGGATCTCGACTTTTACCAACTCCCCCATCCGCTCATCGGCAATCTAACGCTGCGTGAAATGCTCTTTTTTACCCTGTACCACAACATGCACCACGTTAACGATGTGGAACGACTGTTTGGTAATAACGAAGTTGAATGGTTTGCCACTAAATAGGCTTAAGAGATAATCAAAACGACCTTCGTTTTTAATAATAACCTGAGTTCGGAGTTTCAAAACAGGTCCGGACTCCCTGTCATTTGGCCCAACGAACTGACGCCTTGCCAAGATTAACAGGCCAATGACTGGGAGTTTCGTGCAGAACTCCCAGTCATTGGCCGATTTTCCTGATCACAAGCTGTTCCCATCGGTCATGTGACAGGGAGATTAGCTATAATCATCTAA
>JAHDGV010000089.1:13854-17775 GCA_020631655.1 Chloroflexota bacterium | reverse complement strand
GATCGATCCTGATTTTAGGCAAACCGCAAACGCTAGGACTTGTTTTACCCTACTTGTTTTTGCGCTCTCCCCACAGATGGTATCTGCTTGGTGGGGGCATCGTTTTTGTTTTGTGTACGTTTGTTGTTTGGGGCTGGTGGGTGCCAGAAATGATCGATATGACCCGCACCTTGCAGGTCTCGGCCAACTGGTCGCTCTGGCCATATGGGATTCCGATCGGCTTGATCTTGCTGTTTGCTGCCTTCAAGAACGAAGAGCACAGCTTGCAACTCAGCGCATTGGCCACATTTTTCTTAGTCCCTTATTTTGCGTGGTATTCATTTACCGGCCTGCTCGTCATCGTCTACAGCAAATCAAATCCTTGGGTGGCCCTACTCATTTATCTGTTGGTTAACACACTCAGTTTCTGGGTTTACATCTGATACGGATGCGAACAAAGGCTGTAAAAATTGTGCGAATTCGGCCGATAACCACTCATCCCATAAGAAAAAAAACAAGGTGCAATCGATAAGATTGACCTGTGGAGTTACCAACCGAAGGAAGGCAAATTCTGGTCTAAACCAGAGGACTACAAACGTGGCGAAACCGCTCAAAAAAATCGCAAAGTCAGTTGTTCCCCGAAAAATAAAGCCTACCGCCTCTCAATATTTCCGTAAAACAATCCATTTTGGCACCCGCTATGAGTGCCCGATTTGCAGTGCCAAACTCAAATCATTTTTGCCGTTTGGAGAAGACACCCCTGTGATCACAAAACAACAGGTGATTGGGCTAGGCTACCGGCCGGAGGCGCAGTGCCCCGTCTGCTATTCGCTTGATCGGGATCGCCTACAATATTTGTACCTGACCCAAAAAACAGCCTTATTCACCGACCCCCACCTGCTCCTGCATATCGCCCCAGAACATTCGCTAAAAGCGATTTTGGAAGACTCGCCGTCAATACACTATCTCTCGGCCGACATCGATCCAACCCACACCATGATCAAAATGGATATCACCAAAATCCAGTATCCAGAAGAGAGCTTTGACGCCATCATCTGCAACCATGTGTTAGACCACATCCATCACGACACATTGGCAATGGCCGAGCTGTATCGGGTGCTGATGCCGGGTGGCTGGGCCGTGTTGCAGGTCCCCATCTCGCTTACACTTGAGCAAACCTACGAGGACAATACCTTAACCAGTATTTGGGAGCGGGAGGTCGCCTTTGGCGAAGATGACCACGTGCGGATTTATGCGATGGATTATGTGGATCGCCTGCAAAACATCGGCTTCGAGGTCGAAATTTTTGATTGGACCCAAGATCGGAAAAATTTTGGTGGGGAAGCCAACAAGTTCAATCTGATTGAGGAAGAAAAGCTGTTTATCGCCCACAAACCTAAATAAAATCTCTAAAATCGAGACGCCCCAACGGGCCGTCTCTACGGTTTAAGCGCAAATTTGTAAAGACTGTGCCGGTGGCGCGTCTCAAAACCTATCATCTAAAACGCCTAATCACATCTTGTCGAAAACAACACCCGAGTTAGAATCACCCTCTTGATAAAGGCCATCTTTAGAAAGTAATTGCCCTTGAGATTGATTGCGAAGATGGCTGTGAGGCGATTTTTAAGCTGTGTAAATGGATAATCAAAATCTGTAAATCGCCTAATAAATTAGATTGAAGAGGTTACCCTGTGAAAATCGGAATTTTAAACCCCGGCATGATGGGGGCCGCCGTGGCCCAAACAATGGTCAACAGCGGCCACGATGTCTACTGGATCTCGGCCGGCCGTAGCGACGCCACCCGCCAGCGGGCCGAAGCGGCCGGACTGCACGAACTCACCAGCGGCGCAGAGATGGTCAACACGGTTGAAGCGATCGTGAGCGTGTGCCCGCCCCACGCGGCCGTAGACGTGGCTGAGATGGTGATCGAAGCTGGCTTTAAAGGAGCTTTTCTCGATGCTAACGCCATTGCCCCGCGCACGGCCCATCAAATCAATGATGTGGTCACTCCGGCCGGAGTTGACTTCATCGACGGCGGGATCATCGGCATGCCCCCGACTGAGCCAAACACCAGCTTCCTCTTTTTGTCTGGCCCCTCAGCCGCCATGGCCGCAGAGTGGTTCTCGGCCGGGCCGCTCGAAACACGCGTGATCGACGGCGAAATTGGGGCGGCATCTGGCACAAAGATGTGCTTTGCCGCCAACAGCAAAGGATACAATGCCCTGCTCACCGCCCTGATGGGGGTTGCCACAGAACTCGGTGTTTTAGAACATGTCGAAGAGATGTGGGAGCACTATTGGCCCGGCTTCCCAGCCCAGAAAAAACGAGCATCAAAAAGTGTGGCGTACAACAAAGCCTGGCGCTTTGCTGGCGAGATGGAAGAAATTGCTCAAACGTGGGAAGATGCGGGGGTCCCCAACGGCTTTTACACCGCCGCGGCCGAGGTTTACGGCCGGATCGGCCACCTGCGTGAATCAGATGGGGAGCAGACTTTGGAAGAAGTCATGAAGGAAGTAAGAAAAGGTAAGTGACCAGTTGTTAGGGTCTTGTGAAAACGTCATACCTGCGTAGGCAGGTATCCAGCGCTAGATTCCCGCCTGCGCGGGAATGACGTTTAAATGACAACACATGGTTTGCTAATTAAGAGAGTGAAAAATGCATCATAACTTTAAACTTGGAAATTATACCGGCACCGTCCTAAACGACTTTGCTCGCAGACGAACCCTAAAAGCATCATTCCCTCGGCTGGATGAGGCTGAACTGCTAAAAGAAATCGAGCTCGGGGGGTATGATTTGACCCTCGATACAGAAATGGAGCTCCACGGCAATGTGCTTCTCATCGATACGGGTGAACAAAAAATCATGATCGATGCGGGCTTGCCCCCGGCCGGTGGTCAGCTATTGCAACGGCTCGAAGGAGCGGGCCTTGCCCCCAGCGACATCGACATGGTGCTCGTCACCCACGGAGACGGCGACCACATTGGTGGCTTAGCCAATTACACCAACGCCAAAATCGTGATGCCGACCAACTCGTACAAGCTGTGGACCGAAGACACGGCTGGGATGATCGAAGAGTTTATCAAACTGTTCCGAGGGGTTGTGCCGGACGGTGAGTTGGAAAACATGGCGGCCGGCCGAGCCAAGTATGCCGAAGTGATCCAAAATTTGGGAGATCGAGTTGTGCTAGTTGAAATGGGTGAAGAAGTGGCTCCGGGAATCAAGTTCCAAGCGGCCGCAGGCCATCGCCGTGACCACACGGCCGTCATCATCGAATCAAATGGTGAGACGCTGATGCACGTAGCAGATGCATTCCGCCATCCACTACAGCTAAAACGACATGATTTTTATGGATTGTTTGATAGCTACCCTGAGCAATTGGCTGAAACGATGGCCAACTTGCTAGCACAAGCGGCCGAGACAAATGCTTTGGTGTTTGGTGCCCATTTTGAATTCCCCGCACTGATCCGCATAGGTAAAGAGGATGGGGCTTATAAGTGGATAGTATAAAGTGACAAGTATGAAGCAGTACGCTTTTCGCACACTGCTTCATACTTTAAACTTATACCTTCAAACTTTATCCAGCCCGCAGAGGGATCGGCTGCATTTCAGCAACTTCAGGGGTGTTTGCGGCCAAACGGATGCCCCCTTCAACGACCATATCCTGATATCCACGTGCGATGGCAACTAAACCATATGCCTGCCCGCGCGGAAGCTGTTTCTTGAACGTAAACTTACCGCTCCGGTTGGTTTTGGTCGATGTGTATGCCAAATCTGGGCTTTGATTGCGTATAAACTGCTGCACGCTAACACCCGGTTTTAGGGCGATCACCAAAGCACCGTTAATGCCTCGCCCGGTACGCGAGTCTACGACTGAGCCTGAAAGCTTGGTGTCGTTGTCTTGCTGACGACGGCCGATTGCGAAATCACCTTCTGCCAAAATTT
>JAHDGV010000089.1:3390-13754 GCA_020631655.1 Chloroflexota bacterium | reverse complement strand
GTGTCGTTGTCTTGCTGACGACGGCCGATTGCGAAATCACCTTCTGCCAAAATTTGCCCCTTCGTGCTAATGGCTAAATGATACGTCCCATCGGGCAAACCACCACCTTGACCACCAATGGCCAAGCTCAAGCGGCCGCGAGGGCCAGCCTTCCAACTGTCTTCATTTTGGCTCACAATTTTTCCATTGTGTGACCAAGTTTGTTGCCACTTGGTGCCGTTGCGCATGTCGTTAAAGTCAAACGTGGCAAAGATTTGGTTGGAACCAGAGCGGAACACTTCGTTGGCCCCAATCGGTAAACCGGATCGATTCACACGTTGGCTAAAGACCATCTGCCCCATGGTTGCGGCTGAACCACGGCCGGCCGATTTGCGTGTGCCAGCGGCGCGCAATCCTCCTGCGTTACCAGCTTTTGCCGCGGCGGCACGACTTTTAGCAACCCCAACCCCTTTCAGCTTTACGCCAGCTTCCATCATC
The DNA here is from genome assembly GCA_020631655.1 of Chloroflexota bacterium. Lineage (GTDB taxonomy): Bacteria > Chloroflexota > Anaerolineae > Promineifilales > Promineifilaceae > WTJY01. Next base: position 13,277 of record JAHDGV010000089.1, on the reverse strand, counting down.
AGTGGCTTAGCCAGATTCACCGGCCGAAGTCCGTTGATAAACCCACCAATCGCCATCGGCGAGTCACGCTGGTCCACGCGGCCGTCACGATTGGTATCAACTACCGGCCGAGCATCGACAGGAGTAATGCCTTCACCAGCGGCCGCTTGGGTTGGAATCCCCACCAGCACGCCGTCATGATCAACGGCCGTACCGCCCGAATTACCACCCGCAATCGTCGCATCTGTTTTGATAAAAGCCCTGCGAGCACGCACCGCACGCTGTTTGGTGAAGCCAGAAACATTACCACTGGTAAACGTTACCGTCTCACCACCAATCCCCGGAAACCCAAAGATAGCGAGTTCATCACCCAATTCGATGTCGTCAGAGTCACCAACGGGGACAAACGGGAGTTTTAAGCCACGAATAGATTTTCCATCAACCCGCTCGGTGATTTTAAGCACGGCCAAATCTAGTTCAGGAGATTGGCTCACGATTTGAGCGTAATAGGTCAAGGCGGGAGGCTCGTCTGAGCGATCCATGACGGCGATTCCCAGCGCATTGGCGGCCGGGGAACGCATCCCCATCGCCCGTGGATTCGCCACGTGGCAGTTGGTCAAAATATAGCCGCGCGGATCAACTATGGTGCCTGATCCGGTCCATGCCGATGACAGGTTCCCGAACATCCGCTTTTGCAAAGCGATAATTTGCACAACAGCGGGCAACACCTCACTGATTTCTTTCCGGTTAATTTCCTCAGTCGCCATCTAATCTACCTCCCATTTATCCAGCAGGCTGTCTAATCCGCCAGACTTTGGCGCTTGGCGCAAAGCTGGTTTTGGTTTTGTTGAAGTTTTCTTTGGTTTGCGTTGCCCCACACCGGTCAAAATACTGACCGCTTCTTGGAGCTGATAGGCGGCTTCATCTTCGCTTTGCCCTGTTTTACCAGCAAGCTGAGCGGCCAAACCACTTTCATAAGCGAAGTCGCCATCAAGCAAGTCATCAAGGTCTAACCCGTCAAAGGTGCCACCACGGGCGGTGTTATTGCTTGGGCGGCTCGGCGCACGACGGCCGGGGGTAGCTTGTTGCTGTTGCTGTTTGCCCAGCAGAGCCGCCATGGCAAAACTAACAACCATCGCCGCAATTTGGGGAGAAATGCCCAATCGTTTAGCCAATGCGTTTGCGGCCATATCTGCAATCGGGTTCCCCGTGCTGGCTCCGCGCGTTCCACCGCCTAACACACCGCCTAAAATATCGGCAATGCCTCCCAAATTATCCATTTGGGGTTGGGTCGGTGCTCTTTGTGCCTGCTGTTGACCAGCTCCACCCAATACACCTTTTAAAATTTCGCCTAAAATATCTCCGCTGGGAGCTTGCTGGGTTTGCCGACGGCTCCCCTGCTGTTGCTGTTGGGCTCCTTCTAAAACCGCCTTCATCAGCTCTTCTATCATGGTTAATCTCCTGTGACTGATTGTCTTGGCCATCCATTCAAGATGGCTATGGCGATTCTCGTTCAATCGCCTTCTACAACATAGGCTCAAGTCACCAGTACGAGTTTACAACAAATCGGGAGCAAGAAAAGGGGAATCTCCGGCCGATTTGCGGGGGTTGCTTACAAAAATCAAAGAGGGATGTTTGATCAATTAAACAGATCAATCCCCTCTAATTCAGCCTCTCGTTTTTGAATAAACGCATCCAATTCTTCAGCGATGGCTTGATCCAACGGTGGCTTTTCGTGGGAGCGCAAAATTTGTTTGTAGAGCTTATTGGCACGCACCAGTGCATCTTCGGCCCCGGCCGCCTCCCATGCGTCAAAGCCCAACCGATCACTCACCAGCGGCTCGTAAAACGCGGTTTCATATCGATCTTGGGTATGTTGCGTACCGAAATGATGTCCGCCTGAACCAACCTCATCTATGGCATCGATGGCAAACGCCTCCTCGCTAATTTCGAAGTTATTGAGGAAATGGGTGAACATGGCTAAGTTTTCCGCATCGATCACAAATTTTTCGTAGCTGGCAACCAGTCCCCCTTCTAGCCAGCCGACGCCGTGCAAAACCATATTGGTGTGCGCCATCACGGCCGGCCACATTGTCCACATCGTTTCATAAGCCGCTTGGGCATCGGCCACTTTTGAGTTGGTCAGACTACCACTGGCCCGATACGGCACACCGTAACGACGAGCCAGCTGTGCCCCGACGATTAAGGCCCATCCTCCCTCTGGGCCGCCAAACGCGGGTGAACCAGAGCGCATATCTACGTTTTGGGTAAAGCCACCGTACAGCACCGGCGCCCCCGGCCGGATGAGTTGGGCCAACGCCACACCGGCCAGCGCTTCGGCGTTTTGCTGTGCCAACGCAGATGCCAGCGTCACCGGGCTCATCGCCCCAGCCATGATGAACGGGGTTATGATCGACGCCTGACCCAATTTGGCATAAGTGATCAGCCCACCCAGCATCCGGTTGTCAAAACGGAGTGGGCTATTCACGTTGACCACGCCACCAATCACACAGCCGGGCAGTTCCCCGCCGTGAATGATCTTCATCATGTCAACTGTATCGGCCGCAATAATCCGGCCGCTGGCGGTGTCCCGAATCGCTCGGTCGGTGTTATGGGCCATGATCCTCACTCGATACAGATGGCGCAGTGAATTGCGTATGTCCTGCGGCTCGCACAGCGGCCCCCCCACAAACTGAAAATAGGGGACTGCGTGAGCCATCTTGATAAAGTGCTCAAAATCTTGCAGGGTTGAAACCCGTCGGCCGCCGTCTAAATCACTCACATACGGCATCCCAGAATTGGGTGAAAAATTGATATAGTTCCCACCGATTTGAAGATTGTTAGCCTCGTTACGCGCGTGCCACGTAAATTGGGATGGAGCTTTTTCTACAAGTTCCATCAGTAGGCCACGATCAATCCAAACGTGCTGGGTTGCTCGGTCTACTTTTGCACCAGCTTTCTCCCAAGCATCCAGCGCTTCATCATCCATAAAATCGATGCCCACATTCTCAAGGATGCGCATCGTAGCATCGTGGATTTGATCAAGTTGGGCCGGTGTACACCATTCGGTGGGTGCGATGGGATTTTGCAAAAGCTGAAACGGTTTCTGGAGCCACTTTGGCTTGTCTTGTTTTGATCTGCGGACTCTGTTTCGGGTTCGTTTTGAGGTCATGCAGGAATTTTACTCCCGGCCGCAAAAAGAGGGGAATTATAAAAAAGATGGAACTGATAACCCCTCACCCCCCTGCTCCGCAGGGACCCTCTCCCAAGGGGAGAAGGAGATCACTAGGTTTATTTTGGACAAATTTTGATCAATCGAACGATTTTATTCCCTTCTCCCAAGGGGAGAAGATGCCCGATAGGGCAGATGAGGGGGAAATTTACATGGTTAGCAAAGATAATTCTGCTTAAGTTGATACATATGAGTTAAAATAATCTGTTCAACAAACTATTTCAAAATGCAATCTACAAGCTAAAAGCTCATCGCTAACGGCTAAAAGCCAAATATCATGCCAAATATAATTCTTGAATACACAGACAATTTAGGATTTGATCCGGTCCCTTTTTTTGAAAAGCTCCACTTTAAACTAGAGCAAGTTGACTCTATCCGCTGGAAAGGGCTAAAAAGCCGCGCCATCAAGCTGACGGAGTATCACATGGCGGAAGGCGGGGAAGAATACAAAATGGCTTGCATAACGGCCGTTATTCGTGAAGGGCGGCCGCAAGAAATCAAGGAGCAAATTGCTCAGGTTTTGATTACTGCACTGCGTGAGGAGTTTGGGCCGAGGCGGGAAGCGGGTGAGCTGATTAGTTTAGCCACTGATATGCGGGAACTTCAGAACGGGGTGGCGATAACAGACAATAATTGGCCGGTTGATGGGGTGCATCCTGAGAAAAGAGTGGCGAAAGGCTAAAACCACAACAGGTTTTACGTGTTTAAGAAAGGCAGCCCTCCCCTAGCCCCTCCCGGGGGGAGGGGAACGGCCCAACTTCGTTGGGGGAGGTTAGGTGGGGGCACTACGGAGCACAACGATAGAGCTTCATCGGCCAGCTCCGGCCGGCCACAAAGTTGCCCCAGTCTCCCTCTACTGCACAGCTTGACTCGGCAATCCAGTTGGTAAAATTATTGCCCAAGTAGACGGCCGCTCCCTCATCTTCGATGATCCAGACTGTCTCGCCCTCAAAACGGGCCGGATTGTCACGCAAATCATCAAGCGAAATGACGCTACTACCCAAATAATATCGGCCGACCGGAAAAAGATGGGTCACGATATTGTCATCCGGCTGAGCCTGCGCCTCTAACATGCTAATCGCCCCTTGCCAGTTGTCCCGATGCCCATGCTGGAAGGCAAAGTACATCGTGTCGGCCACGGTCGGGTGAAACAACAAGACCAATAACAGCGTAACACCGGCCGTTGCGGAATGATAAGCCTTGCCCCGATATAAAAAGCTGACCCAAGCGATAATAACCATCAAAATTATACCGACTTGGAAAAGCGGGCTTCGGGTGGCATAGTAAATCACATCGATGATGACCGGATCAAAAAAGAACGAAAGACCGATCAAAATTAAGATGCACACCCCTACAACGTTGTTGCGCAAGTTGATGATGCGGTAAAGGCCGGAGGCCGCCAACAATACCCAAAACGGTAGTGACATAAACGCATATCGATTGGTGGTGCTTTCTGCGAACAGGGTGATGATCATCAGAATGATGAGGGGGCCAAATGCGGCCGTGGCCACCATAATGCCCAATCTCTTTCGCTGAACAACAATCAGATCAAACGCACCATACACGGCTAAAATGCCCAGCGGGAATCCGACGTTGTAAAACACTGAAGTAAACATCACCAGCGGGCCAGAGTAACCGATAAATGAGGCGGTGTTGCTGTCAAAAAACTTTTGGTACAGGTCAACGATAAATAGGTTTTCACCCAACACAAACACCCGCAGACCCTCGTACACAAAGTACCCGACGATGGGTAACAGCAAATAGGGCAACAGGTGCAACAGGCGCAGGCCGGCCGGTTCTGGTCCGGCCGAGGTTTTTAGAAGAATGTAGTAAATAATAAACAGCGGGACCAGTAAAGCACCGATTGAGTGGGAAAACGTCGCCGCGCCTAAAAAGCCAATGGCTAAAATCGTAAAAACAAAACGATCTGTTTCGATTGCGTAGTAGAAAAAGACAAACGACAGCCCATAAAACAGGAGCAGAACGGTGTAGAAACGGGCGTTTTGTGACCAGAACAGGTGCCATGGGGAAATGGCCAACAGCAACGATGCGATCAACGCAGTCTGCCGATCAATCGTATTGCGCGCAAAGGCATAAAACAGCGGTAGTGTGATGATGCCAACCAAGGCAGACACAAATCGGGCGTTGGTTAAACTGACTCCCCATATCTCAAACACAGGCAAAACCATCAAATAATAAATCGGCCGAGGGTTCCCAAAAATAGCTGAGAACGACTCCATGTAAAGTTTTACATCACGAATCAGATGGTTTTCTTCGATCCATATGCTCCACGCATTGATCTGAAAAACGCGCAGTCCCACCCCAACTATCAAGATAGAAAAAAATGCGGCCGAAACCGACAATGGATGATATGTTTCAGTTGTTGCCTCTTGCTGAGTGACCATAGTGAATAGGACGATCCAGAGCTATGTTTGTTATCCTGCGCGAATTTTTTTCTGACGTAGGTTCGTGAGTGGTGTATCGGAAAATTTTATTCTTACCGGTACTTTATAACGGGCTAGGCTATCTGCACAAGCGCGTTTTATCAATTTTTTAGTCGCTTTGGGGTCACTATCCGGTTTTAAATAAACCATTGCGCACACAATCTGCCCCGTAATCGGATTAGGCTCACCATACACAGAACTTTCGATGACCCCATCGACCGTTTGAATGACAGCTTCAACTTCGCTTGGAAAGACCTTTTCCCCACCTACGTTAATCAGATCAGAATCCCGGCCGAGGATTTTGATCCACTCCCCGTCAACCTCAACCTGATCCCCCGTGTTGTACCAGCCATCTACAAACATCGGCTCAGAATCATCCAAATACCCCAACATGGTTGTGGCTGATTTGATGAACAAGATGCCATCAACCACTTTAGTTTGGAACTGATCCCCTTCCAGTTTGATCCACAGCTGATCGTTGCCACGAGATTTTGAGGCGGGCGAGCCAAATTCAGACGTCCCATATTTTTGTTTGATTGACGCATTCGGGAAAATAATTTGAACGTTGTCCAAATTTTGCTGGGTCATTGGCTCAGAGCCATAGGTCACAATTTTTACACTGCTCAGGTCATGGTCTTCAAAATCACCCGAAAGCCACAGCAAATTTAAAAACGATGGGGAGACGGGCAACACTTCAACTTTTGCGCTCTCAATCAGCTTGCAAATTGATTTGGCCCCACGCTCTACAGGAGCCACAAGCGTTCCACCGCTAAACAGCACGTAAAACAGGGTATCGATCCCAGCAATGTGATCCAAAAGCAGAAAGGTGAGGGTGACAAACGGCTTGTTGGCTCGCTGGTATTTTTGCAAAAAGCGGTTCAAGCTGTGCAATATCGGCTTCGGCCGACCAGAACTCCCCGATGAGAAGATCACAAAACCGGCTTCATCATTGGCAAACAACTCTTGAACCAAAGGATGATAGGCACCGGCCCGCTCTCTTTGTTCAATCTCCGGCTCATCCCCGCTGGTGTCGATCAGAACGTCAACCTGCACCAAGTCACACAGCAGATCAATATCTGCCCGGCCGGACGGCAACATCGCTACCACAAATTTTTGGCTCAACAGCGCCAGCAGGATCGAAATCGATTGATCTGAAAAATCCCCTTTAAGCCCCACAACTGTTCCCGGCACGATTTGATTTTCGGCCAGCCACTTGCTCTTAGCCGCAACCATTGTTTCAAATTGACTATATGAAATTCTTTGATCTTGCCAAATAAGAGCCAGCCGGTTTGGAAATGTTTGCAATAGGTGAGCGGGGTCTAGCATAGAAAAAGAGCCGTTTACGAAACGCCCCCCAAATAAATCACCTGGCCGGTGATAAAGTCACTCTCTTTTTGGATCAGAAAATCAGTCACATTGCTAATATCACGGTATTCGCCGATCCGTTTGATCGCTTGGGTGTTGATCAAATCGTCGATCTTGTCGTCTGAGACACCCCGTATCAGGTCGGTAGCGACTGGTGTTGGCCCCACCGCATTGACCGTGATGTTAAACTCGGCCAGCTCTTTGGCAATCAGCTGGGTCAGATTGGCAACAGCCGCCTTTGAGGCCGCATAGGCCGCTTCCCCTTCTAGCTTTAGGGGAGCCGCAACGGTGGCAAAGTTGACGATACGGCCGTATCGCTGTTTGGCCATCGCTTTGCCCACTTCGCGACAGAAGTTAAACGTACCAAACACATTGGTGGCAAAAATCCGTTCAACCGTGCTTAGCGGGGTCAGCAAAAAGTGGTTCATCGATGCGATACCGGCGTTGTTGAGCAGAATATCGATCCCACCATGATCTCGCGCCACTTTGCGCACCATTTTGCCAACCGCTTTTTCATCGGCGACGTCTAGCTCGTAGTGCTCGTAGTTTTCTAACTCGTAGTCGGCCGCTGACCGGCTACAGCCGATCACATTGTACCCTTTGGCCACGTAGTATTCGGCCAAATAACGGCCGATACCTTTGCGCGTGCCGGTGATCACCATCGTTTCCATTAAGCCTCTTCTCCGAGCTTGGTCATAATAAACTCAGCAAACGCCGTCACATTCCGATACGGGCTATTGCGTGATGACATCGCTTTTTCATCGGCCAAGGTTACATTGGCATCGAACTCATCGTTTACCAGCCCTTCAACCTCAACCACCAAACTTACCAAAGAGAGAGAGTCGATGCCGCTTTCGCCACCAAAGATGGCGGTGTCGGGGGTTACATTTTCCAGCTCTTCATAATCGAGCTCTTCATTTAATTCGATAATCGCGTCAGAAATGATTTCTATGATTTTTTCTTTCATGGTTAATGTGTGAAAAAGACCAGTCAGGTTTTAAAAACCTGATTGGTCTACGAGAGTCTATTTTGTAACTGCTCAGCAGATGCACCGTTACCCCCACCTAGCCTCCCCCGGGGGGGGGAGGAACTTGTCCCCCTCCCCCCGGGAGAGGTTAGGGGAGGGTCGATGTACAAACTGCCGAATAATTACACTATTTTTTAATTATGCAGACCGCTTCATCAAGACTTTGGCCGGATTGCCTTGCAAGATAACGTTTGATTTGTACCGTCTGTTTACCAGACTGTTGGCAACCACAATCGTATTATCTCCGATAACAGCGCCATCTAAAATAGTACAACCTGCGCCGATCCAAACGTTGTTTCCAATCTTGATCCCTTTTGATGTGGAGCCAAGATCTTCAAGGTGTGTATCGAGCTGATCAGTTCGATAATTAACGGCAACGATATTGACGTTGGGACCCACTATGGCGTTATCCCCAATTTCAATTCCACCTTCGCCACTAGCTATAAAACAGCCGGTCGCAAAGCCGCCGCGATCACCAATTGTTAAGGGGCCATCTGTGGCTTTAACTTTGCAAAAGGAGCTTACCACACAGTTTTTCCCAAATTTTAAATTTTGCGTTAAATCGACCTCCGCTTTGGGGCTAACTTTGGCCCCGTGGCGCAGGTAATAAATCAGTGTCACCACAAATGCGGGTGTTAAAAATCGTTTTAATCCTTTGGTTATTGCACTCAGTTTCATGTTGGATTGGGTAATATGATGGCTTATTTTTTCAGGTTGTCCGATGCGCGGCCGGAACTGCTTTCGGATCATCAACCCAGAAGTAGTAAATCATAAGCGGTGCGCTGGAAAAACGCCATAGGATTGTTGATAAAAATCCGAGTAAAAATGCGTCTGTTTGAGAAACGGCTACCAGACCGAAAAAGTAAATATACAACCCTTCGCGAACGCCGTATCCATCAAACGAGATCGGCAAACGAATGATCATCATCACCAGCGGTACAAAAATTAAGAAATAAACAAAGCTAATGTTTAGCCCAAGGGACTGGGAAATAAAATAAGAGGTTATTGCTTGAAAGAATTGTTCGATGATCGAAAGAAATAGAAACAGAGCCAAGACTTGTTTTTGCTGAGCATAATCCTGATACGCATTGATGATCGCTTCGATTTTTTTCAAGAATTTAAAACGCTCGGCCGGCAATCGGTCAAAAATCATCTGCTGGATTTTGCTATTCATCGACACCAGCAAAATGGCTGAGAGACCGCCCAGCAACAGCACCAGTTGCAAAACCGTGCTCCAGCTTTGGTCATTATCGATCAGCCCCACAAACGCCACAAAGCTGATAAGGCTCACAATGGCGGTCGAAATGATGCCAAACAGCCGCTCAACCGCAACCGACGCGATAATTTCGTCAGACCGGCCGGTTTTTGTTGAGACCTCAACAATACGATACGAATCAGAGCCAACCGTGGGCAGAAAAATATTAAAGAACGAAGCACGATAGTAGGCGCTTATCGCCGCGCCCCATGAGAGCACAATGTTTTTCGAGCGCAACAGCATGTTCCACTTGGTCGCCATCAAAACACGATCCAAGTTCACGAAAAGTGCCATGATCAGCAGATAGCCGATGTTTGCGCCACGCAATCGATCCACCAACTGAGCCTCGTCCGCCATCCAAATCATCCAGCCGATTAAAACGACGCTAACAAAGATTCTGAGCGCAGAGATGATTGTCTTTCGATCAAGTTTCATGATGGGGTCAATCCGCCTTGAACCATGCAACGATCTCTGACAAGAAACGGTCAAACGCAACTTGGTCGTAAATGATCGTCCGGCCGAACCCTGCGACATTTGCGTAGTGATCGGCTTTGGGAATCGTTTTATAGATGGCTGGCTGTGCCA
>JAHDGV010000089.1:0-3290 GCA_020631655.1 Chloroflexota bacterium | reverse complement strand
ACGTCTCCGCCAAAGCTGTGGCCGAGCAAATAGACCTCAGCAGGGTTCACCCCATCGATCTGTTTTAGAGCCTCAAGTGCCAAAAAGGCATCGGCCGCAAAGTCCAAATCATCTTTGCTGTCCAGCTTAGCAGGGTCATCAGACTGGCCGTGGCCCCGCTGATCAATGGTCATCACCGCGTAGCCGCGTCTGGCCAATTTGTGTGCCAACAGCCGATACAGCCCCATCTGTTGCCCTTCCGGTGTTGAGCCGTGGAGTAGCAAAACGGCCGGGGCCGGAGTCTGCCCGTGCGGGGCATAAAATCGGGCCGCTAGTTTACCGCCCTGAGCACCAATAATCGTCAGCGATTTTTGAGTTTGTGGGTCACGAAACAGCTTTTTGTTTTTGATGCTCCCTCTTGTTAAAGAAAGAGATTTTTTGATCAGCGGCCCAATCGCCAGTTTAAAATCGGCTTTCCAATCTCCGTTTAGAGTTTGTGGACCAGCTTGTGGCTGAAGTGAGGTTGATGTGCTCATACGTTTGTCTACAGCATCCCCATTTTTTCGTACCAAGCGGCCGTCAGCCGAATCCCATCCTGTTCAGACACACTCGGCTCATACCCCAGCTCCCGCTGGGCTTTATCGATTTTAAAAGCCCGATCTTTGCGGAAAAAATCGACCCGCCTGCGGTAGATGGGTGGCGAGATGCCGAATGGCTTGCAGATTAGCTCACAAGCCCATCCAGCCAAATATAGGGGCATCACGGGCAATTTTAGGCGAGGCGGCCGTTCACCAACTGCGTTCGCAATGGATCCAACCATCTCATTTAAAGTGATGTGTCGCTTGCCGGTCAAAATATAGATGTTTCCAACCGCTTCTTCTTTGGTCCCGCACAAAATGATGCCACGAACCAAATCTTCGATGTAAACGAGCTGATACAGCACTTCGCCAGAGCCAAACATGATGAACCGTTTGTTTTTAATCGACCGAAACAGCTTTAGAAAGCGATCATCCCCCGGCCCATAAATACCCCCCGGCCGAAAGATGACAACGGGCAGTTTGCCCGTTTGCATATATTCGATGGCGATCCGCTCTCCATCTGTTTTCGATTCTTGATAATAGTCGCCGGGGCCGTAAGGGGTCTCTTCGTCTCCGGGTGGGTTCTTAACCTCACCATGCACGCCGATGGTGCTACAGTGGACAAAGCGCTGAACGCTGGCTTCGACGGCCGCATCTAGCATGTGTTGCACACCGTGCGCGTTGGCGTCCCACATGTCTTGCTCAGTCACATTTTCCGGCCGGAATAGCGCGGCAATGTGATAAACGGTGTGAACCCCCCGCATCGCAACCCGCAACGATTCTTTGTCTCGCAAATCCCCCAATGCCAAGTCGATACCGGCCGCCGCTAACTCTTTGGCACGATCCAGATCACGCACAAGCGCCCGTACAGCATACCCCTGTTTTTTGAGCTCGTGGGCCAAATGGCCCCCTGTAAAACCGGTTGCGCCGGTTACCAGTACGAGAGGTTTCATCATCGTTTTTCTTAGGCTGATTGGATCGTCTTAGGTGTTTCGCTAGAAAGGGACCCTGAGCCTGTCGAAGGGTGGTCTCGCATTTTCTGAGCCGAAACGCTGTACAACCCATCAACCATTTTTATTTCTTGCTCAATTTTGTCCGCGTCCCAATCCAACTCGGCCGCCATGATATCGGCACAAAACTGCACCAAGTCTTCTCCGGGATACCCGGCCGAGCCAAAGTCAGTCCGTCGCCGAATCACATCATCAAGCGTAATCGCCATCTCTTGCCGAACGGCCAGCCGAACTTGTGCCGCCAGCATCTTTTCGTGGGGCGTGTTCAGGGGCAGATGGCTAACTTGATCATCTTCGTCGTCCATCATGAACAAAATCGTTTCATACTCACGGCCGTAGTTATAAACCAGATTGGTGATGTCATGATGGTTCAACCCTTGGGACTTTCGTCCTTGTGCATCGATCAAAAGGGCTTTTAACGACAAAAAGTTCCCCCCAAAGACCGGTGTTTGGGCCGTTGTTGCAGGGGCGGGTTCCAAATTTAGTTTTTCAATAGCGACATCTACAGCTTGCTCAGCTACCTCTCTGGCGGTGGTGTATTTGACCCCTACTGCGCTGACCAGTCCCTCAACGCCATCTTCTTCCAGATGATCAAAAACCTGACCCTTGCGCACAAGTTTGACATCTCCGTCACGGTCGGCCGTGGTTGGCAAAAATCCCCGATGAACCAGTTTCACATCGTCCAGCGTCAGTCCTGCGCTGGGATACGCCTCATTTACTTCGTCGAGCAATGCCTGAACCGATTCATCGGTCACCTCATGCTCGGCCGGATCGCCATCATAAAACTCATGCACCGTGCCGATAATTGAGTAGTCGCGCCACGGGGAAACAAACAGCAATCGAGATTTTTTAGTTGAGCTATTTGGATCTGGGGCGTAGTACCCAAAGATGCCCGCTCCCGTCCCATCTATAAACTGACGGGTGACAACGTTGACGGCCGTTGACAAAGGAAAACGATGCCGTTTTTGTTGTGAGCCAGGCTTGATCTGGGAAAGCAGTTGATCGGTCCACGCGCCGGTTGCGTTCACAACTAAATTCGCTTTGATCTCAAATTCCTCGCCGGTCAGCTGGTCAACCACGGCCGCACCCACAACACGGTCACGATCTTGTGTCGCAAACAAAAGCTCTTGAGCCGTCACATAGTTGGCAATGGTCCCCCCAACTCGCGCGGCCGATTGAAGAATGCTGAGCAAGAACCGTTCGGAGTTAAAAATTTGCGCATCGTACCAACTAATCCCGCCAGTTACCCCCGTGGGATCAAGGCCGGGCAACCGCTCAAACAGTTCATCTTTGGTAAGTGTTTTGCTTTTGGGCAGATGGGCAACCTGATCGAGTCCGTTGTTTCGATCTGTACCGATGAGGTCGTTCAGAGCCAAGGCTGGGCGCAACAAAAGTTTGTTCTTTTTCAGCGGCCGGTAAGTTGGCATCACGCACGGTAGCGGATGCACCAAATGCGGAGCGATCCGCAAGTAAGCCCTGCGCTCTTTGATCATTTTTCGGACAAGTCTTAGATCGCCGTCTTGCAAGTAGCGCAATCCCCCATGCACCGTTTTTAGGCTGTTGGCAGATGTAGCCGCTCCAAAGTCATCTCGATCGATCAGAGCCACGCTTAGCCCGCGCAAGGTCGCATCCCACGCCACAAATGCGCCATGAATCCCACCCCCTATCACGAGCAGGTCAAACTGGGTTTGTTTCAGTTTTTCGATATCACGTTGCATGTTGA
>JAHDGV010000596.1 GCA_020631655.1 Chloroflexota bacterium | reverse complement strand
CGGAAATCGCATTTAAATCTTTACTGAGCATGGCGTTCATCCCGTAACGAGAGATACCGGGCCAGTTGAAAATCAGCTCAACCAAAAAGGCGTTGCCGATCCCGGCCGCAAAATCTAATCCCAAAATTGATACGACGGGGATGAGAGATGGTTTGAGCAAGTAACGGCGCATGATCAGACCTTCTGAAATGCCCAAAGCCCGCGCACTGGCGATGTAGTCTTTGTTTAGGTTGTCGCTCATCGATGAGCGAGTGAGCCGTGCCTCTTGCGCCATCGCCCCCATCGCCAAGGCCAAAGCGGGTAAAAACAGATGGTGCAGTGCGTTTAAAAAGACTTCAAAATTGCCTGTCAAAAGCGCATCAACCGTGTACATGCCGGTGATGCGGGTGGGCGGTTCCAAAGAGGACGATAGCCGGCCGATGGCGGGGAACCAATCTAACCAAAAGGCAAATACCAGCAGAAAGACGATGGCAAAGACAAAGGAGGGAGTCACAACCCCCATGTACGAAATGATGCGCAAGCTATTGTCGATCCACGTGTCTTTAAAGCGGGTAGAGATAACGCCCAGCAGAATTGATCCTGTCACAGAGATCATGAGTGAGAAAAGGGCCACCTCAATCGAAGCTGGGAAGAACTCACGCAGATCTTCAACCACATCCCGGCGGGTCACAAGCGAGATGCCAAATTCGCCGGTAACAGCATCACGCAACCAGTAGCCGTACTGAACCGGGATCGGGTCGTCAAGGTGCATTTGCTCCCTAATGTTGTCTACTACCCACTGAGGTGCGCGTGAGCCAACGGCCAGTCGCACAGGATCGCCCGGCATTACCCTAGCGATGGTGAAGATGACGATCGACAGGCCAAACAGAACAAATATCGATTGGACCGCTCGACGGCCGACAAAGCTGAGTAAGTTCATAAGAGGGAAGAGATGAGAGATTAGAGAAGAGAGGTTTGCATTGAGCTGAACCTTTCTCCTCTCTGTCTCTTTTCTCTATCTGTTATTTATTGACGTTAATGTGTGCCGCGTAAATCTGGTATCCGCTCAGGGCGCTGACACCTTCTTCGGCCGCTGGCCATTCGATGTAGTCTTGATACGCATGTTTCTGGATCGAGTCATAAATCGACATCGAGACAGCGTCTACAGAAAGCTGTTCTTGAATGGCGGCATATTTCTCAAACCGCTCTTCGGTATCGAGGGTGACAAGGGCGTCATCAATCGCCGCATCGAGATCAGCATCGAGCAACCACTCGTTTTGCGACCAAGTGGCGGCCGTGTCTGAGTGGTAGCGCAATTTGAGCAATGGTCCCGCTTCTGGCAGGTCAGAGCCAACGTAAATCGTGACCAAGTGTGGGCTGGTCTCTTGAGCGGCCGCATTTTCGACCACGCTCAACCACGGGGTTGAAACCACTTCAACATCGATGCCGAGAGCCGCCATGTTCGCTTGGAACAAGAGGGCGAATTTCTCTTCGTCTGGCACTTCAGAAATCCAGTGGATTTCAATCGGGTAATCAGACAGATTGTCAGCATACGCACATTGCGCCAGCTCTTCGGCCGCTTTTTCAGGGTCGTACCGATAAGCGGTCACATCCCCAAAGTGCCCACCCAAAGACGCTGGGATTGGGCCAGAAGAGATCTGGGTCCCTGGCCATTCAAGACCAACCGCTTGATCATAATCAAAGCCGTAGGCCATCGCCCGGCGGCAGTGAACGTCATCGGTTGGGGCGATGGCGGTGTTGAACATGTAGTAGAACTGTTGGAAGGTTGGGAGCGTCCCAACGGTAATCCCTTTCATCCCTGATAAAGCTTCTAGCGCTTCTTTGGTTTGCCATTGGTCAGAGATCTCTAGCTCTTGATCTGACATCAGGGTACGAATGGTTGCGGTTTCTGTAGTAGCGATAAAGCTAACTTCGTCGGCCGCATTTTC
Organism: Chloroflexota bacterium; assembly: GCA_020631655.1. Lineage (GTDB taxonomy): Bacteria > Chloroflexota > Anaerolineae > Promineifilales > Promineifilaceae > WTJY01. The sequence continues at coordinate 907 of JAHDGV010000596.1, read as the reverse complement.
AGCAAACTCACCCCACCAGCCATCGTATTTGACCATGTCTAACTGAGATGCGAGCTCAAACTCTGCCACCATGTACGGGCCGGTTCCAGCATCGTTGGTAAGCAAGAAGGTTTTGCCATAATCGCCCAAGTCGCCGTAGGTCCCATCGTCCGCCACATTGGCCGACACAATCGCTTCGCTGACCACATATAAACGGGCCAAACTGGGGACAAACAGGCCGGTTGGCTCTGACAGGATAAAGACGACTGTTGTGTCATCGGTTGCTTCTGCGCTGGCTACGCCTGAGAAGAGATAGCCAAATCCCTCTCCGATCGTTTGGAGACGGTTGAAGCTGTACACCACATCGCTAGCGGTCATCGCACTGCCATCATGGAAAGTGACATCATCACGCAGATTAAAGGTCCAAGTTAGGCCATCATCTGACGCGCTCCAGTCGGTAGCCAACCATGGGCTAACGGTGCCGTCAGCGTTGGGGAATACGAGTGAATCGTACAGGTTGGTCATCGCATGGGAGCTTGAAAAATCGTTCCCAACGGCCGGGTCGATGAAGGTTGGCCATGCAAACGTAGCGCGTAGCTGACGTGGACCCATTTCCTCCATTTCCGGTTCCACTTCAACTTCTACAATTGTTTCGACCTCAACGGTAACTTCGACTTCCTCTACAATCGTTTCTGTAATAGTCTCTCCCTCAACAATGCGGGTCACCTCAACTTCAACTTCTTGAATGATCACCTCTGGTTCAGGGGTAGAACAGGCCGCTACAACCATCGCGAGGGATGTGAGCAACAGCCAAACAATCGACTTTTTCATTTTAATTTCTCCTCTAAAAATACAAACAATACCGGTTGTGAACGACATTAATGGTACGGTTGAGGAGAGGTATAGGCCTGAGTTAAATCAATCATTT
>JAHDGV010000595.1 GCA_020631655.1 Chloroflexota bacterium | reverse complement strand
TGTGAAACTTAATACTTTGTCCGAGAAGTTTCAAGATTGTTTGGTAGAGGCGTCATTCCTGCGAAGGCAGGAATCCAGCGCCAGGCCTAGCACTGGATACCCGCCTACGCGGGTATGACGCTATTCCAACATAATTCGCATTACTTTGGGTACGGTGTACTTAAGCAAGCCCTCTTGGACATCGATTGTTCTAGGGGGCTTTTTTGTTGCTGTTAAAAAATGAAATTGAGCGGGCCATAAACACATCTTCGGCCGAGCCGTATAAATTGTGCCGATAGTTAAAATATTCAAAACACTCAACTGGATGGCGCCGCGCCTCAAGTTCTGCACACAGCTCGCGCGACCACTCCGGCGGCACAATCGGATCAATGTCCCCGTGATGAATCGCAATCGGTGCCTGCCAGCGGTCTAAGTAATAGATGGGGGACACAAGCTCGATCACTTCTTGCGGGGCGAAATATTCTACCCGCCACGTTCGTTCGTCCCCCCAGCCCCGAATCCGTTCGTAGTTGCGGGCTTCATCCCCGCTCATAGAGGCGTACAAAACGGCCGCAGACACCCAGTCCGGCCGAACGGTTAGCACCCGCTGAGCGATGCCGCCCCCCATGCTGTGCCCCCACAAAAAGACATTGTCTTGGTCTACACGCCGGAACGGCCCCGCCAGATCCTCTGCTCCGGTGCGCATCATCGCCATAATATTTAGCACATCAATCGCATATTCGATTCGGAATACATTTTGCCAATCGCTGTTTGGTTTGGGTGGGTGTCCCCGATAGCTTGGATGCACCACGATATAGCCCGCTTCGACAAAGTCCATCACGTAGCGGCTGGTGTAGGCGAATAGTTCATACTCTTCGGGGTTGACGTAGCCGTGTAGCAAAATCACAGCCGGGAATTTCTCCCGATACTCCCCTGTGCCTGTTGGCATCGTCAGAAAGCCTTCTACTACCTCCGTATCGCTCAAATACTCAAAGGTAAATTGCAGATAGGTTTCATTGCGCGTAATTGTTTCGGTAAAGGTAAACCAGCCCTGTCCGTAAACTCGGGCGGTCAGTTCGTCTATCGAAGTGCCATCAAAAGCGGGATCATCGGCCGAGAGGGTTGGGGTTGGTTCCGGTTTGCGCGTGGGGCGAGGGGTAGCGGTGGATGCCTGACTAGTCGGTAGGCTAACCAGTGTTGCTTCGCTGACCAAGTTTGCCACAATGTCAGGTGTATCTGTCGGGATGGGGGGCGAAGTAGGGGGCGGCGGCTCTGTGGCGGGTGCTAGTTCAGTTGGCGGTACGGTGGGAACCGGTTCGTCGGTTGGCTCCGCATCTGCAGGCTGTGTATTTACAGCCTCAGACTGTAGCTCGGCCGTTGCAATGTTTGTCTCCGATTCGGACAGCTGACAGCCGATGTTGGCTAACAAGGCAAAGCCCAGAAACAAACAGAGGCCAAAGAGTTTTAGTCGTTTAATATTTGTGGTTGGATTCCCCAAATTAAATTTAGGCTTCAGCTTCGAGCATTTCTAGCCGTTTTTCAACATGGTAAACGACCTGTTTTTGCCACCAGTACCAATCTGGTTCAACATCAATGCCCCAAATATCACATTCGTGCTTAACTTTGGCTTTCTTAAACAGTTTGGCCAGCCGCTGGGTTTCATCAATCGACGTTGTATCCCAGTGCCCCTGCCCGCAGACCAAAGAAATATAGGTGTGTTTCCGAACTTTTTTGAGCTCTAAACCACTCAAATTAGACGTGTACGCCATCGGATTGTTGTAATAAACCTCGAGTGATTCAGACCGCCGGCCGACTACCGCATCGATGTCATACCGGCCGCTCATGGCCAAGGCATACGTAAAGTTTCGTGGATATTTGAGGGCGAAATTAACCGCATGGAATGCCCCAAAATCGACTCCAATCAGTCCGATTCCGGCTTTGGAAGTTGAGTCGTACCGAATATAAGGAACCAAGTTGTTGAGTACAAAATCTTGATACGCCGTGTGCCGTACACCGCGCCAGTGCGGGTCTAGCCCGGTGTGATACCAAGTCTCTTTATCGATGTTGCCAACGGTGTAGAGCCGCATTTTTCCATCGTCGATCAAGTGGGCAAGGGCATTAACCATCCCATTGTCTTCAAATTCGTAAAATTCACCCCCGTTGTTGGTGAAAGCGATGTAAGGGCGACCAGCGTGACCAAAGGCTAAAAGTTCCATGTCTCGGCCGATGGCGGGGCTATAAATTTTTTGGTATCTACGGAGCATAAATGGTGATTGTGTAAACCGTATTCAGCGGGGAATACGTGTGGGTTAAGCTTAAAAGGGGATGTTAATCAATAACCATTATTTTGCAAGAGGTAATTTTGATTAGGTTTAAAGCAAGAAAGGGGAATTTTGAGACATTTATCAGCAGGATTAGATCAACCGGTTTGTGCACACTTTAAACAAGGCAGGCGACAAGGAGAATGGCACAAGTTGTTGTCTTCGGTTTAGAATAGAAAAGTCCAACCCACCGTTAAATCATGCGACCACAAGATTATCCAATCGACTTAGACAAGCTCAAAACCTATTGGGACGCCTACATGCGGCAAGAGAGCATCAGCTATGATGCTTGTGATCCGATCATTCTTGAATCGTGGCAACGGTGCCTGCTCCGTCAAAACCCGGCCTCCGGGCCACAAATTACAACGGCCAAAGACAGCCACTTTAGGGCCAATCTGAGCGCACAAAACGATTGGCTGGTTGTGGCAACCCCGTACATCGAAGACTTAAAAGACCAAATGGGGGGCTCAGAGCAAGTATTGGTGCTAACTGACCGGTCCGGCTGTATTTTGTCCGTTCAGCAAGAGCTCTACGG
>JAHDGV010000088.1:6270-17783 GCA_020631655.1 Chloroflexota bacterium | reverse complement strand
TAGGACGTAGCCCTCTCAAGGCTAAAACACGGGTTCGAGTCCCGTACGGGGCACAAGAGTGAAGCAAGCTTCACTTGGAAAGCAACAAAAGATTGCGTACACCGCAAACACAGAGTGCAAAAAGTGATTGCAGTAAAAAGACCGGGCCGATGATTTGATTTAATCATCGGCCCGGTCTTTTTTTATTTCCCCTAAAACCAAAAAATCCCAGTCAGATGGTGACACTTGCCACCCACCTGACTGGGATATCTAAATCTACGTCGCCTTTCGGCCGACTAACTACCTAACCGCTAGTTCGAGAACGGAGCCACGATCTGCAAGTAGAAGCCATAAGGAACATTTGCCACAAAGGCCTTCGTCGGTTCACCTAAGCGTTCATGCTCTTTATCGTGGAAGACATATCTGATCTGAAGCGTACCTTCGATGTGATACACACCCGGCTTCGCATCATTGAATTTCAGACAGTCACCCGAGCCACCACAGCTGATTTCACGGCCGCCGGTCGTTTGGAAGACGAACTGTGTAAAGTCATCATCGGTGTATGCGTACAAGTCTGCGTAACCGCCTGAGCCATAAGAGCCCCAGCCTGACCACACGTCGTACTCTGCTTGGCAGAATCCACCTAAGTTATAAGAACTCGCGATATCGTCGATAAAGTCCTCACAACGAGCTGGATCTGGGTCCGCATACCGGCCGGAACCATCTGGTCCAAGCTCGATCACAGTAGCACCACTTGGTGAGATCAGGTTATTCGCACCCGGGACGGGAACATATTCTGAACCAGAGAGCGATTGAACCGTCATGCTCACAAACTGGTAGCTGTCTACCAAGATTGTACCGGTAATAATATCAGTGAAGTTCTGACAGCCGTTCGGTGTTGAATCGTTAGCATCACAGAATGCGGTCGTAACCGTTGGGTAGCTTCTCATACTAATGCCTGGAACAATATCAAGTGGGACATTGATCGGATTTGCAACGAGCTCGTTCGGTTCAAAGTCTGCTGATTGACCGTTCAAGGCATCATCAAAGCGTGCGTGTAAGAAGACATGCTCGATGTACTGTGCGTCAGCGTTGGTCACCCATTCTTTATCAACTTCGATGTCATACGAACGGGTGTTGTTCGAATCATCAAGGTCTTCAACCTCGTTTGATACGGTGGCTTCGCCAGCAACTCGATCTGGTTGATACGTACCCGCAACCCGGCCGGAGAAGGTGAACACATCTTCAGGGTCTTCATCAATGCCTAAGCCAACTTTTGTACAAGTGGCCGACGATGGACCAAAGTCACAATTCCAACCATTGAGAGGGATCATCGTGCGATCTGTCAACTCTTCTGGGTAAGTAAAGTTAACCGTCATTGTCCGTGCTGGATTTGGACCATGGTTCTTAACAGAGACAGTGAAGTTAACATAATCTGAGAGCTGAACCGTCGGTGTCGGTGTAACAGTTGGGATGATTTCCAAATCAGTTCTACAGTCAATCAGAAGCAAATGGTCTTCTGTTTCACCGTAGCCAGCGTATCCGTATGGATCAGTCATTTGACGATCTGACACACGGAATCGAGCATAGGTGTGACCACAAGCCGCATTCAATGGGACGTCAACGAGAACTTCAACCTTATAAGATGCAGCGCTTTTCGCTACTGATCGGCTTACAACCGCTTCAGCATCTTCAAAGACACCGTTTCCGTTAAAGTCGATCCAGCCTTCTAGGTACGCTTCTTCGAATGTTGGGTTATACACCTCAACATTGATCTTGTACGATGGACCTTCATCTTTCCGAACGTTTTTCACCAAGTAATATACGTTGGCGTCAGGTGATTCAGAGTCGACAAAGGTAACACCTTGTTCGTCGTTAGTGCCAGTTTTATCATCGCCGTCCGCTTGATTTTCTGGTGGCGTTACGGATGAAGATGATGTGGTCATGCTCGCGCTGTCCAATCCAGTGGTTGATGCAAAAATTGGTCCGCTCGACTTGTTCGTTGCAACAAAGTTACCGAAGCCAGATTTTGACTCTTGTTCGTCATCATCGTCGTCATCGTCGTCATCGTCGTCGTCCCCATTAATCACAGGGGTGATAACAGTGTTTACAATCTCTTCTGCGTCAGGAACATCTAAGATGCCACCCATCCACAGAGTTTCATACGGTGTTCCGGCCACAGTGTAGCTATCGCCGTACGAGCTTGGAGCGTCACCATGATCCAACTTCTCATCAAAGACTCCGGCATCGATTGAACCATGCTCAGGGTAGTAGATGAGATCGGTGTTTCCAGAAAACGGATCAGCATCACTATCAAAAGTGTCCAACCCTACATTTTGAGATGTGAACAAGAAATCTGGTGGCTGAATAAACTTCACATAGTATCCGGTCTGTAAATCCGCCACGTTGCCGTTGATCAGATATTCACCGGCCGCATTGGTTAGTGCCGTATTCAGAATGTTGTCTTGGCTATCGCGTAGCTCAACAACTGCACCTGGGAACATCGGTTCAGTCAATTCACGAATACCGTTTAGGTTCTCATCTTCCCAAACCAAGCCGGTAAAGGTCAGAGTATTGTCTCGGTAGTCAACGTCTCCACCTTCGGGCGCGTCGTTGTCATTGTCTGGCAAATCAGTAACTGGCTGATCAATCTCATCATTTACGTCTGATGGGTCGTTTGTGTTCGAGCCTTCAAAGGCATCGTCTAAACCATCTTCATCACTGTCTTCACCAGATGGCTCGTTGGCCATACCGTTTTCTTCAATATCAGGGATGTCATCATTATCACTATCCGTATCGGTATAGTCATAAATATCGTCCCCGTCTGTATCAACTGGGGTTATTCCACCACCATTCAGGTTAACCGGAATACCGTTCCCATCAACCGCGTTGGTTGGAGAGATATACCCTTGTGTCGGTTGAGCCTCTACATGGTCAGGGATACCGTCACCATCCGCGTCGATATCTTGATAGTCATACTTTCCATCATTGTCGCTGTCACGCGGCCAGTCATTGCTTTCTTCATCGATGGCGTCTGACAATCCGTCGTTGTCTTTGTCGTTCTCAGCGCGATCTTGTGGAGAGAACATATCATCGCGACGGCCGTCTTCGTTTTGATCGATTTCGTCTGCATCTTGACCGCTTTCACGCAAGTCGGTAATCCCGTCGTTGTCGCTGTCTAGGTCGTACTTATCGAGGATTCCGTCGTTATCTGTGTCAAGTGAACAGGTGTAGAATTCAACACCATCGATCAAGTTTCCGACCGAGATGTTGCTGGCCGCTGTTTCAACCGCAATGTAGCGGAAGCGGGTTACTTCTTGACCGGCCGGTACGCGATATTCGCCTTTGTACTCAGCCCATTCTTTACCGGTTACAAATTCCCCAATCACTTCAAACGGACCTTCTGGTGGACCAAACTCGAGTCGGATCGTGTCGTATCCGGCCCGGCCGCGGTGGGCAAATGCCCAGTCCATGGCGCTATTCGGGATTGTTGCCACATCTTGATAAAGGGTAGCAAACTGATATGCGTTAATTTCAGCATGTTGTCTGCCACTGAATGATGGGACAGCACCATGACCGCTTTGCCAAATCTCGATATAGCTGAGCGCGGCGGTTGTGTTCCAACCTTCAATGTCGTCATGATGGAAAGTTACCGCCATGTTTGGCAAAGAGCCCCAGCGGTTTCTTGCTCTCATGTAGTTCGAGGTAATATCAAGTTCCTCAAAACCACCGTTGACCAAGCTAAGCGCTGGCGTAATGCCACACTCAAGTTTGTCTGGCAGACCATCGTTGTCATCGTCATCATCTCGACAGTCTGGAATTCCATCCTTGTCGGTATCAACTGACGTTGCGATAGTCATCGGCAAGGTCGCTTTAATAGGTTCTGGGTTGTTGTCTAAGAACAGTTCGGTTGTGAAGTTGAAATCTCCTGAAAGGGTTAGGTCCCTTGGTTTAACCAATAAGGTTAGGAACACTTCCCCTTCTGGGACAGTTAAGTTTCTAAGCGTGATCACGTTGCCGTTTAGCAATGCATCTGCTTGGCTACCGTACAGCTTGCGTGCCCGAACCTGCATAGATTCAGTCGTTTCATTTACTTCAAACTCAGTTGGGAATGTGATCCGTGCATCAACGCCAGTCAAAACTGAAGTGGCGTTTGTTAAGAAGCGTACGGGTGCGCGACTACCACAATACAGCACGGCCGGACCTTCTACTTCTACTTCAACCGGAGGAATATCGATAATCGTAAAGTCGGCGCTTTGAATGCCTTCTGTTACACCATTTACAAGATCAGTGATCTGAACCGTAAATGATTCATCTCCCTCAACGAGCAAGTCTTGAATCGCGGTGAAATCGATATCCAAGCTGGTTTGCCCCGCTGGAATAACAACTTCGGCTGGGCCATCAAAGTCAACTTTGTACGCAGCAACACCTGTGTAGCCTAGTTTAACCGTTACAGGGTAGCTAACCGCTTTATCAAGCGTCAGAGTCGCTTTACCTGTACCACCGATTTCTGGCATTTCTCCGCCACCGCTCAATGATACGATTGGAGGACAAACAGCTTCGGCCGTAACTTGGGCCAACAACCCTTCTCCACCACCTCTAGACTGGGTGTGAATGATGATTTCATTCGATCCCGTTTTCCAGAAGCGATCAAGCGAAGTTGAAGCACCGTTGCCTTGGCTGTAGCCGTTGTGCTGATAGCCGTTGCTTCCTTGAGGAATACCGCTAATAAAGGCACTTTGTGGCTGGCCGTTGATATAAATTTCAGTCACAGAGTCATCTGCAAAGAAATCAAATTTAAGTTCAAAGTTAGCCGGATTTACTTGAGCATCAAGATCAAAGCGATAACGGTAGAAGTAGTCGCCGTTTCCTGAGTGATTTCCGTCAGAGTTAAAGCTGATCCAGTCCGCATTACCGAATGGAGAAGTTGCCCATCCGTAGCGTTGTCCGGTTACCCAAGCTGGATGCCATTGTGAGGCTGTGTTTGGCCCTGCGGCGCTACCAACACCTACTTCCCAGTTTGGATCAAGTTGACCAACGCTCAACCGGCCGCCCGTTACAGCGTTATATGAGGTATTAAACACAAACCCAGTAGATTCACAGGTGATTTTGGCAGAGCTTTTACCCAAAACCGTCATAGTAATTGTGGCGGTATCGGTAATGCCGATGTCATCAACAATTGTGTAGGTAAACGTATCTGTAGCGGTTTCGCCAGATGATAGGTTACCAAACGCGCTCGAAGTAGATGGATCGTATGTGAACGCACCATCTGCGCCGATATAAAGGGTTGCGCCCGATGGGAGAACAACTGCCCCATTGCCGATGTTTTTCCCATCAATTTGGGTCAATACCAATGTTTCAGTTCCATCTTCAGGATCAATGTCAATTCCATCACCCGTATCATCTAAAATGAAGTTACCAGCAATCGTGCTGGTTTTACTTACGGTGTAATCATTGTCGGTTGCACTGGTCAGGGCCAAGAAACCATTGGTTTCGAAGAATACGGCCGAGTCCCAAAGTGCGTCGCCTGCGTCTGCAATCGCGATCTTAATACTATATTCGGTGTTGCGAGAGATTGGCGCATCTACAACTAAACGTGTGGTCAAACCGTCATATTCCAAATATGAGCCTACGGTTTTATCTACAGCGTGGGACGAAGAGTTAGAGATGTAAAATTCGGTGTTTGTTAACACATGTGGAGCAGGATAGTTTTTAGCATAAATGCCGGGCACACCGTTGTTGATCGTATTTACAGCGATTCCGTCGTTGGTCCCTGGCACAATTGCGACGTTTGTTTTGGTCGGATACTCGTCTCCACCTTGAATAAAGAATCCAAATGCGTCGTTAAATTTTGTAGCGACATACTCTGGGTATTCGTCAGATGCAAAGCTAAATACAAAACCGATTCGGTCTGTAACCGATTGGAATTTAAATTCAAAACCGGCCGCATCGTAGACTTTTTGCCCAGATAGAGCCACTAGGTCAGGATCGCTTGCGTTGGCATCAGATTTTGATGAAAAACCACCTTTTGTGTTGCCAGAGGATGAACTGGCTGTAGTAACTTCACCAGTTACAAAGACAACGCCATCCTGCATTGGAACGCGGCTAGCGCCAATCGCGCCACTACCATTTGAAAATGTACCAAACTGGTTCGCAGATCCGATTTGGCGGTAATCAGATGTGATTACACCCGGCCCCACAAAGGTACTTTCGAACAGGTTGCGAACTTCCGTATTGTTTTGCGACTTAACAATGTCTAGACCATTGGATTCGCCTGGATCATTATCAACAATTGCAAATTTAACTGTCTGCTTCCCTTGTTCAACACCATTTACGACAGAGCTGATATCAACATCAAAACTCTCGGTTGGCTCTTTTAGAAGGTCATCTTTAGAACTTATGGTGATAGAGGCTGACAGTTGACCGGCCGGAACCACAATCTCGTTAGGACCAGAAAAGTCAATGTTCCAGATAGCCTCACCGCTGTAAGCCAAACGAACAAGGACATCTTCTGAGTATGTCTCGCTTAGATTAGCAGTTAATATTTTTGATCCACCGGCCTCATTAAATGATCCATTACCACCAAGGGTTACTTTGGGTAGCTTACATTTAAAGGTTTTTGAACCGATTTTGGGATCTCCACCAGATGATTCGCCTTTGTTGATGGCAAATACGAGCAGTGTATGGGTCTCCCCATCTTTGTATTGGCTTGGAATCGTCCAGACAAATCCGTGATCACCAGAAGTGCCATGCTCACTATTGACATCACTCCGTGCTTCATCTGCAGTTAAAGCAAAAGCATAGTTGTTGTCAATATAAAAGTGAACTGGGATTGATTCAGGATTTACGTCCTCGTCAAACGCGTAACCAATGACGCCATTGGTGCCGCAGCTTATCGATTCAAGTTTGCCTTCTGGCAAACCGTTAGCCGCTTCGGCCGATGAGGCTGACTGAAGAAGCGCAACAGAAAACAGTGAGAGTAGAAGGATGATAGGTGCAATGATGCGTTGTTTTCGCATAAGATTTCCCGCCCAAAAATTTGGATAAAAAATTACTAATCAATAAAAAAAAGTGCACTGAAAATTCAATGCGCTTTAAACATATGCATGATAGCTTACGGAAAAACTGGCGAAAATATGGGGGTAGTCCCTGCGGTTAGCCCGAGAGTACTTTTTTAGTACTCATTAACTACTGATCAAACCTAATGCCCCAGAATGCATTTACTAAAAATTCACGGAGCAGATGCAGGCCCCACACCAACATGCTCAACTAAAATCAGGCGAATTCCCCGGCATTTGGAGACTCCCAATCCCGCTGAAACCAAAAATAGTAGATCATAAAAGGTGCCGTTGATAGTTGCCACAAGACAGAAAATAACACGCTAAGCAAAAACGAATCGGCCGTCTCTACCCCCACAAAACTGAAAAAGTAGACAAACAGTCCCTCACGCAGGCCAAACCCCTCAAACGTAATCGGAGCCCGCACAATAAGCAAAATAAGCGGGACAAAGATAATAAAGTAGATCAAGTCGATATTTAGCCCCAGCGCCTCTGAGATATAGAAGGTTGAAAATGCGGGGATCAACTGCTCAAAAATCGTTAGTAACAAAAACACAAACAAGGCGCGGGGATGATTTGCATACGACTGATACGCCTGAATGATCTCTGTGATTTTGCCCGCAATTTTCCAATCGGGGAGCTTGATGCGGTCCAAGAAAAAGTCGATGACCCGTTTGTTTAGGGTTATGAGGATGAAGGCGATTCCACCCACCAGCATGGCGATCAAAATCGGTATGTTTTCTTCCAGTTCTTGGTTGCTCCCGATAAACCAGATAAAGACAAACAGGTTAACGATCCCCAGCATGACAGTGGCCAAAATGCCAAATAGCCTTTCAACCGCAATCGACGCAACAACTTCGGATGTCCGTTGGGTTTTGCGCGACACATCGACAATGCGCACCGAGTCAGCCCCAACTGTGGGCAAAAAGATGCCGTAGAAGCCGGCCCGATAGTAAGACCCCACGGCCGACCAGAACGGATAATCAACCCCCTTGGCTTTTAACAGCAGGTTCCACTTAAAAGCCATCACATGCCGGTCAAAGTTAATAATCAGCGCCATGATCAGCAAAAAGCCAAATTTCACCCCGGCCAACCGCTCGGCCAGCTGATTGGTATCGGCCACGTAAAACAGCCAGCCAACAATGATGACGCTGACCAGCACGCGGCCGATGTTGAGCAACCGCTTCCGATTGAGCGATTTTAGGCGGGCGCTTAACGACATATCAGGGGGTTTCGAATTCTCCAACCGCAATCACCCAATCCCCACTGCCGGGGGCAGACCACGTGTGAAGTTCGGCTGAGAGTGTGCCGGTTTCTTGCGCACCCGTTTGGGTGTTTAGGGCCAGATAAGGGAGAGCATCTCCGCTCATCGGGCTAAGATCTAGCTGAATCTGTTCAACCGCCTCACCGTAAAAAATAGTGCGACTGTTATCGGCCGTTTTTAGACAAACTTGATCCGTTTGATCATTGCACCGCTCCATATCTTTGCCGTACCAGACGGCCGAATAATCAAAATATCTTTTTAGCTCATCGGGATTTGGATAGGCAAACGACCCTTTTTCGTATGAACCTTCGTTGGTGAGCTGGAGATTCCCCCAGATGTTAGCGACACCACCTGCCATAAACGAGCGCCACAGCCCTTGGCGGGTATCATCGGCCGAATAGTCTTTGTCAGGAGCTTGCCCGTCTATCCGAAAACGGTCTTCAGAAAAGGTTGGTTTGTCACCCCGATCAAGCAGAGAAGCGACGTAGGTATCGTAATCCGGCCGATGCTGTTCGTATCCTGAATAGTCCATTCGCTCCGAAATCTGGGCAATTTCGTTTTTGTACGCCCGTGCACCCAACATGTGGGACCAACCCATATGCTCGTGCATGTAACCGTACCAAGCGTCAAGCTGTTCTTCGTCGGTCCACTCAAACAGATCAAAACCATACCCCATCGTCCAGCCAGGGAGTGGCCCTAGGCGGGCCGCAATGTACCGCTGTAGACGCTGATCTTCGGTTACGTTGTATCCCCAGCGTTCCGGGTTTTGCGTGCGGGCCGTATCCCCCCACGCCCAAATATGAACAACCCCACCAGCTTCATACACGCTGGTGATCACCATTTCTAACGCTTCAAACGTGCGTACATCAGGGCTTGGGCTCAGGGATTGAATATCGCCGCAGCGGGATTTTTCCATTTCGAACCAACGGCAGTAGACGTTGACGTGCAACCCGTTAAAGCCGTGTTGATTGATCAAAATTTCAATATCCGCATCGATCATCGCCTGATCTTGATAATATCGAATGGGATCTTTGTACATCGCAAATTGGGGGATAAAAGCGGTCGATGGGTTACCCGTGCGGACCCACGTTGTCCCTTCGTAACTGACAAAACCGGGCAGATCGGGCTGTTCAACAATGTTTAGTTCCCCAAACAACCCGTCTAAATCGGCCTGAGCGCTTTCGGTTTGATAAACCCATTCTCCAGCCTGCGTGGCGGTAAACCGGCCGACCCATGTGCTGAACCCCACGTAAAACATTTCGGTTTGGCGCGTCTCTCCGGACTCTGGATGGGCAAAGGTGATGGTGGCTACCAAGTCAAACGGATTGCCGAGATAATCTCCCGCTTCAAAAATAATGTCGATCGGCCGATGGACGACTACCCCGCTTTCGGGGGCGAACCGGCCGTTGTCGAGCAAGTTGGCTCGGCGATCATGATTAAACAGGTCGCTTCTGGCTAACTCCGCCACACGCGGACTATGCTCATGCAGTTGCGCATCAAACGGCGAAACAAACGGTGTTTCAATCTCAACCATCTCATCCTGCCAGCGCATAAACGGATTGTCCAAGCCCACAGTTAGCAATCTTGATTCGATAAAACGGTAGCTACCTCTGGCAAGGTCGGCCGGATTGAGGATGGCAATCGCACCCCCTAACACGGCTCCGGCTATAAGCAACCCCCACTGAATTTTGGCCGGGATCAACCTTAAAACCCACTGGGAACCAAAATCAACTACTCCTGCCAAAGCGGTCCAAAGCACCGCGTACTGCAACGCAGAACCAAGCCCAAGCGCGGGGGTTGAAAGCAATCCCATCAATAGCATTAAAACAAAATCGATTAGCCCGATCACCCAAATCTGCGGCCGGGTCGAAAAACCAATCGCCGCCATCAGTCCCAGTGCCAGCGCAAGCCAGATAGACGTCCATATTCCCCATGCAGATGCGGCGAACCAAGCCGCACAGAACAGGCAAAGCAGACCGGCCCTTAAAAACCAGCGATTCGGTTGATCATTATCACCGCCAAGCTGTTGTAGAATGTTGCCCAGCACTCTGACGGCTAGTGCTGTAACCAGAAAAAAGATGAGATTATTCATGTGGGACAGATTTTTGAGTCTGAAAGATTTGGCCGATTACAAGTAGCCGTTTTCTTTATACCAAGCGGCCGTTTTCATAAACCCTTCGCGGGTGTTCACAACCGGGTTATAGCCTAAATCTTTGCGGGCCTTATCGATGATAAACGCGCGATCTTTGCGGAAGAAATCAACCCGCCGGCGATAGAGAGGGGGTTCGGCCCCAAACGGCGCATAAACAAGTTCAAACAGGTAGCCCAAGTAATACAGGGGCATCACAGGAAAACGCAGACGAGGCGGGTTTGTGCCAACAGCATCAGCAATAATGGCGCACATTTCGTTAAGCGTGACTGCTTCGTTGCCAGACAAGATGTAAATTTGCCCGATCGCTTGATCGAGTGTGCCACACGCGATGATCCCTTTTACAAGGTCGTCGATGTAGATAAATTGATAGTGGATTTCTCCACTGCCAAACATAACAAAACGGCGTTTTTTGATCGCCCGATACATTTTTAGGAAGCGCATCTCACCCGGCCCGTAAATACCAGGCCCCGGCCGGAAGATAGTGACCGGGATATCCGCTTTTTTCATAAATTCGATGGCGATCTTTTCCCCATCAACTTTAGAGCGCTGATAGTAATCTCCCGGGTTGTAGTCGGCCGATTCATCGGCCGGAATCACCTTTGGCGCCCCATGCACACCCACCGTGCTACAGTGGACAAAGCGTTTCACATCGGCCGCAACCGCCGCCTCGAGCATGTTTTTTGTGCCGGTCACGTTTACATCAAACATATCCTGCTCGGTCACATTTTCTTGCCGAAAGATCGCCGCAATGTGGTAAACGGTATGAATCCCCTGCAGGGCCGAGTTCAAAACGGCCGCATCCCGCACATCTCCCTCAACCAATTCAACATTGTCACCCGCATCTAGCAGTGCTTGGGCTTTGCGTTTGTCCCGGACTAGGGCCCGTACCGGATACCCTTGCCGTACAAGTTCTCGGAATAAATAGCCGCCGGTAAACCCTGTTGCGCCGGTGATAAACACTTTTTCTTTCGTCATGGTCTTTCTCTAGAGTAAAACTGTGCAGGTGAATTTATTTTGTTGCAAACGCAACCAGATGCCAGCCCAACGGCCGCACCAAAAA
>JAHDGV010000088.1:3883-6170 GCA_020631655.1 Chloroflexota bacterium | reverse complement strand
GAATTTATTTTGTTGCAAACGCAACCAGATGCCAGCCCAACGGCCGCACCAAAAATTGGGGAATCAGATTAAATCCGCGCACAAACACATTGTTGTACAGCTGGGCCTTTAACCCGCTGTGGATTTTTGTAGGATACGGGAAGCGTTCTGGGATCATTTCAAACGAGCTAAACCGGCCGAGTTTCGCCTCAAACTCAGCCTGTGTGTACAAGCCAAAATTGGGTGCGCTGATGTGTTCAACATCGACCTTAACTATTTTCGACATAGCGGTAAGCCATGAACGTTGATTAAACAACTGCATGATCGCAACACCACCCGGTTTGAGCACCCGATGCATTTCATTAATCATCTTCTGCATATCGGGCGTGTACATCAGCACCGTGTGGCAATAGGCCACATCAAAATGATCGTCTGGGAAGTCCAGCGCTTCCCCATTCATGATGTGAAATTCACCGGCCAAATTGCGCAGTTCAAAGTTTTTCTGTGCCAAACGTAGCGAGACATCTGCCAGATCCACGCCAGTTAGCTCTGCACCACCGGCCGCAAATCTGGCCCCATCAATCGCGGCGCCACAGCCGACGTCCAAAATCTTTTTGCCCGCATAGTTTTCATACTGGACCAATTTGGGCAGATAATGGAGCTTGCCAAACCGATAGGTATCAAGCTGATCAAAGAATTCAATTGTGCCAGCCTCAGCCTTCACAACCGCCTGATCGTGCAGATGGGAGTTCCAATAATCCCGGACCGCATCTAACTGCGGTCCAAACGTTTCTGGAGCTGAATCGTGTAGTTTGCTTGTCATGAAAGATACCCCATTTCTCGATACCAATTGGCCGTACGGCGTAGCCCATCCTCATAAGAAACCTGCGGTGAAAAGCCCAAAACCCGTTCAGCCTTGCCGATGGAAAATGAGCGGCTGTTGCGGAAAAAATCGACCCGTCGCCGATACAGCGGCGGGCTGATGCCGAACGGCTTGCACACAATTTCACACAGCCAACCGGCATAATACAGCGGCATCACCGGAAAACGCATTTTGGGTGGATCAACTTCAACAATGTCTGCCACCATTTTTACCAGCTGATTGAGGGTAATCGAATAGCCACCGGTGATAATAAACGTATCTCCGGCCGCATCTGGATGGGTTCCGGCTAGGATCAAACCGCGTACAAAATCCTCAACATATACAAGTTGATACTGAATTTCGCCGCTACCAAACACAAAAAAGCGTTTTTTCTTGATCCCTTTAAACAATTTTAGATAGCGCGTATCCCCCGGGCCATAAATTCCAGGGCCCGTTCGTACCACGGTAACCCCCATTTTCGACTGTTTTGCAAAGGTTTGAGCGATTTCTTCTCCGCGCCGTTTGGAAATAGCGACATAGTTATCAGCCTTGAACGGAGCGGTTTCATCGGCCGGTGGATTGTCAGGTACTCCATGCACACCAACGGTGCTGCAGTGAACAAAACGGCTCACCCCGGCCGTCTCGGCCGCTTGGAGCATGTTTTCGGTCCCAGCCACGTTGGTCTCATTAACCTCCGCTTCGCTCAACGTTTCAGATCGAAAAGTTGCTGCCAGATGATAGACCGTATGGACATCAGCCACGGCGGCAGCAAGCGTCTCCGGCTTTGTAATATCCCCGATCACAACTTCTACATTGTCTTTATTTGCTTTGGCTAATTCAGCCCCTTTTTTAGCATCCCGCACCAGCGCTTTAACCTGCTCCCCAGCAGCCACAAGCTCTTTAATCAAATAAGGGCCAACAAAACCTGTTGCCCCAGTAACTAAAACTTTATTGCTCAACTGTTTCTCTACTTGAGTTTATGCGTTGATGAGCCTTAAACGGCCAGCGAACCAGCATTTCCTGTTCAAACTCATCAATGGCTGATTGTTTTTCTGTAGCGCTCCAGCCTAGTTCTACACCCATTATCTCTGCACACGTTGCCACTTCACGATCAGACGGCCATTCACCCGAGCCGCTATCTAATCGCCGTAAAAGCACATCTGATATCCGATGTGCCATTTCATGACGCACGGCATAGTTTACTTTAGCCTCAAACAGATTTTCCAGGGAATAATCGGTTAAATCAGCAAGAACGGATGGGTGCTGGGTACCATAGGTGTAAAAGAATTCCGGTGGGATTTGACCCCCGTACTCATTTGATGCTTGATTCAAAAAGTGATCAACATCCTCGATGTCGCCCCCCAGAACCGGCCGGGAGTGCGTTTGGCACGGCCGGGTTGTTTGGCCAGATTGGGCCGTCACAAGATCAACCGCTTCTTCGGCCAC